>JAICWQ010000062.1 GCA_025934755.1 Chthoniobacterales bacterium | reverse complement strand
GGTGGGTGTGGGCGAAATCGTTGGCAATGGCGTGATGGTCGGTAGCGGGGTAGGCAGCGGTGAAATCGTGGCCGTTGGTGTAGGCGTGGGCGTTGGCGTCGGCGTGCCCGAGCCGCCGCTAGTCACGCGCGCAACCTGTCGATTCAATCCGTAGTAGTAAAAGCTTACCGCGGATGACGCGGATGTCGCTGATCTCAGACGGTTCTGCGCGTCGTAGGTGTAAGTCCAGCCGTTGTAGGTTTGAACATTGCCCTGGGTATCGTTTCCAACCGCCGCGCCGTTGAATGTCGTGTATTGGTTTAAATTATTTACCTGAAACGTGCCGCCGCCGTTGAGCGATTTTTGGTTGCCGCAGCCGTCAAAGGTCATGTTCGTGTCGGCGACTGGACTGGAGATCGTGCCCGCGGTCATGTCCACGGCGCCGTCCTGAGCAAAGCGCTTAATCTCCTGGGTGAGATCGTACTCGTAGGCATCGCCCTTGCCTGCGTCCCGCTGCACCGCAGTGATATCGTTCACGCTGTTGTACGCATAATCGAACCGCTTTGGCCCGGTGGGCAAAGTGGAGGAGATTGAAGTGTCCCGATTTGCTGCATCCACGGTGTAAGCGGTTGAGGTATTATTGTCGAGGGTGCGCGTCGTGATATTGCCGCTGGCATCAAATGCGTAGCTCACGATCGCATTCAATTGCCCATCAAGCTTGATATCCGCCACTTGGTTTCGCTGGGTGTAATCGTAATCGAATTTCGTCCCGCTCGGGTACTGGATCGAGGAGCGATTGCCGTCCAGGTCGTAGTTATAGGTGACAGTGCGATGACGTTTTTAACTACGATTATGACGCCATGAATTGACCGACCCAGATCACGTATCCGAACGCGAAGACAGAGGTCCACACCTACGAAGCCGTGGGCAATGTTCAAAACTTACACGAATCGAGCCGGCGCCATCCAGAGCTTCACTTACGATAATCGAAACCGGTAAAAAAGTTTCACCTGGACCATTGCCCGTGAAGCTTCCGGGGGAATTGAATTTGTTGAACCTGAATCGGAGAAGCGATAAAAGGTGGACGTATCCAGTCTGACAAATTACTTACAGAACTCGTCGGATCCGGGAGCTCTTTTATTGTTTGGGAGCATGCATAGACATTCTATTGCAATCCGAATGGCGCGGCTTGATATACGGGACGTCGACCTTGAAGAAACGTTTGCCCGTTCCGGTGGCCCGGGCGGCCAAAATGTAAATAAAGTGTCGACCGCGGTGACCCTGCGCCATCGGCCGACCGGAACCAGGGTCACGGTCCAGGATTCGCGGTCGCAGTCGATGAATCGGAAGCTGGCGCGCGAGCGTTTGATCGATGCGATTGAAGATCGGCAGCGGGCGGCGCGTCGGGCGCAGATCGCGGCCCGCGAAAAAGAGCGTCGCCGTAAATCGCCGCGCCCGGCAGCGTTGAAGAAGAAAATCCTGGAATCGAAACGCAAACGCAGCGCCTTGAAAAAACTGCGCATCCGCGTCGCAGATTAAATTCGCTACCCAACCATCGCTCTGATGAAAATGCGTTTTCGACACATCTGCCGAACCTGCTAGGCGCGAACTGATTATGTAAGCACCATTACCTTATGAAAAAACTTCTAGTTCCGCTGTTTTCATTGTTGGTCGCAGTTTTCATGAGCTCTTGCGCAAGCGAGCCAGCTACTCAAACGACTACGACAACCACCCGAGAGACAACCGTCCAGCCAACGACGACGCAGCAAACGACAACCCGTTATTGATTTCCCCCTCCAGCGAGGAGAGAGGGCACCTCAGTGTGCCCTCTTCTACGCTTTTTTGGGCTTTTCGTCCGCGGTGTCAGCGCTGGCTTCTTCTTCAGCCTGGCTGACCACAGGAGCGATCGCTTGAAGTTTTTCGCCGCTGCGCAAATCCATTAATTTCACGCCCATCGTGTTGCGGCCGGTCTCGCGGATTTCCTTTACCCGTGTGCGGACCATTTGGCCCTTGGTCGTGATCAACATCAATTCGTCCGAATCGCGAACGGTGAGCGCGCCGACAACATCGCCGGTTTTTGCGCCAGTCTTCATGGTTATGATCCCTTTGCCGCCGCGCTTTTGTTTGCGGTAATCATCGAACGTCGTCCGTTTGCCGATTCCATTTTCTCCGGCGACGAGAAGCATCGCGTTTGGATCAATAATCGCGATTGCGATGACACGATCTTTCTTGTCCGGGCGAATGCCCCAGACGCCGACGGTATTGCGGCCCTGATCGCGCAACTGTTCCTCGTGAAATCGCAGGCTCATGCCTTCCTTGGTGATCAGGACAAGCTCGTTGTTTCCGTTTGTGAGCTTGGCATCGATCAGGCGATCGCCTTTTTCGATTTGGATAGCGATGATGCCGCCTTTACGGACATTTCGGTAATCGGAAAGATTGGATTTTTTGACGATGCCGGACTGGGTCACAAAAACGATGTGAAAGTTTTCATCCCACGTTTGGTCGACTGCCGCCGGGCCAGTTCCGGATTTCTTGGATTGGATTCGAATGGTAGCCGCGATTTTCTCGTCCGGTTTTAGCTGCAGAATATTGGCGATCGAGCGACCTTTGGCCGCGCGCCCCATTTCCGGAATCTCGTAAACTTTTTCGACATACGCGCGACCTGCCTCGGTAAAGAACATTAAATAGTCGTGGGTCGTAGCGGTGAAAAGGTGCTCGATGAAATCGCCTTCTTCCTCTTCGGTCGCACCTTCGCGCGTAGTCATTCCGATCACCCCTTTGCCGCCGCGGCGTTGAGCACGGAATGCGCTGACCGCGGTGCGCTTGATAAATCCGCCGTGGGTGATGCTGATGATGCAGCCTTCATTGGCGATGAGGTCTTCCATGTTGATGTCGCCCTCATCAACCGCGAACTGAGTCAGGCGGGGCGAGCCATGTTTATCTCGCAATTCGCGCAGCTCTTTTTTGATAATCGTGAAAACGCGCTGCTCCTTCGCTAGAATATCGCGCAGGTCCTGAATGGTCTTAATCAGCTCTTTGTATTCATTCTCGATTTTGTCCCGCTCCAAGCCGGTCAATTGATACAAACGAAGATCGAGAATCTGATTGGCCTGATGCTCGCTGAAAGCGTAACGCCCTTCAGTCAGGCGCGCGGGATTGCGAATCAAAATTCCGATTTGTTCGACCTGCCGTCTGGTAAAATCGAACGCCAGCAGTTTTACACGCGCTTCCTCCCGATTGGCCGATCCGCGAATGATCCGGATAAATTCGTCGAGGTTCGACAGGGCAATGAGATAACCTTCAAGCGTCTCCGCGCGTTCCTCAGCTTTGCGCAATTCGAACCGGGTCCGGCGTAAAACGACTTCGCGACGATGCTCGATGTAGGCCGCGTTGGCTTCCTTGAGTGAGAGCAGTTTCGGGCGGCCGTGATCGATGGCCAGCATTAAAGCCGGGAACGACCCTTCCATCGCCGTGTGCTTATAAAGATTGTTGATGACGATTTTCGGGTTCGCGTCCCGTTTCAACTCGATCACCACACGGGTATTCTCGTCCGACTCGTCCCGGATTGCGGTAATGTCCCCTAACACTTTTTCGTTCACCAGTTCGGCGATGCGCTCCACGAGGGTCGCGCGATTCACGTTGTACGGAATCTCGGTGATGACGATCTGCTCTCTGCCGCCCTTGATTTCTTCGACGCCGGCTTTGCCGCGCACTTTCATGCTGCCGCGACCGGTCTCGAGATACTGGCGAACACCGGTCGTTCCGAGAATCGCGCAACCGGTGGGGAAATCGGGTCCCTTCACATATTTCATCAGGCCATCGAGCGTGATGTCGGGATCGTCGATCTGTGCGCAAATGCCGTCGATGACTTCCCCCAAATTGTGCGGAGGAATGTTCGTGGCCATTCCAACTGCGATCCCGGTTCCCCCGTTGACGAGAAGATTCGGAAACGCTGCCGGGAAAACGGTCGGCTCGGTCCGGGTTTCGTCATAGTTGGGGACGAAATCGACCGTGTCTTTGTCCATGTCGACCATCAAGGCCGCGCCGAGATGGGTCATTCGGGCTTCGGTGTAACGCATCGCCGCTGGGGGATCGCCTTCGACGGACCCGAAATTTCCCTGGCCATCGACGAGCGGTTCGCGCATCGCCCATGGCTGGGCCATGTGGACGAGGGTGGGGTAGATCACCGCTTCGCCGTGAGGGTGATAGTTACCGCTGGTGTCACCGCAAATTTTCGCGCACTTACGATGCTGCCGTCCCGGGAAGAGCGACAAATCGTGCATTGCGTAAAGAATCCGGCGCTGCGATGGCTTCAGTCCGTCGCGAGCATCCGGCAACGCGCGCGAAATGATGACCGACATCGAGTAATCGAGGAACGACCTCGACACCTCTTCGGCCACATTTATTGGATCAACTTTTTCGTTGGCCGAGTACACAAGAACTAGACAGGATTTACAGGATTAACAGGATGGTGGAGATCGACATCCGACGCCGATGCGCTTCGGCGGTATTTGCGTTTAAATTGTAAGCTGGGAGCTCCGAAATTCAGAAGCAGACCAAAATCCCGATTGGTGGCCGTCAGATAGTTCACTAGTTGGACTTCGTCTGCTTTGGAAAGTGAACTGATGGCCTTTAATTCACAAAGGAGTACGTCATTCACAATGAGATCTGCAATGAAGTCACCGGCGATGATATTTTCGTATCGCACGGTGATTCGTTGAGCGACCTCAGCGGACAAGCCGGCCCGCCGGAGTTCATGCACAAGCGCATTCAGATAAACTGATTCAAGGAACCCCGGTCCAAGCGTGCGATGAACCTTCATCGCGAGACCGATTACCTTTTCTGTGAGTTCGTGATCTTTGTCCAAATTAAATCCTCGAAATCCTGTGAATCCTGTCTGGTTAAACGTCGAGGTTTCGGACGTTTAATGCGTTGTCCTCGATGAATTGCCGCCGGGGCTCAACCACGTCGCCCATCAGGATGGTAAACATTTTGTCGGCATCGACCGCGTTGTCGTCATTCAAATCGACTTTGAGCAGTTTGCGCTTCTCCGGATTCATCGTGGTCTCGAACAATTCCTTGGCGTTCATTTCGCCGAGACCTTTGAACCGTTTGATCTGCACTCCGCGCCGTCCGATCTCGAGAATCTTTTGCAGGATCTCCGGGATGGAGAACAAGGGATGGGTCGTGGCTTTTTCCCCTTCGCCTTCGATCAATTCGAAGATTGGCTTATCGCTCGCCGCGTAGTGGTCGACCTTCAAACCTTTGCGCGCCAGCTCGGCCATGATTTTTTGGATAACCGCCGATTCATGTAACTCGACCAGTTTGGCCCGGCGTCGCACCCCGTTTGTTTTCGCAACAGGCGCTTGGGCGTCACCGAGGGGCAACAGTTCCTGCTCTATCTGGATGTCGAACAAATTAAGGTCCGGGTTGGATTCGTGGAATTTTCGGACTGCCTTTTCCTCGTGGAAATAATGCACCGTCTCCTCGTTGCCCTCGCGGACCTTGACCAGGTAACTCGGTAGCTTGCCCGTCTTCGCATTCCGTGCTTCCAGATAGGTTTCAAAATCGCCGCCGTGGCGCCGCACCGCTTCACTGAGCTTCGCCAATTTTTCGAGCGATTCGAGAATGTCTTTGAGTTGCGCGGCGGTTATTTCCTTTTTGTCAGCAAGGTTCTTTAGCTTTACGTCCTCGGCGCCAAGGGAAATGAGGATTTTATTTAGCTGCACATCGTCATCGACGTACTCTTCGCGCTTCTTGCGTTTAATTTGATAGAGCGGCGGTTGAGCGATGTAAATTTTGCCGGCCCGAACCAGGTCGGTCATTTGCCGGAAGAAAAAAGTCAGGAGCAAGGTGCGAATGTGCGAACCGTCAACGTCGGCGTCTGTCATGATGATGATGCGGCCGTAACGCAACTTCGAGATGTCGAAGCGCCCTTCTTCCTGTTTGCCGTTGCCGTCGCCCACATCTTCACGCGCTTTACCGATGCCAGTGCCGATCGCCGTGATCATCGATTGGATTTCGGTGTTCTTAAGAAACTGATCCTCGCGGGCTTTTTCGACGTTGATGAGTTTTCCGCGAATCGGCAGGATCGCTTGGTAGCGACGATCGCGGCCTTGCTTGGCCGAACCGCCCGCTGAGTCGCCCTCCACGATGTAAAGTTCGGTCAATTCCGGGTCGCGCTCGGAGCAGTCGGCCAGTTTGCCCGGCAACCCGCCGCCGGTTAACGCACCTTTGCGGATCGTCTCGCGTGCTTTGCGGGCTGCCTCGCGGGCGCGCGCTGCCGTTAGCACTTTGTCGAAGATCCGTCGCGCGATCGGCGGAGTTTTGTCGAAGAACGTCATCAATCCCTCGTAAACCGCCGAGTTCACAATGCCGTCGATCTCGGTGTTCACGAGCTTGACCTTGGTCTGCGATTCGAATCGAGGATTCGGCAGTTTAATGCTCAACACGGCGATCAATCCTTCGCGCACGTCGTCACCGGAGATCGATGGGTCTTTTTCCTTCGTCAGGTTGTTGGCCCGTGCGTATTGGTTGATCGCGCGCGTCAGTGCGGTGCGAAATCCAGTGAGGTGAGTGCCGCCATCGGGATTTGGAATCGAATTTGCGAACGGCAGAATCTGGTCGTTGTAGCTGTCGTTGTATTGCAAGACCACGTCGACAAAGACATCGTCGCGTTGCCGTTCAATGACGATCGGCTTCGGATGCAGCACCGATTTGTTTTCGCCCAGCTGCTTTACGAACTCTTCGATGCCGTGCTTGTAAAGAAACGTCTCTTTCTTGGCCGACTCGGTCCGTTCGTCCGTGAGATTAATTTCGATTCCGGGATTCAGAAACGCGAGCTCGCGAAGGCGCGTCGCCAGTCGCTCGAACTTAAACTCGGTTGTGATCGTGAAAATCTCCGGGTCCGGCAGGAAAGTGATCAGCGTTCCGGTGGCTTTCTTGCCTTTGACCTCGCCAATGACGTCGAGTTTCTCCGTCGTTTTACCTTTGGCGAAGGCCATGTGATAAACCTTGCCATCCCGCGAGACCTCGACCTTGAACCATTCGGAAAGCGCGTTGGTGCATTTCGCTCCGACGCCGTGAAGACCGCCGGAATATTTGTAAGCACCCTGTCCGAATTTTCCGCCTGCGTGAAGGTTCGTCAGCACCAGCTCGACCGCTGGCATCTTCCATTTCGGATGCACATCAACCGGAATGCCGCGGCCGTTATCCCGAACCGATACGCTCCCGTCGACGTGAATATCGACATCGATTTTGTCGCAATAGCCGGCGAGATGTTCGTCGATCGAGTTGTCGAGAACTTCGTAAACCAGATGGTGCAACCCGCGCTCGTCCGGGTCGCCGATATACATTCCGGGGCGTTTCCGGACCGCTTCCAAGCCCTCAAGTTTGTCGATCTGGGCCGCGTCGTATTTCTGTGATTTGTTAACGCCCGAGGACTGACGGGGACGATTTTTCTCGTCGGAATTTTCGTCGTCTGCAATTCGGGCGACGGCGGCTCGGGCTGGCATCAAAAGAAGGTAGCGAGAAGCGGTTGGAAAACAACAAATAATCTCGTGGTTTTCAGGGGCTTATTTCCGCTACCGGTTGGAGGCGAGTGGCCTCCAAAGCCCACGATATTGTGGTCGGGCGGCTCGACTTATCCACACCCTTTTTTGCCACCTTGACCAGGCTGTTTTGTGCTCCGAAACTTGGCCCTTTCCATGCGCTTCCAAACCCTGACCGAAGCTCGCTGGATCTTCGCGATCCTGGCCGTTCTCGCGGTGGTTAGTCTGCTTTTTAGCGTTTGGCTGTTCCTTCTTTTCGTCGTCCTGATTGTCTACACACTTTATTTTTTCCGGGACCCCGAGCGGATTGTCCCGGCAGATCCCAATGCGGTCGTCGCGGCGGCGGACGGGACGATCACCGACATCGTGGAGGTCGATGAGACTGAAGTTCTGAAAACTAAAATGCGGCGAGTCGGAATTTTCCTGTCGATCTTCGATGTGCACACCAACCCGGCGCCGATTGATGGCCGGGTAATTTTCCGCCAGCATCGCGAAGGTTTGTGCGTCGATGCCCGCCGGCCGGAATGTTCGGAAAAGAATGAAGCGATGGTCTGGGCCTTTGAAAATCCCCGCGCAACGATCGTTGTTCGTCAGCTCACCGGCGCGATTGCCCGGCGAATCGTCGCCTGGTCGGATGTCGGCGATGAGGTCAAGAAAGGCGAGCGTTTCGGAATGATTCGCTTCGGTTCGCGAACGGAAGTATATTTGCCTCTTGCCGCCACCGTGCTGGTAAAAGTGGGCGAGCACGTCGCCGGCGGCTCGACAATTATCGCACGTCTCCCTGAGCCATGAACGAACCGCCGTCGAAAATCTATCTGCTGCCGAATTTGATGACGGCGGGCAACCTTTTCTGCGGTTTTACCGCCACTCTCAAGATTCTGGAGGGGGCGCTTTTGCAAAGCGCCAATGCAGATGCGGCGGCGGAGCGTTTTCACGAAGCGATCTGGTTCATTCTCGGCGCGTTCGTTTTCGATTTTCTCGATGGCCGCCTGGCGCGGCTGGGTGGACACGAGAGCGCCTTTGGTCGCGAATTCGATTCCCTGGCCGACATTGTTTCGTTCGGGGTCGCGCCGGCGCTCCTCGTTTATCGTATTGTCCTTCAGGAATTTCGAACGGCGTGTTGGATCATCGCCCTGGTTTACCTTTGCTGCGGGGCGCTGCGTCTCGCCCGGTTCAATACCGCTGCCGCGAATAGCGAAAAGCGACCGAACAATCACAGCGACAAAAACTTTACCGGATTTCCAATTCCCGCCGCCGCGGGATTGATTGCATCGATCACCTTGTTCCTGCTTTGGCTGGCCGAGGGCGAACACCAGCTTGGCAAATGGAGATTCGTTATGCCGCCCCTCCTGATTTTTCTTTCGTTCATGATGTTCAGCCGGTTTCAGTACCCGAGTTTCAAGGCGATCAACTGGAAAACGAAGAAGTCGATCCCGCGATTTTTGATTATTTTCCTCGTACTGATTTTTACGGCGATGTTTTATCAGTGGATGCCCGCTGTCCTGTTTCTGGCCTATTTGTTGTACGGCTTCCTTCGTCCATGGCTTTCGCATGAATGGCGACGCGAGATTGAGGAAGAGATTGGCGAAGAAGGCCCGGAGGAACCCACCGAGCAGACTTCGTAGGACTTTTGGACTGCGGCTCGTCCTCGCGCCGCTTTGTGGCAGCGGAGCTTCAAAGCGGTGCGAGGACGCACCGCACTCCAAAGGCCGCCGCTACAATTTTTGATTCAATCTCGCCAACACTTCCGGATCACGCACGTCGGCCCAATTGCCAGTCAGCTCGACCGCCTGGACTTTCTTTCCGGATTGGGCAAGCTCCCGAATTGCATCGGTTAATTCATATTCGCCGCGGGGCGACGGTATTAATTTCGCCGTGAAATCGAAAATGCCTGGCCGAAAGGCATAAAGGCCGGCGTTGTACCAGGGGCTGGTTGGCTCTCCCGGCTTTGGCTTCTCCCGAAGATCGACCAGCTCCATCTGCTCGTTCACAAAAACCGCGCCGCCTTTGCTCACATCCTCGCCGCGCGTCACGCTAATCATTGCCTCAAGGTCTTTCCCAAGGTCCACGATTCGCTTGTAATTCTCCGGCGCGACGAGAATGTCGCCGTAACCCAAAACAAACGGTGTATCAGCCGCGAAATTTTTTGCGAGCTCGACCACCCGGCCGGTTCCATCCTGGACGCTCTGGGTCGTGTATTGGATTGCTATCTTGTAGCGCGAGCCGTCACCAAAGAAATTCTGCACCGCTTCGGCCCGGTAACCGACGACGATCAAAAAGCTTGTGATGCCGGCGTCGCGCAATCCTTCGACGATGTATTGGAGAACGGGTTTGCCCCGGACTTCGAGCATCGGCTTGGGAAGCTCGGCAGTCATCTCGCGCATGCGCGTGCCGCGACCCGCGGCCAGGAGCACTGCTTTATCAATCTTCGCCATAAACAACACGCCGCCGCATCGCGAGCAACATCGCCTTGTCGATTTTCTCCATACGAATCCCGCAGGCCTCCTTTCCCTCAGGGAGAAGATTGAGGGGAGGGTTCTGGAGGAGAAGGTTCAGCCCACCGCGATTTTTCCGGGTCAATTTTGCATATGATAAAATTCAAGACGCCGTCCAGGTTCTCGAAGATTTCATGATTATCGAATCGCCGAATACGGATGCCTCTTTCATAGAGCTCGATTTCGCGGTCCAAATCATCCTCGCGGTTCAAGTCATAGCAGTGTCCCGACCCATCCAGTTCGATGGCGAGCTTGGCGTCCTCGCAATAAAAATCGACTACCCGCTTTCCTAACGGGTGTTGCCGGCGAAAATTGAAACCGACGAGCTCGCGGTTGAGCAATTCGGACCAGAGGCGCCTTTCCGCATCCGTCGGGATTTTACGGAAGCTGCGCGCTCGGGGAACACTCATTGTTGCCCTCACCTTAATCCTGTCCCGATGGGAGAGGAAACAAAAACACGATACGGGCTGTGCTGGCCGGGAACGAACGATGATCAAACCATGCGGACGGTTTCAATTGAAATCCAGACGTGACTCGACCACAGTTCGCGCGAATGGCTGCTCTCCAATTCCTGAGCAAGTATCGCGAGATCGGTTTGCTGCTGTTTCGGGCGAGCATCGGATTGGTTTTCATTATTCTCATCGCGCCAATTTTGTGGAGTGGCCATGAAAGCTGGGCCCATTTGGGATCGGCCGTCCGCAATCTCGGGTTTCGTTCCCATTATGAATTCTGGGGATTTGTCGGCGCCATCCTGGGTTGCGCCGGCGGAATCCTAATGATTCTGGGTGTATTTTTTCGAGTGGGCGTTCTTTTTGCCCTGGCGGTTACCGCCGTTCATCTTTTGTCGGTCATTCACAATCGCGCCGATTTTTTTGTGCGATTGCCCGCTTTCGAGATGTCGATTCTGCTCCTGAGTTTGCTTTTCATCGGTCCGGGAAAATATAGCGTCGACAAGAACTAGGACGACTTCGCGTCTTTTGATCTGGCCGTTTTCTCCGGTGGAACGATCAGGGCGGGCAAATCGAGCTGTTTGATCATGCCGCTTACTTTCGGCAAATCGTCAGCTTTGATCTGGGCCCACTTTTTCAGCTGCTCGTCGAGCTCGCCGCTTAATTTCTGAAACACTTCGAGCTGCGACTTCGTTGGCGGACTGGTGTCGCCCGAATCGATGAAATGACTGAAAGCGTCGAAGCGTTCGTTCAGCATGCTCGGGAAGGCCAGGTTCGCTTCCGATCCTTTCATATTCACCTGGATCAACTCTTTCTCAACGTCCGACATTTTTTTGTCGAGATCACCCGCCGCCGTGAGCGAGGCTTTCAGTTTTTCGTCTTCGTCAAACCGATAATGCAGAGTTTTGATCTGCGCTTTGAGGTCACGGATTTCGTTGACCGCCTGATGCAGTTGCGAAATGCGATCGTTTACCTGGGTGGACAATGCGAACTGCTTTTGCAACGCGGGTTCCGCGCCCTTGCTGCGCGGATCGATCACCAGTTTCAGCGGCGCGGTCTGCGACTTACCCGCGACGGTTATTTTCACCTGATAATCGCCCGGCAACGCGAGCGGACCTTTCGGACCGGTGCCGGCATAAAACGCACCCGGAATTTGAACTGGATCATCATATCGCAAGTCCCAGGCAAACCGGTTCATTCCTTCTTTCGCGGGGATTGTTTTCACCCGCTCAACCCGGTCTGGCCACTCCGGCGGTTGTTCGCCTTCCTTCTTCTCCTTGCTCGAAAGATGCCTAACGACCTTGCCGCTTGAGTCCAAAATATCCATCGTCACTTCATCTTTCGGCGCAGTCTTCAAGTAATAATCGATCATTGCGCCTGCGGGCGGGTTGTCGCCGACCGGCTGCCGTTTGTCGAACTCCTCCGGATAATGCAAACGCAGCGCGACTTCGGGATGATACAACACGAAGTCCGTGGTTGCGGATAATGCGTTCACCTGACGCAACGGGGTGATGTTGTCGAGCACCCAGAACGATCGGCCATGCGTTGCAGCGACGAGATCGTCATCTTTGATCACGAGATCGTGAATGGGCGATTGCGGCAGATTCAATTGCAAAGGCTGCCAGTGCGCG
The DNA here is from genome assembly GCA_025934755.1 of Chthoniobacterales bacterium. Taxonomy (GTDB): domain Bacteria; phylum Verrucomicrobiota; class Verrucomicrobiia; order Chthoniobacterales; family UBA10450; genus AV40. Next base: position 2,358 of record JAICWQ010000062.1, on the reverse strand, counting down.
CCGCTGTCGAACGAAACGTAAACGCCGAGTTCCGTTCCGGCATAGAGCAGCTCCTTTTTCTTCGGGTCCTCGCGCACAGCGTGCACAAACGCGCCCTCCGGAATCCCGTTCACGATTGAGGTCCAGGTTTTGCCGAGGTCCGTCGTTTTGAAAATGTACGGCTTGAAGTCGTCGAGCTTGTGTCGATCCACTGCCGCATAGGCGGTTTTGCCATCGCTCGGCGAAGCTTCGATCAAGTCGACCGTGCTCCACTCCGGCATTTTCGGACTGACGTTGCTCCAATGTGCGCCGTCATCCGTAGTCACGTGAATCAGCCCGTCATCCGATCCGGCCCAAAGGGTGCCTTTGTCGACCGGCGATTCTGCCAATGCGAAAACGGTGTCGTAATATTCGACCGAGGTGATGTCGTTGGTCAGCGGTCCGCCGCTCGGTTGCTGCTTCGATTTATCGTTTCGGGTAAGGTCCTGACTAATCTGGGTCCAGCTTTGGCCGTGATCGGTCGATTTAAAAACACACTCCGCGGCAGTGTAGATCACATCCGGATTGTGCGGCGAAAGCATCAACGGCGAGACCCATTGAAACCGGTGAGGAAGATCGACTGCGCCGTGTCCCGAATTATCCATTGGGACCGGGCTGATGTCCTGAACATCCTCCTTCCTCTTGTCGTAGCGAACGGCGTAGCCCTCGCTGTTTGAATAAATCACGTGCCAATCGCGCGGATCGGGAATCACAAATCCGCATTCGCCGTCACCCGCCGGATACCAATCCTGCGGTCCGATTACCCCCGAGTCGGTGCGACTCGCGATGCAAACATTCGAATTGTCCTGTTGCGCGCCGTAAATGTGATACGGAAAGGCGTTATCGACTGCGACGTGATAAAACTGCGCGGTCGGCTGATTATTTTGCGTCGTCCAGGTTTTGCCGCCGTCGATCGAAATGGCCACCCCACCGTCGTTCGCGTTGCCGATGCGCTGGGGATTCTTCGGATCAATCCAGAGGCCGTGATGATCGCCGTGACGCGCGGGAAGGAGGTTGAATGTCTTTCCGCCGTCGACGGACTTGAATGCGCCGGTGTTTAAAACGTAAACCGTGTCAGGCGATTTCGGGTCCGCGTAAATCTTGCTGAAATACCACGCCCGTTGACGGAACCGGCCATCCTCGTTGATTCGCGACCACTTCTGTCCGGCATCATCGGAGCGATAAATCCCGCCTTCTTTTGCTTCGATGATCGCGTAGATACGATTCGGGTCCGCGCCAGAAACCGAAACGCCGATCCGCCCGAGAATTCCGTCCGGAAGGCCATTGCCCTCCAGTCGTTTCCACGTCACGCCGTTGTCTTCCGATCGATAAAGTCCGCTGCCTGCGCCGCCGCTTGAGAAAAACCACGGCTGCCGCCGCGCCTGCCACAATGCTGCGAAAACGATATTCGGGTTGTGCGGATCGAACACGATGTCGATCCCACCTGTATTTTCGTCTTTGAACAAAACATTCGTCCACGTTTTGCCGCCGTCCGCCGTGCGAAAAATCCCGCGTTCTTTGTTTGGACCGAAGGCGTGGCCAAGGGCCGCTACCAGCGCAATGTTTTCGTTTCTTGGATCGACAATGACCGCGCCGATCTGATGCGTGTCTCTGAGTCCAACATTTTTCCAGGTGTTGCCGGCGTCGATCGATTTATAAACGCCGGTGCCGTAAGTCGTGTTTCCGCGGATCGCCGCTTCACCGGTGCCGACGTAAATGACGTTGTGGTCAGACGGCGCGACTGCGATTGCGCCGATCGATGAAATGTCTTCTTTGTCGAACAGGGGCGTCCAATTCTGTCCGGCGTCAGTTGTTTTCCAAACGCCCCCTGCGACTCCGCCGAAGTACCACGTGTCCGGTTCGCCGGGAACGCCCTCGATCGCCAGCGCTCGACCACCGCGGAACGGTCCGACTTGCCGCCACTGCATACCATTGAAAAGTTTTTCGTCGGTTGCGCCCGGCGGCAGAGGTTTCGCCGAAGCGGTGGGCGAAGTTTTCGGCGAAGGCGTCGGTCCTCCTCCACCGGATTTAGTTTTGACCGGCGGAATTGGTTCAGCTGCGTTGGAGAAATTTAAAATCAGCAACCAGAAAAGCGACCAAAGACAAAAGCGAGAAAGCGGTTTGATCATTGCCTAAGTTGAAAAGCGCGAAGCTCCATTCAACTAGAATGTGTTTCTTCTGTGGTGTCACCCCTCGAAGCTGCATCTCATTAACACCGTGCTTCAGCGCGGTGTTACGTAATCAGTCACGCGGAAAACCGTTAAAATGGTTTCGCTTTGGTGCGGGTTAGCGCAACGGGCTGAAGCCCCGGTGTTAATGAGATGAGCGCTCGTTTTCCCG
>JAICWQ010000006.1 GCA_025934755.1 Chthoniobacterales bacterium | reverse complement strand
GAGCGACGTTTACTCGTTAGGCGTCGTTCTTTACGAACTTCTGACGGAACAAAAACCGTACAAGATCAATCGCACGCCGGCCAACGTTGCGCGTGCCATTACCGAACAAGAGCCGACGCGCCCGAGCACTGCGGTTTGCAAAAGTCAGGCCTCAGATATCACAAGCCAGAAGTTATTGCGGGGCGATCTCGACAACATCGTGATGATGGCCATGCGCAAGGAAGTCTCTCGCCGTTACCAAACGGTAGGGCAATTTTCGGAAGACATTCGCCGGCATCTCGATGGCCGGCCGGTCGCCGCGCGCAAAGACACGGTTGGTTATCGCAGCGCTAAATTCGTTAGGCGAAACCGTGTCGGTGTCGCAGCGGCTGCACTCGTCGTCTTGTCTTTGATTGGCGGAATCATCGCGACCGGATTGGAAGCGCATCGTGCCAATCGGCGCTTCAACGATGTGCGACGCCTGGCCAATTCACTAATATTCGAATTACACGGCGCGATCGAAAATCTTCCAGGGTCCACGGCAGCCCGGGAGTTGCTGGTTAAGCGAGCGTTGGAATATTTGAATAGCCTCGCTCGAGAAGCGAGTAATGATCTTTCGTTGCAGCGTGAGCTGGTGGCGGCCTATCTGAAAATCGGTAATGCCCAGGGTAACCCCAACAACGCGAACCTGGGTGATACCGCCGGCGCGTTGCAAAGTTATCGTCAGGCCCGGAGAATTGCGGAGCAAATTCTCAACTCTAATCCAACGGACTCCGAGGCTCGTCGTTCTCTCGGCGTTGTTCAGGAGAAGATGAGTGACGTTCAATCAGCGATCGGCGATTTAACGGCGGCGGTTAACAGCGCCCAGAAGTCGCTGGCGATTTTTAAATCGCTTGCGGAGAGTGATCCGGAAAATGTTCGCGCCCAGCGGTCATTGGCAATCAGCTACATCAAAGTGGGTGACGTTCTGGGAAATTCAAACTTTCCGAATGCGGGCGACGAGGCGGGAGCGATGGCTAATTACCTCGCATCCTCGGCCATTTGGCAGGCGCTGAACAAAACTAATGCAGGCAGTCTCGATACTCAGAGTTGGTTAGGCCGGATTCATGAAAGAATAGGCGCTATCCTGGAACAGCAAGGAAAGATCGGCGCCGCGCTGGAAAGTTATCGTGAGTCGCAGACGATTCGCGAAGCACTCGCAAAAAGTAATCCTCAAAACACCGACGCTGTCCGCGACGCAGCCATCGCAGACGAAAAGATGGGAAACGTGATGACAGTCTTGAAAAATCTGACCGTTGCTCTCGAGAACCGAATTAGATCGTTGCAGATTTTCAAGCGACTGGCCGACGCGGACCCAAGGAACGCGCAAGCTCAGCAATCTCTGGCCATTAGTTATATCCATCTCGCTGACCTGCTGGGTTACCCCGGTGCTCCGAATTTAAGCCGGCGAAATGAAGCTCGGGAAAATTATCAGCGCGCGTTCGACATTCTAAAACGCGAAAAAGACTCCGGTTCAACCGACGCTAAAGTGCAAACTAATTTGGATCTGATCCGCGATCGGATGAAAAAATTGTAATCAAGAGAGCCAAAAAACGGCGGCGCCATTGAGGTTACGGGGCGGTTGGCTGGAAGCAGCGAAACGTAGAGGTGATAGCGACCGGCCGTAGAAGGATACGGCGTCGATCCATCGTTGGAAATCCAGTCGCGAAACGCATCTTCCTGGCGCTGAAATTCTCCGGCAGCAGTCTGTTCTGATGAAAGATGCGACGACGACATTGATTAAAGTAGCATTATGAAACTTTGAGCACAGCAGTGCCGTACAATTTGCCGGCCCGGAATTTGTCGAGGGCGGTATTTGCGTCGTGCAGTGAAAAAACCTCCACTTTTGTTTTCACCGGCACTCCCGGCGCGATTTTGAAAAACTCTTCGCCATCTCGGCGGGTCAGGTTTGCGACTGAGGTGATCACGCGTTCATTCCAAAGATCATTGTAGGGAAATGATGGAATGTCGCTCATGTGGATTCCACCACACACCACGATACCGCCCTTGGCCATAACGTGGAGCGCCGCCGGAATCAACGGGCCGACTGACGCGAAGATGATCGCGGCATCGAGTTTTTCCGGCGGTGTTTCGTCCGATCCGCCGGCCCACACTGCGCCTAACGAACGTGCCTCTTTCTGTCCTGACTCGTCGCGCGGACGGGTGAAGGCATAGATTTCCTTTTTCTCGTAAATGGCAAGTTGGGTGACCAGATGCGCGGCGTTCCCAAAGCCGTAAAGGCCGAGCCGTTTCGCATCCCCAGTCTTGCGATAGGCGCGGTAACCGATCAATCCGGCACAAAGCAGGGGCGAGACGTCGATATCTTCATATTCGTCGGGCAAATGAAAGCAGTAGCGCGCGTCAGCCACCGCGAATTCGGCGTAGCCGCCGTCGATGGTGTAACCGGTGAACTTCGCCCGGTCGCACAAATTCTCGCGTCCGGATCGACAATAAACGCAATCGCCATCGGTCCAGCCAAGCCAGGGAATGCCTACACGGTCTCCGACCTTGAAGTCCGAGCCGGACTGGCCCTTAACCGAGACATGAATTTCTTCCACTGTGCCGACGATTTGATGACCTAAAATGAGCGGCAGCTTGGGTTCGGTAAGTTCGGCGTCGACAATGTGAAGATCAGTGCGGCAGACGGCGCAGGCGTTTACCCGAACGAGAAGTTGTCCGGCAGCGGGCTCCGGTGTCGGAACATCTCGCAACACCAAAGGCGTCCTTGCTTGTTCGAGAACCATTGCGCGCATTGGGTTCCAAGTTACTCCACCCTGGTTGCTCGCCGCAATCGGATGAATTGACTTGGCGTTTGCAAATTCGCGAACTGGGCCGAGCGTCGATTATCTCCAGCGAAACGCCCCATCCGGATGATCTGGGCCTGCGCATGGTTCAAAGGTCTGAACCAAAATCAAAGATCATCTACTCGGATTCGCTGGCTGCGGAACCTGAAACGTCGACCGAGGTGCTCGACGAACAAATCTCTTCCGGTAAGCGAATACTCACGCTCCTGGCAATCGTCCTCGGCCTTGCCATATTTGCGGCAGGAACAATTTATTGGATTCAGTCACGTCACTTTCCAATCGTAGTGGCAATCAGTCCTCCTGACGGACGCGATAAGGATCCGCTGGGAAAGGAAGGCGCGTTGATTCCGCTGAGCCCCGATCTCATTCACGTGACTTCAATTGCGCTGGGAAATCCGAAACTCGCAATCGTGAACGGCAAGCGACTGGCCGAGGAAGATTGGCTGGTCGTGAAAACGCCTCAGGGCGAGGCGAGCGTTCGCGTGATTTCGATCCAGGACGGGTTCGTCCGATTCAAGCACGGCGGTAACACCATCGACGCGCGGTTACAAGTTTCCGAAGCGAAAGGCGGCCGGCGTTGATCAACTAGACGGGACGCAGGATTGGAGTTTTGCGATGGTTGCCTGCAACTCAGAAGTCCGCTCGCGGACCGCTTCTTCGAGCGCGGACCGCTGGTTGTCCAGCAGGAGATGGGCGAACCTGCTCTGGAGAAGATTGCGAATCCGCAATGCCACTTCGACATGATCAAATGGCTTGAGTAAGAAATCGGTCGCTCCGGCGGCGAGGGCCCGGCGCTTCGATTCCTCCGTTGTATCTGCGGTGAGAATGACGATGGGAAGAAATGTGTCGTCTGTTTCGAGGCGCAAACGTTCCAGGATGGTGAATCCGTCGGGCGGGGGCATCATCAGATCGAGCAACACGAGATCAGGTTGAAAACTCTTGGTAAAATCGAGCGCCTGTTTTGAATCAGTAACTGATTCGAAGCGGGTGTAATCATTTTCAATCAGAATTTCCTCCAACAGCGCGGCGTTCACCGGCTCATCATCGATGATGAGAATTTTCATTTTGGCGAGCTGCGCCGAGTCGTTGATCCAAGCGTTCGTTCTAGTCATATCAGGAATGCACCTCCATCAAATCAGGCACCGAAGCCGACTTCGTTGCTCCATTAGTCGACCGCCCCAGTTTATCGACCACGTGGAAAAACTCCGCGACGTCGAGCGGCTTGGTCAAATAATTTGCTGCGCCGGCTTTCAATAACCGTTTCACTTGAGGGGTAGTGGCGTCCGCGCTGATGACCACCACCGGAATTTGCGCGGTGGAAGGGTCGGCTTTCAATTTGGAGAGCACTTCCCAACCAGGAAGGTCCGGGAGATGGAGATCCAACAACACCAAATCCGGAGTATGTTGGCGGGCTAAATCCAATCCGACTCGACCCTGCATCGCACTGAGCAGCTCGATCTCGGGTCGTTCCTCCAGGAGCTGTTCTACGAGGGTCAAGTTCGACAGGTTGTCTTCGATGTAAAGTACCGTGCGCTTCCCATCCTCACGGCGTCGAGGTTGGCAAACTTTTGATTTGCGCGGACGAGTTTGTTCCAAAGGCGACTTAATTCTCGGAAGCTCAATCCAAAAAATGCTTCCCTTGCCCTGACTGTCTTCGACTCCAATCGAGCCGCCCATCGCATGCATAAGACGCTGGGACAGCGCGAGCCCAAGTCCGGTTCCTTCTACCTCCGACTGCTCCGCACCAAGACGATCGAATGGAGTGAACAGGCGGGCTAACTTCTCCTTGGCAATGCCGGGACCGGTATCGGCCACACGAATTCGTAGTTTCTCCGTTCCGTTTCCAGCGCAGGAAACCGTCACGCTTCCGGAAATTGGCGTGTACTTCACCCCGTTAGTTAGCAAATTCAGCAGTACTTGCTTCAAACGTTGTCGGTCCGCCCGGACGTGCACGCTATCATCCAGATCAATGTCTGCCGTTAACTTGATATTGCGTTCCTGAGCAAGCGGTCGCATTAAATCAAGCGTTTCTCCGATCGTTTCGGCGAGGCAAACCGGTTCGAGGGAGAGTTGCATCCGCCCAACCTCGATTCGGCTGATATCGAGAACCTCATTGATTAATCCAAGGAGGTGACGTCCGGCGTTTATCACGTGTCCAATCCTATTGCGCTGGATCGGCGTTGGATTTTGTCGCTCCAAAAGTTGACCAAATCCGAGAATAGCATTGAGAGGCGTGCGCAGCTCGTGGCTCATCCGGGAGAGGAATTCGCTCTTGGCTTTGTTCGCCCGATCGGCTTCGTTTCTTGCCTGCTCCAGCGCTCTTTCGCCACGCAAACGCTCAGTGACGTCATTGACCAGAACAAGTCGGGCCTGCTTTCCGTTGAATGAAATTGGACGAGCGGTTATTTCGACGTCGATCACCGTTCCGTTCTTTTTTCGATGTCGCCATCTGCTGGTCTCGGGCGAAGATTGGGAAACATCGTCGAGCAAAGCGACAACATCCTCCGATGGTCGAATGTCTTTTATTTTCATCGACAGAAACTCTTCGCGGGAAAAGCCGTAGCAATCGATTGCACCTTGATTCACGGCGAGAAAGGCAAGCGTTTCCGGATCGTAAACCCACACCGGATACGGATTGGTTTCGAACAGGAGACGGTAGCGTTCTTCCGAATCGCGCACCGCTTCTTCGGCTTTTTTTCGCTTGGAGATGTCCTCGACCATGATGAGGAAATGTCGAGGGTTGCCGGCCTCGTCCCGTATCACGCAGCCGGTGCGCGCAGCCCACACTATTCCGCCGTCTTTACGGACGTAGCGCTTCTCCACACGGCTGTGGACTTCGCCGTTCAACATCGCTTTGGCGATTTCACGGCTGAAGACGACGTCGTCCGCATGAGTAATCTCAAGCGGCGTTCGATCTCGGAGTTCCTGTTCCGAATAATCGACCATCTGACAAAGCTTCGCGTTTGCCTGCAGAAATTTTTCATTCAATCCAACGACTGCCATCCCAATTGGAGCTTCTTGAAAAATCTGACGGGAGTTCTGCTCGCTCAATTCCAGCGCGGCCGTTCGATTCGCGATGGAACGCATTTCGGTAATGCTTCGGAAACAGGAGATCACGAGAAAGACGTCTTCGAAGACAACCCAGGCAGCGTGTTCAAACGAGCGCCACGGACTCGCGGTCAGAACACCGTAAACCGAATAGGGCCAGTAGATGCCACGAATGAAATGATCGAGTGCCACCACGATCGTGGCAGGGACAAGGACGCGCCAATCCCGGTAAAACGAGAGAATCACCAGCGACCCGAACACGTGAAAGTGGGTTTCAATTCGTCCGCCCGTCACGCTGATCAGCAATGCCGACATCAACATCTGCGCGACTGCGATGACGTGGCGCGTAATCGCTGCTCCCGGCCAGACCCGGGTAAGCCAAATCGGGAAGAAACTGATTGCTCCGCCCAGAAAAATCGCCGCCCAAACGTGGACATGAATCGCGCGAGCTTGTCCGGTCCAAGTGTAAGGCGAGACGATCAGCGCCATAGCGACGCCGCCAATCCACTGGAAAAACATCAGTCTTGCGAAAAGCTGGTCGGTTTTAACGTAGATTTCGTGCTGCTGTTCCCGGAACAATTGATCCGCCCGCGCCGCGGACGATCCATGCTTCGCCGGCTTTCGCATCACTTCAAACATTTCAAATCTCTTCGCGTCTGGCTCTTGAAGGAGCAGCCAAAAACCAGGGTCCGCGTAAATTTGGGAAGATTATTGTCAATCAAAGAAACGATCGCACTTTCGCCCGCATTATCGCCGGAGTGCCCACGCGAAGCGGTAATGCCCCCATTGAAAAGCAACCGGCCGTTTGGATCGAACAAGAAGGTGTGACCTGACGTTTCGGCGCCGAAACGCTCTGCGTCAGCACCATCAATGTCGGACAAAACCGTGACTCCGGGAATCGCTGCTGCGTTTCGACAAGTGGTCGTGTTCTGCCAATCGCGGCTGGCGCCACGCGGCGTGTAGAGAAGGACATAGGCTCGCACCTTGCCCTGAACCCGCGCCATAATTTGGGCGAGCTCATCCATGCTCGCGCGCGAACAGGGACATTGGGGGTGGGCAAACATCACCAGTGTCGCGCGGTCGGAAGCAAGTTGAATGGATGAATGGGCCGGCCAAGCCGAGGAAACGTGGCCGACTTCACCGGGCGCGTTTTCATATTTGAGCAACGCGTGTCCGCCAAGAACAGCTGTACCCGCCCATATCACGCCAAACAGTGCGGTCAGCATGGTTTTGTTGTTAGCTTTCATGCCCGGGAGAATCACCCTGTCAGAGCACGCCCTATTCCATTCCGGGGCCAAAATGAGGCGCGGACGCGCCGATGTCGATCTTCCAGCCGAACGCTATTGCGCGGCCACGGGTTCCGGCGTGTCTCCGGGAACGGGCTCGTCGTGCGGATGAAAGTGGGCGCTGCGCAGGAATGGGACCTTATCGAGCACGTGCTCCTGGAACCATTCGAGCCAGAGATAAATCACCGGGGTCACGAACAACGTGACCATTTGTGAAAAGATCAACCCCCCAATGATAACCAGACCCAGCGGCCGGCGCGACGAAGCATCCTGACCAAATCCAAGCGCGAGCGGAATCGCGCCCATTAAGGCAGACAGGGTGGTCATCACGATTGGGCGAAAACGTTCGACGCTGGCCTCATGAATTGCCGAACGAAGATCCCAGCCCTCGTCGATTCGCTGCAGGGCGAAATCTACCACCATGATTCCGTTTTTCTTGACGATCCCAAGCAACAGGAAAAGTCCGATCACGCTGTAAAGCGACAAGGTCGACCCGAAAATCCACAGGGTAGCGAGGCCGCCAACGACTGCGGGGACAATAGCCGGGAACAAGACAGTGATTGGATGGACGTAACTCTCGTAAAGAATTCCGAGGATCACGTACATGACGAAGATTGCGCCGATCAAAAGCAACGGCAGCGCCTGAAACAGTTGACGAAACACCAGCGCTTCACCCTGGAAGGTCGATTGCACGCTCGGCAATTCCTCGTGCACTTGTGCGAAGGAATCTTCGATGAACCTGGTGGCGTCGCCAATCGCTTCGCCCGGCAACAAATTGAAATTGATGGTGACGCTGGTGAACTGGTCGAAATGATTCACTGCCTGCGGTCCGACGACCAGGGTGGTCGAGGTAACCGCCCGCAATGGCACCAGGTCGGACGCGGTTCCTGTCGTAGTCGTGATTCCGCCGCTGCCGGTTCCGCCCGACGGAGCGATTGTGTTGCCGGTATTGCTGCGAACGTAGAGGTTATCAAGATCGCTTGGCTGCGCGCGCTCGTTATTTTTTACTTCGAGGATGACCTGATATTGATCGTCCGGTTGCTTGATTAAATAAACGTAGTTTTGGGAGTAGGCGTTTTTCAACAAACTTTGAATCGCGGAGGTTGAAACCCCGTAGGTTGCCGCCCGCTCCCGGTCGATGTTCACGGTGAGATTCGGCGTGCTGTTGTAGTGATCCGAACGCACCGATGCGAATCCCTTGTAGGTGCGCAGCTTCGCCATCATTTGGTCGGTCGCCTTGTAAACATCTTCCGGGACGATCCCGCTAAGGGTGTAAGCGTATTGCCCCTGGGTTTGATTGGTTGCGCCGATATTGATTTGCAAAACCGGACTCGGAGAGATAACCGCGGTCAGCCCGGGAATGGAGCTGATCGATTTTTGCAGTCGCAGCAGACATTGTTCGATCGGATCACGTTGCTCCCGCGGTTTGAAAACGCAAAAGACAATTCCCTGCGACAACGCGGTCCGCGATCCGGTTCCAACGTTCGTGAAAAATTGCGCAATGCTCGGCTCCGCCTGAACTTTCTCGTTTACCTGTTTTTGAAACGCCCGCATCTGGTCGGGCGAGGCACCCTCCTGGGCAATGAAAACACCGCGAGCAAAACCGCTGTCCCCAACCGGCAGCAGGGTGAACGGCAAATGGGTGAAGAAAAACCACAGACCGATAATGCAGACAAGGAGAATTGGCGCCGTCAGGTAGGCGCGATCCAAAAATTTGTCCAGAGCGACACTGTACCAACCGATCACGCGCTTGATGAAATCGCCGGTCCACTTTTCCATTCGCGCTTTTTTGTGGCCGGCTCTGCGTTCACCCAGAATGCGCGCGCACATCAATGGGGTCAGGGTCAACGAGATTAGACCGGACGCGAGAATCGCGACAATGATCGTGATGGAAAACTCCTGGAAAATTCGCCCGAGCAATCCCGGCAAAAATACCAGGGGGATGAAAACCGCAGCGAGGGAAAGCGTCATCGACAGAATGGTAAAGGATATTTCTCCCGCGGTGTTGTAAGCGGCTTTTAGAATCGATTCGCCGTGCTCAGCGCGCCGGATCACGTTTTCCAGGAAGACAATTGCGTCGTCGACCAAAAATCCGATGGCCAGAGTGAGCGCCATCAAAGTCAGGTTGTTGATGGAAAATCCGAGCAGGTACATCACGGCAAAGGTGAGCAGCAACGAAAGCGGCAGGGCGACAGCCGGAATCAGGGTGTCGGTGGCGCGGCCGAGAAAAACGTAGATTACCATCACTACCAGCACGAACGCGATCATCAGGGTCATCCGCACGTCGTGCACCGAATTCACGATTGTTTGCGAACGATCGAACACCGGTAGAAACGAAATCGAGCCCGGCAAACTCGCGCGCAGCTCCGGAAAAAGAGCCTTCACCGAATTCGCCACTTCAACCGCATTCGCACCGGCCTGCCGGGAAACGGCGAGAACAACGGTGGTTCCGGGCGGGCGCTTGAACCCGCGCACCCAGAAGAACCGCGAAGTGCGCTCGTCCTGTACGCTTTGTTTTACTTCGGCAATGTCGCGCAAATAAACCGGTGAACGGTCCTTGTTCCGGGCGACGATCAAATTGCGATATCCTTCCGCCTCGTCGATCTGCCCATTCGGCTGAAGGACAAATGTGCGATGGGGGCCATCGAATTGGCCTGCGCCGGAGTAAACCGTTCCCGCTTTAATCGCGTTCGCCAGATCGTCCATGGTTAAACCGCGCGAAGCCAGGGCCGCCGGATCGGCTTTGATTCGGATCGCACCTTGAACCCCGTAGATATTCACTTGCGAAACGCCGGGGAGAATCGCCATGCGCTGGGCCACTACGGTCGACGCGTACTTATATAGATCGCCGTCGGTGAGCGTGTCCGACATGAACCCGACCAGATAAACTGCCTGATCGTTTGGATTCGTTTTGGAAAACGTGGGGGGACTCGGCAAGTCGATCGGCAATTTGCCAGTCGCGCGTTGAATCGCCGCCTGAACGTCAGTGGCCGCGTCAGTGATGCTTTTGCTCAGAACAAATTGCAAGGTGAGCGACGTGTTTCCCTGGGTGCTCGAACTGGTGATAATGTCGAGCCCCGGAATTTGGAGGAATTGTTTCTCGAGCGGCGTCGCGATGTTGTTCGCCATCGTCACCGGATCTGCGCCTGGATAAGCGCAACTGACTTGAATGATCGGGTAATCAACCGCCGGAAGATCGTTAACCGAGAGTTTGTTGTAAGTCGCAATGCCGGCAACGATCACCGACAAGGTCAACAACACCGTCATCACCGGCCGGCGAATAAATGGTCCGGAAAGTCCGGTGCCTTTTACCGGAACCAACTTCGGCGAGTGCGGCGAGCCACCTTCAGCTGCGGATCTTCTACGATTCTGATCTAGCGAACTGTGGTCGCCATTTCCCGACCCATCGTGTTCGTCCGAATAGTCCATCGGCAAAAATCACTTCGAGCTCTTGGCCGCCGCGCTATTTTCGTCGGCTGCCAGTTGAGACGAATTGTAGGGTTGGGGATCCACTTTTGCTCCGGGGGCAAGCGCGAGTTGCCCGGTCACGACGACGTTTTCATTTGGCTGCAACCCGCTTTCAATCACTTGCAGATCGCCGTCCTGCCGTTGACCCGGTTTAACCGGGCGCAGATCGAGGGTGTTGTCGGGCTTCACCACAAAAACAAAAGGCCCGCTTTGACTGATCTGCACCGCTTGGGACGGAACGAGTTTCGCGTTCTTGATCATGTCGAGAATGAAACGAACTCGCACAAATTCTGATGGCCAGAGAGCGCGATCAGAGTTCGGCGTCACCCCCCGCGCTTTCACCGTGCCCGAACCAGGCTGGACCGCGTTGTCGATGAAATATAAATCGCCCATTCGCGGCGCTCTTTTTTCATCGGGCGAATAGGTTTGCACCTTTACGTTTGGTCCGCCGAGGTATTTCCTCACTAAGGCCAAGTCTGTCTCCGCCACGGTAAAATCAGTGTAAATCGGATCGAGACCCTGGATCACGACTAATGGCGGACTGGTGGGACCGACCAAATTACCGATGTCGACGTTGCGCAGACCTACTCGTCCGTTGATCGGCGACTTAATGTAGCAAAAATCGAGATTCACTTGAGCAGCCTCGGCCGCGGCCTGCGATTTTTGGGCGTTCGCCACTGCCGTGTCGTAGTCCTGCGCCGCGTTAACGCCTTTCGACCGCAAATCGGCCTGACGCTTCATCGTTACCTGGTCGAACGCCGCCTGCGCTTTCGCCTGGTCCAGCGCAGCTTGATATGGGCGCGGATCGATCGTGAAAAGCGGGTCTCCTTTTTTCACATCAGCACCATCCTGAAAATCGCGGCTCTTGATCTGTCCGGCCACCTGGGCCTGGACTTGGACCGTCTCGTAGGCGGCGCACGTTCCGATTTCGTCCAGATAAACTGGAACGTCCTTGGTGATTACTTGCGCGACCAGGACCGGGCGCACCGGTGGCTGGGCCGCTTTCGATTTTTCAACGCCGCGTTGCAAGGTGCGCGCGACCGCGAAGGCGGCCAGAATGACAAAAAGAAAAATCCCCCAACGCGGAATGCGTGGCTTCTTTTCACGGATGCCTCTCATCCGATTAGTCTCCTGAACTTCAGTCGCCGCTCCATTTCCAGAATCTAATCGAATCCCCATATTAGTTTTGACCGTTCTTTCGCGCTGAAATTCGAGCTCGGGCCTGTTTCCCGTTGCCGTTAGCATTCCCCTTTTCTGCTTTTTGTCGGATGCGATCCAACACCCGAATACAAGTTTTCAAATCAGCGACTGAAATATCGTCCAGTAACTCGTGACGAAGTTTGACCGCCGCGGCGCTGATTTGCTCAATAACGCGTTGGCCGCGCGGCGCCAAATGGACCGTTTTACAACGCCGATCGTGAGAGGCGTTCTTGCGCGCGACCCAGCGATCGCCTTCCAGACGATGCAATAACGTCACCAAAGACGGCTCTTCAATTCCGAGATGGGATGCGATCTCGGCCTGGGTCATCGGATCGGTCGCGGCGGACAAATGCATTAAAGTCCGCCATTTCGCCTGGCTCAGACCCATCGGTTTGAGTCGCTCGTCCAATTTCAGCCGCCAAGCCCGGGCCGTCCCATGCAAGAGAGGACCCAAAAGATCGACGTCGTTAGGTTTCACGGATCAAAAATCGTTAGCTTGCTAACTAATTCCAGTCCGAAGCACTGTCAATGCCAGCGGCTTACTCAATCTTAAGCAGGAGGATCGATTCCTTTCGGTAATCCGTGCTCCGCATGATTCGGCGCGGCTGACGCGGCGCCCAGTGATTGCTTTCCAACACTTCCTGCTCCCGCTCCGGCCGCACCAAAAGATATTTCGCATCGACCGGCACCTCGTCGATGTCGCTGGCATAGGCCACCTTCGAGCGCATGTAGAAGAAGATCGGCTGATAATTTGGATCGAGCGCGTACACCGTCTCGCCTCGCGGAATGTTCGATTCCACCTGCGCGGCGAGCCCCTTGATCCGTTGCCGCTGATGCAATCGTGGCACCACCGCGATCGCGTAAGTCCACATCGCAAGACATGCGACAATGACGATGCCGACAATCCAGCGCTGCCGCGCTCTCCAGGAAAACGTTTTTCCACTGAGCCGCCTCGGCCAACACAAATCCTCCTGTGTCAACGTCATCGCCAGCAACCAAATTGCCGGAACGATTGCCGGCATCGCGTAACGCGGAATCGATCCTGGAACAAGGTTCACAACGACAAACGGAACGATCGCCCCCCAAACGAGACCGCGCGCAAGTTGTCGATCTTTATCGTTCGAAAAATTTTGAAACCGCACCAGGGGAAGAAAAATGGCCCAAGGCAGAAGATAAAGAACGCCATGAGGAATGTTGAAAATCCAGCGACCCAGCTCGAAATCAGTTCCGCGGAGCCGTCCGGTGAACTGCTGCGACCACTTGGTCGTAGCCGTCGCCTGGTTCGTCGCGTGCACAAATGGAATCGCCCAGGCCGCGAAAATTCCGAGCATCACAATGATGCCAAGGAAGTGCGCGGGATGAACCAGCGCTTTCCATCTTCGTTCTTTCCAAATTACGGCGATCACGACGCCGTAGAAAAACAAAAGATGAACCGGACCTTTTGCCAGCCAGCCGAGCCCCAGAAAAATAAACGGAACCGTCCAGATCAGCCACGGTGATTTTTTTTGCAACCACCAACTAAGCCAGAAAATGATTGCGAGCGCGCAAAGGGAAACGTAAAGCGCTTCGATCTCGATCAATCGGCCCTTTTCGATGATGCCGGCATTGATCAACCAAATCAGGGCGGCGATAAGCGATCCAGGCGCGCCCAGGCTTGACCGGGCAACAGTGACGAACGCGATCGCAACCAGCAAAACGCAAATCACCGAGGGCGCCCGCGCGGTCCACTCATTTTGCCGGCCGAAGATCTTGAATGACGCGGCTACGAGCCAGTTGATCAGGGGCGGTTTTCGAAAATACGTTTCGCCGCCGACCTGCGGCACAAGATAATTGCCCGTTTGCAACATCGTGATTCCCGGCAAAATGCGGCGGCCTTCCTCGCCTTTGATGGCCAGCGATCCGAGCGCGGACAGATAAAGCGCCGCCCAAACCAGCAGGACAATCAGTAGATTGGACGTTCGCGAATTCACGATGCTGGAATGTTGGACGCTTCGCTCCGCCGGTTCAACCCCTCAGCTTGACGGTTCCCGGCCTGAAGGTAAATTCAGGGTCCAGTCCGCGCTGGAAGGAGTGGGAAACGTTGTCCCACTCCTTTTGGTCTGCGGACTGGATGCTTTATGAACGCGGAAATAGCGGCAATGCTGGACTACATGGAGCGGGAGCGCGGAATCAAACGCGAGACCCTCCTGGAAGCTCTTTCCACCGCCCTGCTTTCGGCATCGAAGAAGAGCGTGGGCGCCGCTCGCGATCTGCGCATCGACATCGACCCAAAGACCTGCGACATCCGCGCCCTGGCCAACCTGATCGTGGTTGAAAATGTGACCAATCCTCAGGACGAAATCGCGATCACGCGAGCCCGCAAGCTCAAACCGGAGGCAAAACTTGGCGACACCGTCGAAGTCGAAGTTACGCCAAAGAATTTCGGGCGCATCGCCGCCCAGACCGCCAAACAGGCAATGATGCAGCGCATCCGGCAGGTCGAGAAGGAAATGATTTACGAGGAGTTCAAAGATCGAGCGGGGGAAATTGTCAGCGGCACGGTGCGACGATTCGACCGCTCCGATGTCATTCTAGACCTTGGAAAATTCGAAGCCATCATGCCGCAGCGCGAACGCGTGGTGGTTGAAGATTACAACGTTGGCGATCGTCTGCGCGCCTATGTCGTCGCGGTCGAAAATGGATTGCGCGGTCCGGAGATCATTGTTTCCCGCAGTCATCCGAATTTCGTGCGTCGCCTTTTTGAGCTGGAAGTGAGCGAAATCGCTGATGGAACGGTGGAGATCCGCGGCATTGCCCGGGAAGCCGGTTACCGCACAAAAATCGCCGTTTGGAGTGCGAACGAAAAGGTGGATCCGGTCGGCGCCTGCGTGGGCATGCGCGGTTCGCGCGTGAAAAACATCGTCCGCGAGTTGAACAACGAAAAGGTCGACATCATTCGGTGGAGCTCAGATCCGAAAGATTTCATCCTCGAAGCCTTAAAGCCGGCCAAAGTGAAAAATATCGCGTTCGACCTGGAGAAAAAGATCGCCCAGATTTCGGTGGATGAAGATCAGCTCTCGCTCGCGATCGGCAAGAAAGGGCAGAACGCGCGACTGACTTCGCGATTGACCGGTTGGGAAATTAACATCGACAAAGACACGTCAGCGACCACGGCGGTCGAACAGAAAGTCGCCCAAGCCGCCCAGGCGTTGGCCAAAGCAGTGCCAATCACCGAGGAACAAGCGGTGATGCTGGTGAAATCCGGATTTACCAATCTGGAAGGCTTGCATGCGGCCGACGTTCAGGATTTGGTAGATATTCTTGGTGTGGACGAAGCAAAGGCGCAGGAGATTCACGATGCCGTTCACAAACAGGATGCAAAACAAGAAGCGGGCTCGGCTCAACAAGGTTGAGCCATGAATAATTTTTTGAAATGGCAACAAAATCAAAGTCAGCGGCAAAGAAACCGGCAGCGAGAAAGCCTGCTGCCCACAAACCCGCTGCCCACAAGCCTGCCTTTTCCAAGAAGAAAGTAGAACCGGCACCCAAACCCGGGGCCAAGTCGTCGCCTCACCCCGTTGCCCCGGAGAAACCGCAACCGAAACCGGCTGCTACTCCTCGACCCGCAACGGCAAGCGTCTCTCTGATCGATAAGAAGCACCCGGAAAAGAAGGGTGCGGACGGCGAGGTCAAAAAGAAAACAACCGTTCTACCGCCGATCTCGAAAATTCGCGCCTCATTACAAACCCCACCTCCGCCGCCCGCGCCGAAGAAAGTAGAACCGGCGCCGCCGCCACCGGCGACCGAAGCGCCGCCTGCAGAGACCGCGGCCGAAGCGGAAGCGCCGGCGCAAAATGTAATTCATATCAAGCCGCCAATTATTGTGAAGCAACTGGCGGTCGAACTCGGTCTGAAGCCGCACCAGCTCATCGCCGAGCTGATGACGTTTAACATTTTCGCCAACATCAATCAGACGATCGAGCCCGACATTGCGTCTAAGATCGCGGAGAGTCACGGATTCGTTCTCGAAAAGGAGCGTCGCGAAAAAGGCGGTGGCGTTCACAAAGTCGAGCAGGTCGTGGTCGCACCCCCGCCGCCGGTCATCCAGAAAAAAGAAGAGCTAAAACCCCGGGCGCCGATCATCACCTTCATGGGCCACGTCGATCACGGTAAGACTTCCTTGATGGACGCGATCCGCAAAACCCGGGTCGCTGCCGGTGAAGCCGGCGGAATCACTCAGCACATCGGCGCCTACAGTGTTGATCACAAGGGACAAAAAATTACCTTCATCGACACCCCAGGTCATGCGGCTTTCACCGCCATGCGCGCGCGCGGCGCGAACGTCACCGACATTGTCGTGCTGGTCGTCGCCGCTGACGACGGCATGATGCCGCAAACCATCGAAGCGATCAGTCACGCGAAAGCCGCGCCCCACGTTGAGATCATGGTCGCGATCAACAAGATCGACTTGCCTGGCGCGAACATCGACAGAGTGAAGAAGCAATTGCAGGAGCGCGATCTGACTCCGGAAGACTGGGGTGGCAAAACCGTCGTCTGCGAAGTCTCCGCCACTCGCGGGACCGGCATCGATCACTTGCTAGAGATGATGTTGCTCCAGGCCGAAGTCATGGATTTGAAAGCGTCACCGACCGCGACACCGCGCGGGACTGTGATCGAAGCGCAAGTGGAAGCCGGCCGGGGGCCGACCGCGACCGTCATCGTACAAATGGGCACCCTCCAGGTCGGCGAGCCGTTTATTTGCGGCGATTATTCCGGAAAAGTGAAATCGCTGATCGACGACAAAGGGAAACCCGTGAAAGAAGCGGGGCCGTCCACACCGTTGAAAGTCCTCGGGTTTACCGGTCTGCCAAACGCGGGAGACGAATTCCTGGTGATGGAATCGGAGCGCGCCTCAAAAACTTTGAGCGAGGAGCGTTTGCAGGCCAAACGCGCGGAAAAATTAGCTGTGCCGCAACGTGCAACCCTCGAGACCCTGCTCGAGGCCGCCGACGGCCGGAAGACACTCCGTCTGGTGTTGAAATGCGACACCCAGGGCTCAGTCGAAGCGATCAGCGCAGCCCTCAATCAAATCGAAAGCAAGAAAGTCGAACTCGCGATCATTCACGCCGGCGTCGGACCAATCTCGGAATCGGATATTTTGCTGGCGAGCGCGTCGAACGCGGTGGTCATCGGTTTCAACATCAAAGTGGAAAACATGGCGGTCACCGCTGCGAAACGCGAAGGCGTCCAGATCAAACTCTACAGCATCATTTACGAGTTGATCGACCAGATCAAAGACGCGATGGCCGGGCTGCTGGATCCGGAATTCCGCGAAACCGTCCTTGGCCACGCCGAGGTGAAACAAGTGTTCGAGCTAAGCAAAGGTATCGTTGCCGGCTGCCTCGTTACCGATGGCCGGATTGCTCGCACCGGCCGGGCCCGCGTGATTCGCAAGCGTCAGCCCGTTTACGACGGCGGGCTTTCAACCCTGCGACGTTTCCAGGATGACGTGAAGGAAGTTCGCTCCGGCTTGGAATGCGGCATCAAGCTCGGCGATTTCAGCGAATATCACGTTGGCGACATCATCGAGTGTTATCAGCTCGAAGCGATGACCCAAAAACTTTGATGGGATGAAAGGGTCTTATGAAACATCGAATGCTGCGCGTCAACGAAGTTGTAAAACGGGAACTGAGCGGAATCCTCGCGCGGGAAATCAGTTTTGAGGGCGCGCTGGTTACCGTCAATCACGTCGAAGTTTCGTCCGACCTGAAGAATGCCCATGTTTTCGTCAGCGTCCTTGGCTCGGAAAGCGGCGAAAGCGTCATGAAAAAGCTGGAGGAACACCGCGCCGCTTTTCAATCCGAGCTCGCTGGCCGTGTGACGATGAAATTCACGCCCCATCTGCTCTTTCATCTGGACGAATCGATCGCGCGTGGCTCGCGTATAGTCGAAATCTTGCAGCAGATCGACAGCGACGAGCAAAAGCACGAGTGAGCGCCGCCAAATTCGACCAAATCGGCCAAGTGTTGCGCGAACATCAGCGCTTCGCGGTTTTCAGCCACGTCCGGCCGGATGGCGATGCGCTCGGCAGCCAGTTGGCGCTTGGGCTTTCCCTCAAAAAACTCGGCAAAGACGTTCGAATTTGGAACGACGAAGGCATGCTCGAGAAATATAATTTTTTGCCGGAAGCCGATTTGCTCACAAAACCGCCTGCCGAGCCGGAAGACGTCGACGTTGTAGTCGCTCTGGACACCGCGATTCAAAACCGTCTCGGCACAACCGTGGGCGCGATCAAATCTGCGAAAATTTGGATCAATATTGATCACCATCCGAGCAATCCAGGGTATGGCGATCTTAACTACATCGATCCCCGCGCGCCGGCGACCGGCCAGATTCTTTTCGAACTGATCAAAGATCAGAATTTGCCGATCGACCGGGCAATCGCGGAAAATCTTTACGTCGCGATTTCCACCGATACCGGTTCGTTTCAATATCCGAACACCACGGCGCGCACTTTCGAAATTGCGGCAGAGCTGGTTGAGGCCGGGGTGGATGTAGGACGAATCAGTCAACTCACTTACGAAAACTATCCGCGGCGGCGGGTTGAGTTGCTGCGCGAGCTGCTCGGCACCATGCGCTTCAACGCGGCCAATCGGATCGCGAGTTTCAGCCTGACTCTCGCCTCGGCGAAGAAACTCGCGGTTTTGCCGGAGGACAACGAAGGCCTGATCGATCATTTGCGGGCAATCCAGGGGGTAATCGTCGCAATATTTTTCGAAGAGTTGGCCGATGGCAAAGTTCGCGTCAGTATGCGATCGAAAAGCGACAAGGTGAACGTATGCGCGATCTGCGAAAAATTCGGTGGGGGCGGTCACGTTTTGGCGGCCGGCGCGCGAGTGAAAGGCACCCTGGCCGAAGTGGAAAAGAAAATTCTGGAGGAAGCGTGTGACGTCGTTAGCCGCGTCTCTTGACGGCGTCCTTCTGGTCGACAAAGCGGACGGCATGACGTCGCACGACGTCGTGGCGTTGGTTCGACGGCAGCTCGGAATCAGAAAAGTTGGCCATTGCGGAACCCTCGACCCGATCGCAACCGGCCTGCTTTTGATAACCATCGGTCGCGGAACAAAAGTTCAAGACCTGCTGATGAGCGAAGACAAAGAGTACGTTGGCACCCTTACCCTGGGTGCGACGACAACGACTCAGGATCGAGAAGGCGAAGTCTTAGAGTCGAAACCTGTTCCGCAACTCACCGACACTGAGATTCGCGCCGCGTTTGAAAAGTTCCGGGGCGATTTCTACCAGACGCCGCCCATGGTCTCGGCCAAAAAACACGGAGGGGTGCCCCTTTACAAGCTTGCCCGGCAAGGAAAAGTGGTCGAGCGCGAACCGCGTTTCGTTCACGTTTACCGTTACAGCGTCGATCGAATCTCACTGCCGGACGTCGATTTCAGCGTTCTCTGCAGCAAAGGCTTTTACGTTCGCACCTACGCCCATGAGATCGGCGAAACACTCGGCTGCGGCGCCCATCTGAAATCTCTTCGCCGAACCAAGTCCGGTCGGTTCGATGTCACTCACGCGATCACGGTTGATCAAATCAGGGCGTTGCGTCAGGAAGAGATCGCGAGCCGAATTCTCTCTCTTCCACAGGTTTCACGCATGCGAGGAGCCTGACAACAATGTCGAAATCCGAAACTCGAAATCCGAAACAAGCACGAAACTCGAAATTCGAATGTGCGAAGCGGCGAACACCGCCTGAGTTCGCTGTTTCGGATTTTGAATTTGAGTTATTCGAATTTGTTTCGGATTTCGATATTCGAATTTCGAATTTGTTTTCCTGATGGAAGTTCTTCATTCGATCCCGGAGCTATCGCAGTTGCGAGGCCCGCTCTTTCTGGCGATCGGCGTGTTCGATGGCGTGCATCGCGGACATCAGGCGGTGATTTCGACCTCAGCGGATCACGCCCAGGCCGCCAATGGCACGCCGGTGGTGGTGACGTTCGATCCCCATCCGGAAAAAGTATTGCGCCCGCAATCCGCGCCGCGGTTGCTCACCGCCACTGAACACAAGACCGCCTTGATCCGCGCGCTCGGCGTTGGCCATTTGCTGATCATCCATTTTGACAAACAATTCGCCGCGACCGAGCCGGAGGATTTCGCGGAGCAACTGGTCGCGCATTCAAAACCGTTGCGGGAAATTTGCGTCGGACACGAATGGTCTTTTGGAAGGAATCGGCGCGGAAATCTCGATCTTCTAAAAAACCTCGGGGCGAAAATGAACTTTCACGTGATCGGAGTCCCGCCAATTAAATCCAACGACGAAGTCGTCAGCAGCACGGCAATTCGGCAGGCCATTGAAGGCGGCGATTTCGCTCGAGCAGCGGGAATGCTCGGTCGCGAATACACCATCCTTGGCACGGTCGTGCGCGGCGATAATCTTGGGAAAAAGATAGGATTCCCAACTGCGAACCTCACCGCGCACAACGAGCAGTTTCCCCCGAACGGAGTCTATGCAGCAGTCGCTCGACTGGTCGACGGGATGCATTGTGGTGTGGTGAATCTCGGGGTTCGACCGACCGTAACGAGCGGAAAATCGGAACGGGTTTTGGAAATCCATCTGTTCGATTTCGATCGCGATATCTACGGCAGAGATATCGAAATCCGTTTCGTAAAATTCCTTCGCCCGGAAACGAAATTCGAAAGTCTCGATGCCCTTGTCGCACAGATCCGGCGCGATGTTCAGCAAGCGCGCGAATTGTTTATGCGCTAATTAACGATTCAACCGGCGCGATGGTTTTCGACGGCGCACGGTTGAAACGTTCGCTGGCATAGACTGATCGCCTTCGGGTTGAGGAATTCCGAATCTTTTTTGCACGCCTAACATTTGGCGGTCGATCTCCTGGATTTGGGCCATCAATGCTTCCTTGCGTTCAGAGAGCCGAACCAATTCCTTCAGCGTGGCGCTCGGAACATTTCTCAGCATACGATTACTTTGATCTGCACGATCAAATCGCAACACAATCTAGGATTGGATTTGATGCGTTTTGTACATCGCCGCGAAAATGCCGCCGGCCATGACGAGCATTCCACTGGCCAACGCGAAGGCCACCACCCACACCGTCGGGATCGTGGTCAATCTGAACATCTCGACAAGGATAAATCGGCCGCCATCCGACAAGACATAGGTCAGAGCACTGGCCAGCGCGCTCATGGCAACGAGGATGAACGACCGCAGGAATTCAACCTGTCGCTCCGGTTGCCCTAGTTGGCGCAAAACTCGGACAGTGAAACCGTCATCCTCAATATATGGCGCCGCTTCCTGAAGCTTTTGGTCCAACCAATCGTCTTGAATTTCGGTGCTCACGTCAGGTCGCCCAGGCTGATAGGGTTTTCTTCAATTTTTCGCGTCCCCGCAACACATTGGTTTTGACCGTTCCCAGCGGAATGTCCAGCACCCGCGATGCCTCCTGGTGCGACAAACCATTCTGACAGCAAAGTAAGACGGCTGAGCGCTCGTGCAACGGCAACAAACTCAGCGCATGCATAAGATCGTGTCTTAAACCCGGGTCAATTGTGTGGGGGTCCTGTTCGGCTTGCCATTGTTCTTCGTTGATCCCGACAAGTTCCTTTCGTTTGCGGGCGTTCTCACGAAAGCAATTGTAGGCAATCCGATAAAGCCAGGTGGAAAACTTCGCCTCCCCGCGAAAACTTCGAATGTTCTTGTAAGCGCGCACGAAAGCATCCTGCGCCAAATCGTCGGCCAGCTGCATATCGTTGCGGGTGAGCTGGCGCAATAAACCGCGCACGCTCGACTGATGCCGGCGGACCAGCTCGCCAAAGGCGTGCTGGTCGTCGTCGGCAAGAACTCGAGCAATGAGGTCGGCATCGGTTAGCTCCACATCTGGAGATTACGGTGTTGGCGGCGGCGGCGGAATCTCGTTCTTCTTTCCGCCTTCCAGTTTCCACACCAGCAGATAACCGAGCCCGATCACGAACGGGATCACACCCAGTGCCCAGGCTCCTCCTTCCCAATCACTCCAGGCGCCGAAGCAGATCATGATTCCGACGCCCACCATTACCAGGACGATGCCGCGGCGCATGTCGGAGCGCTGCCGAACCGTCGGGGTTGGCGGCGCGAACAACGCCGCCGG
The DNA here is from genome assembly GCA_025934755.1 of Chthoniobacterales bacterium. GTDB lineage: Bacteria > Verrucomicrobiota > Verrucomicrobiia > Chthoniobacterales > UBA10450 > AV40. Next base: position 18,948 of record JAICWQ010000006.1, on the reverse strand, counting down.
AATGGGTTGGCCCTTTTCGGCCAGCATTCGGACGGTGCGATGCTGCATTCGGGACTTGGAAAACCCGAAATACATGATGAACGCGACGATCAGCACCGGAGCGCCAAAGATCGTCAGCATGGTGATGGCGACAATGGGCACCACCATGTCAGGGATCTCGTCGCTCTTAAGATTGGCGAGATTGCTGTCGTTGCCGTCAATCACGATTCCGTGATGACCGCGCATTTTCTTGTCGAGCTTTTGATGGATTTTGTCGGCCAAACTTCCCGGCGAGACACTGACCGAAGCTGAAGCGGTCGCGATTGGCGAGCTGCCGGGCGGCGGCGGAGGCGGCGGGGGCGGTTGGGCCAGGGCGGTCAAAGCCAGCACCGTTGAACAGATACAGACAGTCAATGTTTTCATATTGTTCCTTTGCCAGTGAGATGCAGTCCGGCCGTTGGTTAGATTCAAAAATCGAGCATTTGTAGGGCAGGCGCTCCGCCTGCTGCCAGCCTAAAAGATGGCAAGCGGTGCGCTTGCCCTACAATTTTACCGGCGCGCCGGCCTAAACTGCTCTTCCTCAGTCGAGCCGCAAAGGGCGGCGGTTGAGGATTCTCCACCCGAGATCACCTGCGCCACGGCGTCAAAATAACCCGTTCCGACTTCGTGCTGATGTTTGGTCGCGGTGTAACCCTGGGCTGCGGCGGCGAATTCGGCTTCCTGTAGCTCCGAATACGCACTCATCCCGTCCTCCCGATAACCGCGAGCGAGGTTAAACATCGAATAATTCAGGGTGTGAAAGCCGGCTAAAGTAACGAATTGGAATTTGTAACCCATCGCTCCAAGCTCCCGCTGAAATTTTGAGATCGTCGCGTTGTCCAGCTTCTGCTTCCAGTTGAACGAAGGCGAGCAGTTGTAAGCGAGCAGCTTGTTTGGAAATTTCTTGCGCACCGCTTCGGCGAAACGTTTCGCATCGGCCAAATCCGGCGTGCTGGTCTCACACCAGATCAAATCAGCGTAGGGGGCATAGCTTTTTGCACGGGAAATCGCCTGATCCAGCCCATGACGTACACAGAAAAATCCTTCCGGCGTGCGCCCACCTGTCAGAAAGTCGCGGTCACGCTCGTCGATGTCGCTAGTCAGCAGTTTCGCGCCATTCGCGTCTGTCCGCGCAATAATGATCGTCGAGACATTGGAAACGTCGGCCGCCAACCGCGCCGCGATCAAGTTCCGAATCGCATATCGCGTCGGCACCAAAACTTTGCCACCCATGTGGCCACACTTTTTCTCACTTGCGAGCTGATCTTCCAAATGAACACCGGCTGCGCCGGCTTCGATCATTCCCTTGATTAACTCGAACACGTTAAGCGGTCCGCCAAAACCAGCTTCGGCATCGGCAACGATCGGCGCCACCCAATCAATTTCGCGTTTCCCGTCGGCATGATCGATTTGGTCGGCCCGCAACAGGGCATTGTTAATTCGTCGAATGACTCCTGGCACGCTGTTCGCCGGATAGAGGCTTTGGTCCGGATACATCTGGCCCGCGAGATTCGCGTCGGCTGCGACCTGCCAGCCACTCAAGTAAATCGCTTTCAACCCGGCCCGAACCTGCTGGACCGCCTGATTGCCCGTCAATGCGCCAAGCGCAGCGACAAAGTCTTCCGTGTGCAGCAGTTCCCACAACTTCTCCGAGCCGCGGCGGGCAAGAGTATGCTCAATCTGGATCGTGCCCCGCAAACCATCGACATCTTCTTGCGAGTAAGGCCGGTTAATTCCGTCGAAGCGTCCACCACCAGCCGAACCGGGGGCCGAACTCTTCTTTACTGACCTGTGACTTGTGCCCTCTGACCTCCCGCCATTTCTTCCTTGTTTCATTTCAATCAAGATGCTGATACGCCGGCAACGTCAGGAATTCCGCGAACTCGTCGTCGGTCGTGATTTTTCCAAACAATTCGTGTGCGAGATGAAATTTGCGCTTGTCGTAGGCTGGCTTTCCAATCTGCGATTCAATTTTCTCCAACTCCTGCTCTAACACTTCGCCAAAGAGCTTCTTTGTTACCTTCCGGCCATCGTCGAGTTTCCCCTCCGGGTGCCGGATCCATTGCCAGACTTGGGCTCGCGAAATCTCGGCTGTCGCGGCGTCTTCCATCAGATTGAAAAGCGGCACGGCCCCATGACCGCGAAGCCACGCTTCCAGATATTGCACGCCGACCGAAACGTTCTGGCGCAGACCCGCTTCAGTGATCGGACCGCGCGGCTCGAAATGGAGCAGATCGGTCGCGTTCACGTTTACATCGTCACGTTTCCGATCGATCTGGTTCGGCGTTTTCATGATCGCGTTGAACGCGTCGGTTGCAAGCTGGACCATTCCGGGATGGGCAACCCATGTGCCGTCGTGGCCGTCGCCTGCTTCGCGTTCCTTGTCCGCCCGCACTTTGGCGAAGGCCTCTTCGTTCGCCTTCGGATCGTTCTTCACTGGAATCTGCGCGGCCATCCCTCCCATCGCGAACGCGTTTCGCCGGTGACACGTCTTGATGCAAAGCAATGAATACGAATGCATGAAGTGCGTCGTCATTGTCACCAGCGCGCGGTCCGCCAGAATAAAATCGTTCTTCGCGCGGAACTTTTTGATGCAGGAAAAAATGTAATCCCAGCGGCCGCAATTCAGTCCCGAGGAATGATCCCGCAGTTCGAAGAGGATCTCGTCCATTTCGAAGGCCGCGGGAATGGTTTCGATCAAAACTGTCGCGCGAACGGTTCCGCGCGGAATCTTGAGTTCATCCTGGGCGAAGTTGAACGCATCGTTCCAAATCCGCGCTTCAAGATGACTCTCCATCTTCGGAAGATAGAAATAGGGGCCGGTTCCGCGATTGATCAGCTCCCGCGCGTTATGAAAAAAATACAAACCGAAATCGAACAAGCCGCCTGTAATTGGGTCTCCATCGACCAGCACGTGCTTTTCCTCCAAATGCCAGCCCCGCGGCCTGACCAGCAACACCGCGGTTTGCTCGTTTAGTTTGTACTCTTTTCCTTCCGGATTTCGGAAACCGATCGGTCGCCGAATCGCATCTCGAAGATTGATCTGCCCTTCCACCATGTTGTTCCAAGTCGGCGAATTCGCGTCCTCGAAATCAGCCATGAACATTTTTGCGCCCGAATTCAACGCGTTGATCACCATTTTTCGATCGGTCGGCCCGGTAATTTCGACCAGGCGATCGTTCAAGTCTTTGGGAATCGGCGCGCAACTCCAATCGCTTTCGCGAATATTCTTGGTGGCCGCCAAAAAATCCGGCATTTCACCGGCATCGAAACGTTGCTGCCGTTCCGCCCTTGCCCGAAGCGCTTCTTTCCGCCGGGCCCGAAACTCACGCTCCAGCTTCGACACAAAGGCGAGCGCGTCGGGCGTAAGGATTTCCGCAAATTGAGGTGTGATCGGGGCCGCGATCTGCAATCCGGCCGGCAGAGTCGATTGCATGCATGTTACAATCGCGCCTCGCAAACCGATCGGCCGCCCTCAAGGAACGACGGCTTCAGCCGTCGAATATCACAAACCGACGGTCCGGAGACCGTCGCTCCTTCAGAACTATACGGCGGCACGCGAACGTGAAAAATTCCTAAAGGATTCGGTATGGAGCAGACGGAAGGAACCGATCAAACGCCCAGAATGACTCGCACCGCTTTCATGTTCGGAGAGGCGGCGTTCCAAATTGTTGGTAATCTCCGCATAACGCCGACCGGTGGCCAAACCCTCGATAACCTAGAGAGCAATCATCAGTGGAGCGGGTGACGAGACTCGAACTCGCGACGTCCTCCTTGGCAAGGAGGTGCTCTACCACTGAGCTACACCCGCGTGAAAGGGACAGAAATAATGCCGCAGCCGACCTATTCCGCAACCGAAATTCGCCGGGAGGGAGCGGGTTTCGCCCCATCCGAAACTTTGGGACGACACGAAGGGCGTCCCTCCATAAATTCAACCTCCGAATGAGCTCAACTCTCGAAAAGTCGATTTCGCCCTCGTACGACGAGTTTTGCGAACTGGCGAAGCGCGGGAATCTCATCCCGCTGATCGTCGATCTTGTCGCCGATGTGGAAACACCGGTTTCGGCCTTTGCTAAAATCGACGACGGGCAGTCGTGTTTCCTATTTGAATCGGCTGAGCGCAACGAAGAACTCGGCCGATTTTCCTTCATCGGGTTTGATCCACTGGTCACTTTCAGCAGCGGGCAAAGCCAGGGCGATCCCCTTACCGAACTGCAACAAATCCTCGCCGGTTTCAAATTCGTGCCGCCGGCCGATGTCCCGCATGTCGTTGGCGGCGCGATCGGTTACATCGGTTACGACGTCGTGCGGTTTTTCGAGCCCACCGTCCCGATTCATCCGCGAGACGATCTCGAAATCCCGGAAATGATTTTCATGGTTCCGCGAATGCTGCTCGTGTTCGATCACCGTTTTCGAAAACTGCGGCTGATTTGTAACGCCCACCTCGACGATAAAACGTCAGCGGACCAGGCTTACGCACGAGGAGTGGCAAGTTTGGAAAAAACAGTGACCCGCCTGAGCGAACCCCACCCCCTTGAATCGATCGATGCAAAACCGCCGACGAATCTTCCCTCGCCCGCAAGTAACACAACTCGCGCCGAGTTCGAATCGATGGTGGTCAAAGCCAAGGAACTGATCTCGGCGGGAGATATTTTTCAGGTTGTCCTTTCCCAGCGGTTCGAAACCGACTGCACCGGCGCGGCGCTCGACCTTTATCGCGCCCTGCGGTTCGGAAACCCGTCGCCATACATGTTCTGTCTGCGCTTCGATCCGGCGTTCGCAGTACTCGGAAGTTCACCGGAAGTTCACCTGCGCGTGCGCGAAGGTGTCGCGGAGCTGCGTCCAATCGCCGGAACCTATCGCCGCGGGAAAGATTCAGCAGAAGACGAACGGCTCGGACGGGAACTGATTGCCGATCCCAAAGAACGCGCCGAACACGTGATGTTGATTGATCTTGGACGGAACGATCTCGGCCGGGTTGCCGAATTCGGCAGCGTCAAAGTGACCGAGCAAATGGTCATCGAGCGCTACAGTCACGTGATGCACATTGTCTCGCACATCGTCGCCAAATTGCGTGACGACAAAAACGCTTTCGATGCCATCCGCGCGACATTTCCGGCGGGAACGGTTTCCGGCGCGCCGAAAATCCGGGCCCTGCAAATCATCGCGGAACTGGAAAAAGCGAAGCGCGGATTTTACGCGGGCATTGTCGGTTACTTTGGATTCGACGGCTCGCATGACAGTTGCATCGCGATCCGTTCGATGGTGTTGAAAAACGGGAAAGCCTATCTCCAGACCGGCGCGGGAATCGTGGCCGACTCAAATCCAGCCACGGAATTTGACGAATGCATGAACAAGGCGAAAGCGATGCTGGCCGCTGTCGCGCGAGCAAATAAACTATAGCGGCAGGCATATCGGATGCAGCAGACGGCTGCTGCTACAGAAGAATGAAACTTCTCGTCATCGATAATTACGATTCTTTTACCTACAACCTGGTCCAGCTCTTCGGTGAGATGCGCAGTGTGGATCTTGTGGTGAAGCGAAACGACGAAATCTCGATCGACGAGATCAGGAAACTAAAACCGGACCGGATTTGCATTTCACCGGGGCCAGGCCGGCCGGAAGACGCCGGAATCAGTTCGGACCTGATCCGGGAATTTGGCAAAACCATTCCCATTTTGGGCGTTTGTCTCGGTCATCAATGCATCGCCCAGGTTTTTGGCGGCGAAGTGGTGCGCGCGGCCAAATTAATGCATGGCAAAACTTCGCAGATCCATCATCGGAAGCGCGGCGTATTCAAAGACCTGGCCGAACCGCTGGAGGCGACCCGCTATCACTCGCTGATCGTAAAACGCGAATCGGTTCCGGATTCACTCGAGATCACCGCCGAAACCGACGCGGGCGAGATCATGGGTCTGCAGCATCGAGAATTGCCGATTCACGGCGTGCAATTTCATCCCGAATCGATCCTGACCGCTGAAGGCCGTAAACTACTCGCGAATTTTCTGCGAATTTAGACCGCGCCGTTGCGCGCGATCACATCGTGGATCTGGCGGACTTCCCGCACCATTTGTTCGTATTCGTCGAACATCAACGACTGCGCGCCGTCAGACAGCGCTTCTTCCGGGCGGCCGTGCACTTCGATCATCAATCCATCAGCGCCAACGGCAACACCAGCCCGGGCCAAGGGCGTGACCATATAGCTGCGGCCAGTGCCGTGCGCGGCATCGACGATCACGGGCAAATGTGAAAGTTTTCGGACGGCCGGAACCGCGGCGAGGTCGAGCGTGTTCCGGGTGTGCTGGGCAAACGTACGCACGCCGCGCTCGCACAACACGATGTTATAATTTCCTTCGGCCATAATGTACTCGGCGGCCAACAACCATTCTTCCAAGGTCGCGGCCATTCCGCGTTTCAATAACACCGGCAATTTCGATCGGCCAACCCGACGCAGAAGAGTAAAGTTCTGCATGTTGCGCGCGCCGATCTGGATCATGTCGGCATATTTTTCAACGAGATCGAGATTTGTGTCGTCCAGCGCTTCACTCACAATTTTCAGGCCGAATTCCTTGCGAATGTCAGCCAGAATTTTCAGGGCCGCTTCGCCGAGCCCGGAAAAGGCATAAGGCGAAGTGCGGGGTTTAAACGCGCCGCCCCGGAAAAATTTCGCGCCGCTACGCTGCACCACGTCGGCGATTGCGAACGCCTGCTTGCTGTTCTCGATCGCGCACGGCCCGGCAACAATTGCGAGCGAGCCATCCCCGATGCGGGCTCCATCGCCGAGATCGACCACGGTGCGATCGGCTTTCAGATCGAGGCTAATCAACTTGTACGGCTTGGTGACGCGGATTGCCTCCGAGACGCCGGGAAGATTTTCAAAGTGCGAAAGATCGACCGCACCCTGGTTGCCAGTCACCCCGATCGCGGTCCGGCTTGCTCCGGGCATGACGTGGGCGCGGAAGCCAAGGGTCTCGACTACGCGAACGACGTTGTCGATCTCAGCCTTGCCCGCATGGGCTGTCATTACAATAAGCATGGCGTGAAAAGGCGTTTACTTACCCGGAATTATACCCTTCGGTCAAATTTAACCCATCGTTTTCGGTTTTGGCCCCATTAAAATTGGGGGAAGCACCTCTTCGATTTCGGCGCGATGCTGCTCGTATTGGGGCGGAAGTTTCAAGGTTTCGCCCAGATGCGCGGCCGGTTCATCCGCGGTAAACCCCGGCCCTTCGGTGGCGATTTCAAACAAAATCCCGCCTGACTCGCGAAAATAGATCGAATGAAAATAAAATCGGTCGATCACCGGCGTCACGTGAAGTCCGCGCCCCGCTATCTGTTCGCGCCAGTTCAGTTGTTCGTTGTCGTCAGCGCATCGGAACGCGATGTGATGGACCGTGCCCGCCGAATTGATGCCGAATTGTCCATCTGCCCGCTCAACCAAATCAACGCACCCGCTGGTCAGTTTCGAATTCACTGAAAACCTTTTCCGCGATGCTTCCTCAGCGATAACATCGAAGCCGAGGAATCCCAGAACGTCCTCGGTTTTCCTCGAACGTTGCACTTCAAAGGTCGGCGCGTGAAATCCGTGAATCGCGAATTTCCTCGGAACCTGGGTCTCGTACTCAAGATCGACATCGTCGGGACGCACGGTTTCGATCAATTCGAGCATTAAACCATCCGGATCGGTGAATCGCAGCGCGGCATCGTCGAACCGGGCAGGAAGCGCCTCGTGAAAAATTTGGTGCTTGTCGAAACGGGTCTTCCAATAATCCAACGAATCCCTGGGAACGGCGAAGCTTGTTGCGACCACCTGACCTGTCCCACGCGTTCCGCGGCGCGCGCCCGGCCATGCGAAAAAGGTAATCGCCGTTCCAGGCCGGCCGGTCCGATCGCCATAATACAAATGATAAGTCGACGGATCGTCAAAATTCACCGTGCGCTTGGCGAACCGAAGTCCAAGAACCTGAGAATAAAAATCGACATTGCCCTGCGGATCGCTGGCGATGGCAGTAATATGATGAATACCGCGCAATTTCACCTGCCGGCCAGCTTAACAAGTTTCCATCTACTAACTCAACCGCATGTATTTGTGGCAACGATTTGCGACCAGGAAATGGTTCGAAGAGAACGAAGAAAAACTTCGGGAGATCGCCGGTAATGGATTGGCAATCATAGAGCAGTCGAATCGAAAGCGATTACAGGTCGAGATCGCGTCGAATCATCGCGCCGACTTGCGTGGCATCGCGAAAAAGCTCGGCGGACGAATTCAAAAGCTGCCGCGAGATTGGTTGACGCGATCGCTCCGTCACAAGACCAAGCCGATCCGGGTTGGACACGGTATTTTAATCATTCCAGCCGGCGGGGCGTTTGGAACGGGCGAGCACGCCACAACAGCGATGTGTTTGCGATTGCTGGAGAAGCTGATTTCCGGTTGGGGAGCGCGGGCGCCCTCGCCTGTTCTTTTTGGCGCCTCCCCAAAAAGTTCTTTCAAGGAAAGTTCGCCTTCGCGATTGCGCGATCGCGATCGCGAGCACGCGAGGCGGGTGCGCTCCCCGGAGTTAGTGGTGGATCTGGGAACAGGATCAGGAATTCTTGCCTTGGCCGCGAGATTGCTGGGGGCGAGTCGCGTGATAGCAGTCGATAACGATCCGACGGCGATCCTGACCGCGAAGAATAACGCCCTTCTGAATAAGATCAGGGGCATTGAGTTTCAGAACGCGAATGTTACCGATTGGGGGTTACCGCGAGAAATCGACATTATCACTGCGAATCTCTTCAGTGAATTGCTGATCGAAATTATGCCGAAGCTGCGGACCGGGCGACGGCTTGTTCTGTCCGGAATTTTACGAAGCCAGGAAGCTGAAATACGGCACGCTTTGCGCCAAAATAAGATCGATCTTATCGAGGCATGCCGGCGCGGAAAGTGGGTTGCGATGTTGGGTCGCCGCAGGTAAGTTCGGCGACCCTTAGCGGTTACGGTTTTCTGCATTAACGCGGTTTAATCTTAAGCCGCTGGCAGATGCATGCAGAACGAGGAACTGGCTTACGCAATCCTGACGCCGTATTCGATGCGCAAATCGCGCACCGGCGGGATCATCGCGCGCTTAATTTCACGAACCGGGCTCGATTTGGTAGCAGCGCGAATGTTCGCGCCGAGCGCTGAACTGATGAAGCGTTATGCCGAAACCATTGTCAGCGAAAGCGAGCCAAAACATCGGGCCACCCAGGAACTCATTCGCGAGTATGTCCTGCGAAATTTTACCGGCGAAAGACAGGGCCAACGCCCGCGGGCGCTCGTTCTGGTGTTTCGAGGCACGGATGCCGCAGCGAAAATGCGCAATACCGTCGGTCACATTTCGCACGATGAGACGGCGGGCGAAACCATTCGCGACACATTTGGCGATTACGTCACCGACGATTCGGGCAAGGTCACTTACTTCGAACCTGCGGTAGTCGCGGCTTTCGATCCCAGCTCGATCGAGCGCGATCTCAAACTGTGGGCCGAATTTTCCGATCGCGACGGCGGCGTTCTCGACCAGGCGATCCAGTTCCCGAAGGAGGCGAAAGTAGAAAAGACGCTGGTCTTAATTAAGCCGGACAATTTCAAGTTTCCCAACGTTCGCCCGGGCGGTGTAATCGAAGTTTTCTCCCGGACCGGTCTCTACATTGTCGGTTTCAAAGTGCACCGAATGAGTGTGGCGCAGGCGGAGAAATTCTACGGCCCGGTCCTGCCGGTGTTGCAGGAAAAACTCGGACACGCCAAAGGCCGCGACGCCTGGGAAGACATCGTTCAATTCATGGCGGGCGCGCGCCCGAGCGATACCCTTCCGGAGAAACGAGACGAACCCGGCACCGAGAAGTGCATTGCCCTTATTTACCAGGGCGAAAACGCAGTCCGTAAAATCCGTGACGTGCTCGGGCCGACTGATCCCGCAAAAGCGCCGCCAGGCTCAATTCGAAAAGAATTTGGCCAGACCATCATGATCAATGCCGCCCACGCGTCCGATTCGGTTGAGAATGCACAGCGCGAAATGGGGATTGTCCGTCCGGAGGAGAATAATTTTAAAGCTTTGATTGAAAACTTTTATGGCCGCAAATAATGTGCAACTCCCTGACTTAGAAACGAATTCGACAATGGAAATTTCCGAACGCGCTGCTCAACTGACCCCCTCGCTCACTCTATCAATCGACAGCAAAGCGAAAGCGATGAAGGCCGAAGGAATCGACGTCTGCGGTTTCGGCGCGGGCGAACCCGATTTCGACACGCCGGAGCACATCAAACAGGCGGCGATCGAGGCGTTGCAGGCGGGTTTCACTAAGTACACTCCGAGTGCCGGGATTCCGGAGCTGCGGGCGGCGATTGCCGAAAAACTGGCGGCCGACAATGGACTGACCTATCGCGCGAGCCAGGTGGTTGTCAGCAATGGCGCGAAGCATTCGTGCTACAACGCGATTCTTGCGACTTGTCAGCCGGGTGACGAAGTAGTCATTCCTGCGCCCTACTGGGTCAGTTATCCGGACATGGTGCGGCTGGCCGGCGCCGAACCGGTGATTGTTCCAACGATGGAGCGCAACAATTGGAAACTGCGCGCTGAGGACTTCGAGAACGCGATGACTCCCCGCACCAAAATGTTGATCCTAAACACTCCGGGCAATCCTACCGGAGCGGTTTACACCCGCGAAGAGTTGCAGGCTTTGGTGGAAATCGCCAGCGGGGAAGACATTTACATTTTGTCCGACGAAATTTACGAGAAGCTGGTTTATGACGACGCCAAGCACGTTAGCGTCGCGTCGATTTCCAAGGAAGCCTACGACCTAACGATCACGGTTAACGGATTCAGCAAGTCCTACGCGATGACAGGCTGGCGGCTCGGTTATCTGGCGGCCCCGGAAGCAGTCGCAAAAGCGGTCGATTCTATCCAGAGCCACAGCACGTCGAATCCCTGCTCGTTCGGACAACGCGGCGCACTCGCGGCGCTCAAGGGCGATCAACAATCGGTCTCCGACATGCGCGACGAGTTCGACATGCGCCGCAATTACATGATCGATCGTCTCTCAAAGATCCCGAACATCACCGCGGTGAAACCGCAGGGAGCGTTTTATGTCCTGGTAAACATCAGCCAGCTCGGGCTCACCTCTCAAAATTTCGCCGACCGATTACTCAGCAAATCGAATGTGGCTGTGGTGCCAGGCGCGGCGTTTGGCGATGATCGCACAATCCGATTCAGTTACGCGACCAGCATCGACATTATCAAAAAAGGTCTCGACCGGTTCCAGGATTTCTGCCGGACCCTCTAAGGATTTGCGAGTTAACGATTTAGTGATTTAAGGAATCACGTTTCTCTTCGTGTCCGGCTTCATCACTTTTTTCGATGAACAGACCGATTTCGCTGGATAAGGCCGAAGTCATTACCCGAATCAAAGCCGAACGCGCGGTCGCAGTGATTCGAACCGATTCGATCGAGCGAGCGCTGGGAGCGGCAAAGTGCGCGATTGCGGGAGGATTTCGCGCGATCGAGATTACATTCAGTTTTCCAGAAGCATCCCGCGCGATTGCAAAGCTCGCTGATAACAACGACGAACAGTTGCTTATCGGGGCCGGAACAATCCTGACCAGCGAGCAGGTTCACGCAGCTGTCACGGCAGGAGCGCGGTTTCTGGTCAGTCCGTGCGTATTGCCTGAAGTCATTGCTGAAGCGCGGGAACTCAACGTCCCAATCATTCCCGGTGCGTTCACGCCGACCGAGATTTACACTGCGCACTCGTTAGGCGGCGATATCGTGAAAATCTTTCCCGCAGTAAAATTCGGGCCGGATTATTTAAGAGCAGTGCGTGGCCCGCTGTCGCAGATCCCGATTATGCCGACGAGCGGGGTGGACGCTGCAAATGTCGCCGACTGGTTCAAGGCTGGCGCAGTCGCAGTCGGCGCCGTTGGCAGCGTGTTTGATCCGGCGCTGATTCGAAGGGGCGAGTGGGATAAGTTAACGAAACGCGCGGTAGAGTTTATGAACGCAGTGCGCGCTTCCCGCTAGCGCTGTCCCGAGCGAAAGCGAGGGCCATCACAAGCAAAGCGAACGTCAAACATGTTAGCCATTCTAATCCATCACCTTATCGGAGATTCCTCGCTCCGTTCGGAATGACACGCTAATTGTTAGTCATGCCGGGCAATCTCGCGCTAATTCTTCACGCGCACCTGCCGTTCGTCCGACATCCGGAGCACGAACATTTCCTCGAAGAAGACTGGCTCTTTGAAGCAATCACCGAGACCTACGTTCCCTTGTTGCAGGTGATGCAGCGGCTGGTGAACGATAAGGTGCCGTTCAAGCTGACCCTGTCGGTCACGCCCACCTTGTGCGCGATGTTGCAAGACCGGCTGATGTGCGAGCGATATATTCGACATCTCGAGCTTCTGATCGATCTCACGGTTCGTGAACGAAAACGAAATCAAAATGAGCCCGCGCTTGCCGAGCTTTCCCAATTCTACTTCGATCTTTTCACCGAAAGCCGCCGATTTTTCGTCGAGGAGTGGAGATGCGACCTGCTTGAAGCATTTCGGCAATTGCGCGATACCGGCGCGATCGAAATCATTGGCTGCGCAGCGACCCATGGTTTGCTGCCGCTGATTCAACAACAATCGCCCGAAGCGGCGCGAGCGCAGGTCCTGATCGGTCGCGACGCGTTTCATGACGTTTTCGATTCGGCCCCCGCCGGCTTTTGGTTGCCGGAATGCGCATACGCGCCGGGACTCGATTCAATTCTACAAGAAGCAAACGCTCGCTGGTTCATTCTTGATGCCCATGGACTGCTGTTGGGAAACCCTCAGCCGCAACGCGCGATTTACGCGCCATGTTACACCCCGGCCGGGCCGGCCGCGTTTGCCCGCGACCGCGACTCGAGCCGCCAGGTTTGGAGCGCGGAAGAAGGGTATCCCGGCGATCCGGCGTATCGCGAATTCTACCGCGATGTTGGATTTGATTTGCCTCTGGAACATCTCGGCCCGGTGGCTCGCGGCGTTCGAAAATTTTCCGGGGTAAAGTACCACCGGATCACTGGTCGAAAGAAACACAAAGAGATCTACAATCGCGCCAAGGCCGAAAAAGCAGCCGAGGCCCACGCAACCGATTTCGTCAAACAGCGCGGCGCACAATTTCGAAGGCTCGCAGACCTGGAGTACGATCCAATTCTCGTCACGCCATTCGATGCGGAATTGTTCGGGCATTGGTGGTTTGAAGGACCGCGGTTCCTCGAAATGATGATTCGGAAAACAGCGGCCGATCAAGCCGACTTTCGACTTACGACGCCAACCGATTATCTGATGGCAAATTCAACCCAGCAAACAATCCAACCGGCCGAATCAAGCTGGGGCGACAGGGGCCATCTCGAAGTTTGGATCGACGAACACAATTCGTGGATCTATCCGCACCTCCATGCTGCCGCCCAGCGAATGAGTAAATTAGCCCAGGCCCACCAGAACGATTCAAGCGCACACACCGATCGCGTTCTGAAACAACTGGCGCGCGAACTGTTGCTCGCGCAATCGAGCGACTGGGCGTTTCTAATGCGCAGCGGGACAGCGCGCGAGTACGCCAGCAAACGAACCCAGGACCATCTCGCGCGATTCAACGCCTTGAACGACCAGTTGATGAGCGGTCAGGTCGATGAAAAATTTCTCGCGGACTGCGAATGGCGCGACAATCTTTTCCCCAACCTCAATTGGCGGTACTATGCTTGACTTCTTGTCGCGTCGAGCGAAGTCGAGACATCTCTTGATATTTAAGAAATAGTTAGGAATTCCTCCTCTGCGCTCGGAATGACAAAGCTGACTCGTTTAGTATTTTTGAGTTTTCTCTGCGCAGTTTCTCCATTGCTCTCGCAGGAATCCCCTTCTCCATCGCCCTCACCAACGGAAACGAACCAGGCGGCGTCGCCATCGCCTTCACCGGCTCCCACCGCATCCGCGGCCGCGCGCAGCGTTCCACTGCGCTTTGTTCCGCCACCAATGGCGGGAACGATCAGTCTCGGAATTTGGGATTCAAACGATAAACTGGTTCGCATTCTCGACCGCGAAGCAAAGATCGATAAATTCACCGTCGAAGAAAACTCGTTAAGCACGACCTGGGATGGCAAAGACAATTCGGGCGAAAACCTCGCTCCAGGAAAATATCGCGCACGCGGTTACGTGGTTGGAAAATTGAAGATCGACGATGCCGGCAAAGTCGAGTCAACCCCGGATGCCGCGACCGACCATGTTTCAGTAAAACTCGTGACCAATCCGCTCGTCGCAGACACCCGGTCGGTAATGGAAGTGGGGATCGGTTTCGACGCGAAAGGCAGTTTTTTGAAAACAACGGACGGATTACCGCTCGCCACGATCAATGAAAGCCCGAACCTGACGCGAGTAATGATCCAAAAAAATGGCGAGAAGGGTGCCGAAGTCTGGCAAGAGACGGGAGCCGGCATCGAACACTTTCGAATCTCAAATATCGACAAGATGATGGCGTTTGATTGCGGGTTTTTTGAGCTGAAATGAGCCGGGCGATTGAGGGGGAATCGCCCCTACCTAGGCCTCGACAGAGCGAGGCGCCTACAGTTTAGTTAGTGCCCATGGCTGCCGCCCCTGAAGTTCAGCAAACGCTCGCAAAATCCGCCGGTTTCAGCGGGACCTCGCTGCATACCGGCGAAAAGGTTTCGTTGAAACTGCATCCCGCGCCTGCGGATCACGGCATCAAATTCAAGCGGAAGGACTTGGCAGACGAACCGACGATTGACGCCAAAATCGAGAACCTAAAAATGGTCGAGCGCGCCACCACCATTGGCGAAGGTTCGATCCGGGTCCACACCGTTGAGCATGTGCTTTCGGCGCTTTCCGCGATGGGCATCGACAACGCCATCGTCGAAATGGATGCCAACGAACCGCCGATCGGCGATGGCAGCGCTAAATCATACGTCGAGGTGATCAAGCGCGCCGGCGTCACCGCCCAGGAAACGCCGCGAAAATTCTTTCAGGTTCGCGAACCGATGCACGTCGAAACAAAAACCGGCGCGATATTGATCCTGCTCCCGGACGATAATGGTTTTCGAATCTCATGCACCCAGGCAGGACCGGACAATCGGTTCAGCCAATTCAGGTCGACGGACGTCGCGCCGGAAATATTCGAGCGCGAAATCGCGCCGGCCCGGACTTTTGTTTACTACGAAGACGTCGAGCCACTGATGGCGAAAAATCTCATCAAAGGTGGCAGTCTCGAAAACGCAATTGTCGTGCGCGGCGACGCGGTGTTGAGCAAGGAGCCGTTGCGGTTTCCTGACGAATTCGTCCGCCACAAAATTCTCGACATCATCGGCGACCTCGCCCTCATCGGTTGCCGAATCCGCGGTCACCTCATCGCAGTAAAGCCGGGTCACGCCGCCAACGCGGAACTGGCGCGGGCGATCGTAAAGGAACGGTCGCGTCGCGAAGCTCTGGCGGTTCCGCGAGTTGTTCCAAAAGGCAACGGCGGCCTCGACAGTGACGAAATCATTCAAATTCTGCCGCACCGTTATCCATTTTTGATGGTCGATCGCATTATTAGTTTTGATGAAGGCGGAACGAAGTGCATCGGCGTGAAGTCGGTAACGATTAACGAACCGTTTTTCCAGGGACATTTTCCCGGCCATCCGGTCATGCCGGGCGTGATGCAAGTGGAAGCGATGGCGCAGGTCGCGAGTTTGTTGCTGTTCAAACTGGCGAAAACAAGCAGTCGTATCGGTTATTTCATGAGCGCGGACGATGTGAAGTTCCGAAAACCGGTGGTGCCAGGGGACACGATTTTCATTCACGCTGAGCTGACAAAGGCGCGCGGAGAAAGGTTAGCGAAGGCAAAATGTCATTGCGTGGTGAACGATGCCATCGTCTCGGAAGGCGAGTTGATGTTCACATTTCTCGATAGGTAAATGCCAAAGCTCGAATGCCGAATTTCGAAGGAATACCGATCACGATGTTTGCCCTTCGCGACCGGCTGGAACTTCAATCTTCCGCTTTTAACCCGTCATTAATCGTTCGCCATTCGACATTATGGTCGATGCCAAGATCCATCCCACTGCGATCGTAGATTCGACCGCGCAGATCGGAGCCGGCACGGTCGTCGGCCCGTATTGCGTGATCGGCCCGAACGTCGTGCTCGGGGAAAATTGCTGGTTACAACATCACGTCACGTTGCAGGGACCAATGCAGGCAGGCGCCCGAAATAAATTTTACTCCTATTGCTCGATTGGCCAGCAAACTCAGGACCTTAAGTACGCCGGGGAACCAACCTACCTTGAAATTGGCGATGAGAATGTTTTTCGTGAGTTCGTGACCGTAAATCGCAGCACAAAGAGCGATGGAAAGACGCGCATCGGCGATGGTGGAAATTTTCTCGCTTACAGCCACATCGGACACGATTGCACTGTCGGAAATGAAGTTGTGTTCTCGAATAACGGCACCCTTGCCGGCCACGTTCAGGTTGGCGACAACGCTGTGATGGGCGGGCTCACTGCGGTCCACCAATTCTGCCGGATTGGGCGCTTTGCGATCACCGGCGGGTGCTCAAAAATCGTTCAGGACGTTCCGCCGTTCATGATCGCGGATGGAAATCCAGCGGAGATTCGCGGCATAAATCTGGTAGGCCTCGAACGCAAAAATTTTCCGCCGGAGCGGCTGAAGCCAATCAAGGAAGCATTTCGGCTAATCTATCGTTCTAAATATAATACGGCACAGGCGCTGGAGGCGGTTGGCAAGGAACTCCCCCAAACCGACGAAGTCCGCGAGATCGTTGAATTTATTCAAACAAGTGAGCGCGGAATTATCCGCTAACTCCGAGTCAAAATTTTATTCGCACTTTCGGAGTGGGTGTCGCACTTGATCCGGGCGAAGGCGCGGGCTGGCCACGGAGCTCGTCTTCAACTTGCCGCAGCACCGGCGCGGCCGGCGCGTCACCTGCGATCCGGAGGGCTGTCCGCACCAGATCCAGGCCGCGCTTGGGTTTGTTAAGTTTATTCCACACGTTCGCTTCTTCCATGATCACTCGGAGTATGTCGTCCCGGGTTGAATAACAGGTCCGTGCTTGGCCGAACAAGCTTGTGGCCGCCGCAAAATGGCCGTCGCCCGCTTCCATCAATCCCAAGTCCTCGATCATTGGGCAATTGCGGGCCCGTGATGCAGCTTGTCTTGCGGCAGAACGATATTGCGCGGCGTTGTCGCTAAAATTTCGGGCCGCGTAATCGTGATACGATTTCCAATTGCTGGGCTTCAATGGCCCGCTGTCGATCTGGATCCAGTTCAAATAGGGACGGTAAAGCGGATCGCCCACCATGACGCCCATCCAGGAAAGTGCGTCGGTCGCCGAATACGCGCTCTCGGCGAAAGTGAAACCGTGAAGGAGCCGATCATTCAAAATACTCGGATCGGTTGTCAGTTGGAGATAGGGCTCATAAACATTTCCAACACTCGCCGCCGCGCCGTGAGAAAGGAGCGGCCCGACCCAATTCGCATTACGATCGCGGAGCGTCCCGGCGCTGAATGAGTAAATGTGCACCGCGATCGCGCCCGGAACGAAGTGAAAATCGGGGCGGGTAAAAGGGCCGAAAACATTCTGAGAATACCAACCGTAGTACAACGCGCAGTCACTCATCGGATAACCCTCGGGAAACAATCCCGGAACTGGAGAGTGGAAAACGACTGGAATTCCAACTTTGTGCAGTTCGGGCGGAATTTCGGACAACCACCGGTCGCCTATCTCGTAGCCGGCTGAGGGAGCATGGGCGCTATCGACATAGGCCCGGCCCCAAAGTCCATTTTTCTCGGCGGAAATGGAATCAACGATCATCTGTTTGACCGTTGCGACAGTTGGAGCGTCGAGGCGGCAAACTAGAAGTAGCGCGGGGTCTTCCAATTGATCGATAGGCTTGAAGCTTTTGAAATAAGGATTGTTTACTGCTCCGGAAATCTGGGGGGAAAAATATCCGAGCGTCGCCAGTTCGGAATCGACCGACGATTCATTGCGATCGGCGATTGGTCCTACGCCGCGGCGGTCTCCAGGATAAGGCTCGAGCGCAGCGCGAATTTTAAGCGGCATGCCTTTGATGAGCGCGACGAACCGAATTGACGTCGTCATAATCGCGTCTCGATGGTCTTCGGTCTCGCGCGTCGTCCACCACTTTTTGGCTTTGAAAATTTCCCGAAGACGGTTCGCAATCGTTGAATCGTACTCGTCCCGACTAATCTCTTCCGCCAGCGAGCAAGTCAGGCCGACGATATGGTCGGAGGCAATGCCCCGCTTTTGGGCATAAAATCTCGCCAGTTCAGCAGCATCGGGAGCGGTCTTGTTGTAGACCACTACCGTTGCCTCTCCGAAGGACTGCTCAGCTGCGGCGATTGGATGCGCAGTTGCGAGTGCGCAGGAGAGCGCGACAAAACCGCGGGTGAATCGAAAACATCGCCGGCGAAAGCTTTCGGGGTTGAGGGTTAGCGGTTGAGTTGGCAAGCTTTTGAAGGTCGCACTCTCAACCGTCAACCCTCATCCCTCAACCTTTTCGAAATGTCCGCCATTCTGAATTTGCTTCGGATTAAAAATCTAGCGCTGGTGGAAGAACTCGAGTGGCAGATTGCGCCCGGATTCACTGCGATCACGGGCGAAACCGGCGCTGGAAAGTCGATCATTATTGGCGCCCTTCAACTTTTGCTTGGCGAACGGGCCGACAAATCGCTCATTCGCACCGGAGCCGATACCTGCACGGCCGAAGCAGTTTTTACCGGTAAAGAATTGCAGAAGTTGAATCCGCAGTTGGTTGAAGCCGGAGTGGAACCGTCGACCGATGATTTGATCATCAAGCGAAGCCTCTCTGTTAGCGGCGCAAATCGTCAGTTCATTAATGGCTCGCCTACCACGTTATCGATTTTGAAAAGCATTG
>JAICWQ010000052.1 GCA_025934755.1 Chthoniobacterales bacterium | reverse complement strand
GGGAGAACCAGCTATCACGGGGTTTGATTAGTCTTTCGCTCCTACCCACAAGTCATCCGAGAAATTTTCAACTTTCACCGGTTCGGACCTTCAGTTGCGGTTAAGCAACTTTCATCCTGCTCATGGGTAGATCACCTCCGCTTCGGGTCTACTACCAGCAACTAGGTTCGCCCATTTCGGACTCGCTTTCGCTTCGCCTCCATCGCAGAACGACTTAGGCTCGCCACTGATAATAACTCGCAGACTCATTAAGCAAAAGGCACGCCATCACCCTTGCGGGCTTTGACACCTTGTAAGCACATCATTTCAGGTACTATTTCACTCCGCTCACAGCGGTTCTTTTCACCTTTCCCTCGCGGTACTTGTTCACTATCGGTCGCCAATTAGTATTTAGGCTTACGCCGTGGTCGGCGCAGATTCATACGAAGCTTCACGTCCATCGTATTACTTAGGAATTCCCTAGGCGTGCTCCAGTTTTCGGTTACGGGCCTTTCACCCTCTTTGGCGCAGCTTTCCAGAAGCTTCACCTAACCTTTGCACTACCACATCGGGCTCCTACAACCCCGATCGATAAATCGATCGGTTTAGCCTGTTCCGCTTTCGCTCGCCACTACTTACGGAATCAATTTCTTTTTCTTTTCCTCCGGTTACTGAGATGTTTCACTTCGCCGGGTATTGCGACATTCCTGCTATGTATTCACAGGAACGCGAACGAATGTTACTTCGTTCAGGTTATCCCATTCGGAAATCTACGGGTCAAAGCGTGTTTGCCGCTCTCCGTAGCTTATCGCAGCTTACCACGTCCTTCATCGCCTATTGGCACCAAGGCATCCATGATGCGCTCTTTGTAGCTTGATCAATCTGTTCAGTCCGGCCGGAGCCGGACCGAGATTTGTATGATAACTGAAACTCTCCGGCTGAAGATCTTAACCTTCAGCCGCTTTGATTTCAGACTCAGCTCTTAAAGTTGTACTTTCTTACTACCCTGTATGTAGATGTCAAAGAACCAGCCCCGACATTCGTCGGGGAAATCATTCACGTACCCATCAGAACACAAAAAAACTCAATCTCGGGCCCAGTCGGTCCGCTTTCGCTCCGGCGGATGCCGGACTACGGCGGATAAACGGGGACAAAATTGAGTGCAATTTGCAGTCCCAAATGTACGTAGAACGAACTCCCGATTAGAGGAGTCCCGCTGTCATGCGGGTCACCAAAGTAGCGCAATTTTTCCGGGCGTCAAATCCTCCGGGTGTCAAATTTTTACTAAATTTTGCCGGCAGGTATCCCATTTTCGTCGAAGCACTTGCGGCGGTAGTTTGTTTGGAGCTTGGGATTTGGAAATTGATGATTAGGTTGCTTTCATGCAGCAACGCAGCGACGGCCGGACACCGGATCAGGTTCGGCCCATCAGTTTCGAACTGAACATTGCGCCCCACGCCACCGGCTCGGTTTTGGTCGCGATGGGCAACACCCGGGTGATTTGCGGGGTGACGGTTGAGGAAACGGTTCCGCGCTGGATGAAAGAACAGGGCGTCACCGGTGGTTGGCTGACCTCCGAATATTCGATGCTTCCTTATTCAACCACAACGCGTAAGCCGCGCGACATTTCCAAAGGCCGGCTCGATGGCCGCAGTACCGAGATTCAACGACTAATCGGCCGATCGCTTCGGGCCGTGGTGAATCTTGAAAAGCTCGGACCACGTACGATGTGGGTCGACTGCGATGTATTGCAGGCCGATGGCGGGACCCGAACCGCCGCAATCACCGGCGCGAGTCTCGCAGTCGCTCTCGCCTGCCGAAAAATTGCGGAAGCGAAGAAAGTCGACGCGCCGCCAATCAAAAAATTGGTCGCGGCGGTGAGTGCCGGAATACTGGACGGACGCGCGATTGTCGATCTCAACTACGAAGAGGACAAAGCCGTCACGGTGGATTTCAACGTGGTCGCGACCGAAGACGGTGAGTTCGTTGAGGTGCAGGGTTCGGGTGAAGAGGCGACGTTCGCCCAGGATGAGCTCGATCAGATGATGACGCTGGCGCGAAAAGGAATCGCGGATCTGATCGCGGTGCAGCGCGCGGTGTTGGCCCGGATCATGGTTTCGCCGGTGCAAGGTTAGTTGAGAGTTGATTGAAGGCTCGGCTTTAGTTGAGAGTTGGCATCCTGTGAGCTATCGAAGCGCGAGACTGAAATGAAAAAGGCGCTGATCACTGGAATCACCGGACAGGATGGGAGTTATCTCGCGGATTTGTTGCTCGAGAAAGACTACGAGGTGCACGGGATCATTCGCCGCGCCAGCACGTTCAACACTTCGCGGATCGATCATCTTTATGCCGATCCGCACATCAACGGGGTCCGGATGTTTCTTCACTACGGGGACCTGAGCGACTCGGTGAACCTGGTGAAATTGCTTTACGATTTGAAGCCAGATGAGATTTATCATCTCGCCGCCCAAAGCCATGTGCGGGTGAGTTTCGACATTCCGGAATACACATCGGACGTTACCGGCGTAGGAACGATCCGGATCTTGGAAGCGATTCGCGAGGTTGGATTGCGTTCGCGTTTTTATCAGGCATCGAGCAGCGAAATGTTTGGAAAAGCGCAAATGGTCCCTCAAAGCGAGAAGACCCCGTTCTGGCCGCGCAGTCCTTACGGCGTATCAAAAGTTTTTGCCTACTGGGCCACGGTCAACTATCGCGAGAGCTACGGACTGCATGCGAGCAACGGCATTCTTTTCAATCACGAAAGTCCACGCCGCGGCGAAACATTTGTGACCAGAAAAATTACCCGCGCGGTTGCTGCCATTAAACAAGGCCTGCAAAACGAGCTGTTCCTCGGAAACCTGGACGCGAAACGTGATTGGGGCTACGCACCGGAGTACGTGGAAGCGATGTGGCGAATGCTACAACACGATAATGCGGACGACTTTGTGATCGCGACCGGCGAAACCCATACCGTTCGTGAATTTGCCGAGGTCGCGTTCGCGTGTGTCGACCTTGATTGGAAAAAGTTCGTGAAACATGATCCGCGTTACGAACGGCCGGCCGAAGTCGATTTGCTGATCGGCGATTCGACCAAGGCGAAAAAAATTCTGGGTTGGGAACCCAAAGTGCGGTTCAAGGACCTGGTGCGGATCATGGTGGACGCGGACATGGCGTTGCTTTCGCGCGAAGCGCCGCGCAAACACTTGGGAAAGTTACCGTAGCCGGGGGACGCCGCAGCGCGACGTCCCTACCTGATCACTCCGATGGCGTGGTTGCTCTCCGCCATCTGGGTAGCTGAAGTCAGTTCCGGAATTACTGCGGTCAGCGGCGAATTGATGATCGACACTTCAGCGCCCGGGCCGACCTGACTGTAGAGATTGATAACGTCGAGCGATCGCATGCGAATACAGCCGTAGCTCGCAGGCCGGCCGATGTTTCGCTCTTCGGGTGTGCCATGAATATAAATGTCGCGTCCAAAGGCGTTCGCATTGCGCGGTTCCCTGCCCCGGAGCCAGATGATCCTGGTCACAATCGGATCACGACCAGGGGCGTTGACTGCAACAACTTCGCCGGTCCGCCGACGGTCCTTAAAAACTGTTCCGGCCGGGGCGCCGTCGCCAATCTTGTTGGCGATTTCCAGTTCGCCGAGCGGCGTTCCATAGCTGCCGGGCCGATCTCCCAATCCAAATTTCGAAGTCGAAACCGGATAAGTCGCGAGAAGGGTGCCTTTTTCCAGCAAAGCCAGCTTCTGATCGTGAACGCTGACGACGATATGATGCTCGGTGTCGCGTGGTGCGGCGCAGGAAGCGAGAAGAATTGCGAACGCGGCAATGAAAACAAACCGCGCGGCGACATCGATCCTTCGACTTCGCTCAGGACAAGCCTTTCCCAAAAAAATCTTACCCACGATCAAATCGGAAGAATTTTTGCGCAGTTGTGGTGGTTGCGCCAGCGATTTCTTCCAAAGAAATGTCGCGGGCGCGCGCGATTTCTTCGGCAACGAGCCGGGTATAGGCCGGTTCGCAACGTTTTCCGCGGAACGGAACCGGCGCCAGATATGGGCAATCGGTTTCGACCATGAAGCGATCGAGCGGGACGTTGGCTGCGACCTCGCGAACCTGTTTCCCATTCTTGAATGTCACGATTCCGGTGAAGGAAACGAGATGGCCGAGGCCGAGAACTTCGTTCGCTTGCTCGAGGGTGCCGCCGAAGCAATGGAACACCCCGCTGACCTGGCGGCCGTAATCGCGCAAAATTTGAAGGGTATCGTCCCAGGCGTCCCGTTGATGAATCACGACGTTCAATCGCAGCTCGACCGCGAGATCGAGCAATTGCTCGAACAACTCCGCCTGTTTCGCCTTGTAGGCGCCGTCCTCGATCGTGGCTTCGAGTTGCTCTTCAGTCCCGCTTTGGAGCGCATTAAAAACTTGGACGTCCTTGCGCTTCGCCGCCTCGACGCTTGGCAGGTAGTGATAATCGAGACCAATCTCGCCGATCGCCACCACTCGCGGATTTTTCGCCAGCTCGCGTAACGGAGCGACGACATCTTCCTTCGCTTCGTGCGCGTAAGTCGGATGAACGCCGATAACGGCGAAGACGTTCGGATATTTTTCGGCAAGCTCGACTGCTCGCCGGCTGCTCTCAACCGAGGTCCCAATTGTAACGATGCGCGTTACACCGGATTCGCCGGCCCGGCGAAGAACATCATCAAAATCCGGCGCGAAATCCGGATAATCGAGATGGGCGTGAGTGTCGATCAAAGAGAAGTGAGAGTTGAGAGTTGAAAGTTGAGAGTACATGGAAAAGCCGCTTGGTCTTGTCTCTTATCTCTCAACTCTCAACTAAAGACTCTCAACGTTTGCGCCCTACCATTCAATGATTGTGCTGGCCCAGGTCAGTCCGCCGCCGAACACCACCATTAAAACATAATCCCCGTGTTTGATCCGGCCGGTGCGATTCGCTTCATCGAGGGCGATTGCCACCGCCGCGGCCGAGGTGTTGCCATACTTATCCAGGTTCACGAAAAAACGATCGAGCGGAATTTTCAACCTGCCGGCGATCGCTTCGATGATGCGCAAATTCGCCTGATGCGGGATCACGCAGGCAATGTCGTCCGCGGTCAGGCCGGCATCGGCCAGCGCTTTTCTCGACGCGCTCACCATCGCAGTGACAGCTTGTTTGTAAACTTCCTTACCCAGCATGTGAATTGTCGCCAGGTTCATGTCGACATTGTCGCGGGTGATTGGACAACGCGATCCGCCGCCGGGCATGAACAAAATGTCGGTGAACTGCCCATCGCTTCCGATGTGCGTCGTGATAACGCCGTGCTCACTGCCGCGATGGCGCAATACCGCCGCGCCCGCCCCATCGCCGAAGAGCACGCAAGTATTTCGATCGGTCCAGTTCGTGATCGTCGTTAATTTTTCGGCGCCAATCACCAGGACGGTGTCGTGGGTGTGCGAGGTGATGAATTGTTGCGCGATCTCGATTCCAAAAAGAAAGCCGGCGCAGGCGGCCGAGATATCGAGACAGGCTGCGTTCTTCGCGCCGATTTTTTTCTGAACAAAGCACGCCGTCGCCGGGAACAACATGTCCGGCGTCGCGGTGGCGACCAGGATAAGGTTGATTTCCTCCGGCTTCACCTTGGCTTGTTCGAGGGCCTTGAGGGTGGCCTTTGTCGCCATCTCGCTGGTGGTTTCATCTTTTGCAGCGACGCGGCGTTCTTTGATTCCGGTGCGAACCGTAATCCACTCATCGCTGGTATCGACAATCCTGGTGAGATCGTCGTTGGTCAGCCGCTTTTCCGGCGTGTAGCTGCCGGTCCCGACAATCGAAACGGTCCGCCGCGTTTTACCGGAGTGCGGCCGCGGGTTCGGGCGAGGTGGTCGTTTCATGATAACGGCGGACTTCCTCGACGATATGCGGGTTGAGTTGATGTTCAATCGACTCCGCCGCTACTCGCAACGCGTTCTTGATCGCGAGCGGCGTGCTGGCGCCGTGGGCAATGATGCAAATGCCATTAACCCCGAGGAGGGGGCTGCCGCCGTAATATTCGTAGTTCGTTTTGTCTTTGATCGCCAAAAAGGCATCCTTGGCCAGAAAGGCGCCGGCTTTGCGTCTGGGTGATCGAGTCAATTCGTGCTTCAACCATTTAAAGATGGCGACGGCAATCGATTCGCACGTCTTCAAAATCACATTGCCGACAAAGCCATCGCAGACCACGACTTCGACCGGATCTTCAAACAGATGGCGGCCTTCAATGTTGCCGCGGAAGTTGAGCGAAGTTTTCTTCAACATTTTGAAGACTTCCTTTGTCTTTTCCGTTCCTTTTACGTCTTCTTCGCCCAGTGAAATCAGGCCGACCCTTGGGCTTTTGTAACCGAGCACGTGGCGGGAATAGACCGAGCCCATGATCGCGTACTGGACCAGATGTTCCGGACGCGCGTCGATGTTGGCGCCGGCGTCGACCAAAACGAAAACGTTGTATTGAGTTGGAAGCACCGCGGCAATTCCGGGCCGATCGATTCCTTCCAGGGTGCGCAATTTGATCATGCTCGCAGCAACTGCGGCCCCGGTGTGACCCGCGCTGACGATTGCGTCCGCCTCTCCGTGTTTCACCAAATCAACCGCCCGGCTGACGGACGAATCTTTCTTCCGTCGAACCGCCGCCCACGCCTTGTCGCTCATGTCGACGACTTGAGTGGAATGCACTATCTGGATGCGGCGGTCGTTGCACTTGTGTTTTTTCAGCTCGGCCTCGATTTGGGCGGTATCGCCCACGAGGAAAAGTTTTTTGATGCGGCGATATTCGCGCAGCGCCATCACCGCACCAGGAACAAGGTGGGCCGGGCCGAAATCGCCGCCCATGGCATCCAGGGCGATCTTCATCAGGCGGAAATTTTGCGGATTTTAGCCCGCATTTGCAAAATGAAAATCCGCGCGCCTAGGATTTGCCCTCGACGGTCAGGACCTGGCGGCCTTTGTAGTAACCACAGGAGGGACAGACGGTGTGACCCGCGACCGTACTCCCGCATTGCGGACACTTTGTCAGCTGCGGACGATGTCAGCGGTTTGCCGCTCTGCGTGTGCGGAGGCGCATTTTGGACGTTTTGCGTTTTGGAACTCCCATTGTGAGCGTGAATCAAAGCACGATCTCACGAAAAAACAATGTGATTCGAGAATCGCGAATCGTCCGATGTAACAATCTCGATTTAACGCTTCTCGATCTTCAATTTGTCGAGCGCGCTCCAATCGGCCTTCGGTTTCGCTTCCAGCGGCGCCACTTCGGGAGGCCTGGCCTTGCATACCCGGTCACCTTCGCGATCGCAACGGGGATGGGCGGGCAGGTTGAGCAAAATGTCTTCGCGCATGAAAGGCGAGAGATCGACCGTTTCCGGGCCATGCAAATCGGTGTGGACGGCAAAGGCCGGAACTTTGATCTGATGGACGAATTTTTCCAGGCAACCGACGCAAGTGAGTTCAACCGGTTGCTCGAGAAAACCGTTTGCCCACAGCGCTCCCTCCGCCACGCCGATGTCGACGCTGTATTTCATCGGACCGGCGCAGCGAACTTCGTTCGATTCGACCTCCGAAATCAGGCAGTCTTCTTCGCCTACGAGATGCAATCCTTCCGGCGGGACTTGTTTCAAATGCACCTTCACGTCCGACTCCGGCTCCCCGCTTATCGTTTGAATTTCTTGTCCAAAGCGACGATCACGATTCCTGGCACGAACTCGGAAACGTCGCCGCCCAGGCGCGCAATCTCTTTGACCAGGCGTGAGCTCAAGTAAGTGTATTCCTCTTTCGGCATTAAAAAGATTGTTTCTACACTGCCTTCCAGTTTTCGATTCATCAGGGCCATTTGAAATTCGAACTCGAAATCGGAGACCGCCCGCAACCCGCGAATCACCGCAGCTGCCTTCTCCGTTCGGGCAAATTCCACCAGGAGCCCGTCAAACTGCGCAATCCGCACGTTATCGATCCTGCCGACAGTCTGCTTCAGCAAATCGAGTCGCTCCTCCAGGGAAAATAACGGCTGCTTCTCGTCGTTGTGCGCGACTGCGACGATTACTTCATCGAAAAGTTTTCGGGCGCGCTCGACCACATCGCAATGGCCGTTGGTGACCGGATCGAAGCTTCCCGGATAAATCGCGCGTTTCATTGTTGTCGAAGTTGAATCATCAAATCCCAAACATCAAATTCCGCGGGCGCCGCACCCAGATTCATTCGGGGGAATCGCCCAATCATCCATCCACGATTTGCCGAATGCCGGCCGAAAGCGGAAGGTTGTTGTCCGGCCCGATGATGAATCCGTCCACCTACAAGAAAATCGCGGTCGCCAGCACCTTTTCGCCCCGGTTCGAACAGGTCCTTTCCGAAGCGAAGAGGATTCGAGACCGTCTTGGTTCGAGTTTGAGTTTGATTTACATCGGCGAGGAAAGCGACGAGACGTCAAAGAAGTTCGCCAGCATTTTCGACCGGCTCCAATTACCGAATGATTCGCCGGTTTATTACGGACAGGGCGACCCGGCAGATGGGATTTTGCGCGAGATTTCGAACAACAACGTCGATCTGATCATCGCCGGCGCGCTCGAGAAAGAATCGGCGCTGCACCCGTTTCTGGGAAATGTGGCCCGACGCCTTTTGCGTGAAGCTCCCTGTTCGGTTGTCCTCTTTACCCACCCCGAAGCCGCGCCAAAGCCGCTGCGGCGGATCGTGTTTGTCGTCAACTATTCCGATCACGCTCATCTCGCCTTTAAAGAAACGGTGAGCCTCGCCGAGGCTGAATCGAGCGAGTGTCTCTACGCGATCCGGGTTTACACCACGTTCGACGAAGTGCGCGCCGCCAACTTCGTTGCGAACGGCGACGGCGCCGTCCGGCCGCGAACTTTCGAAGAGGAAGAAGACGCGCTCGAGAAATTTGTGCTCGCGACCGGCGATACCCGGGTCCCGATCGACGCCCGCTGCATCCGTGGCAACACCGGTTTTGCGGCGTCTGATTTTGTGAAATCGGTCGAAGCGGACCTCCTCGTCGTGCCAGTGCACAAGGACGAAAATTCTGAGGAGCGGTTGCCGAACCATCTTGCCTGGATCGCCGATGTGATTCCGTGCAATCTCTGGCTGATTAGGTAGCGGCGTGCTGCGCCGTCCGCTTAAGTTGCAGAGGCGATTGTGCCAACCGCCTGTTTATTAGTTCGGCCTTTGACACGAGCGCCGCTACAACCTCCTGGATCGATTTGTGCACGCCGCCCCTGAATTTCACCCGTTTGGTCCTTCGCATTTCGTCGTCATCATTCTGACGATCGTCCTCCCGTTTGTGCTGGCGTTGATCGTCCATCGAACGAAATCGCCCCGGTTGGAACGCTCAATCCGCCTGACGATTTCGGCGCTGCTCTTAATAAACTACGTCGCTTATGTTTTTGTTGCCCGAAACTTCGGCGTCGATCGTTGGTACAAACTGCTGCCCCTCCAGCTCTGCGACTGGGCGATGATTGTGATCATTGGCGCTCTTTGGACCGGAAACAGGCGGTGGCTCGAAGTGGCTTACTTTTGGGGAATCGGCGGAACGCTTCAGGCAATCATTACACCGAATCTGCAATTTGGATTTCCGGATTTGCGTTTCATCAGCTTCTTCGTGGCCCATTGCGGAATTATCATCGGCATTGTCTTCCTGATGCTTGTCTACGGATTTCGGCCGCGAGCGATTGGAATTTTGCGCACCTTCGCATGGACTGAATTCTATTTTGTGGTCGCTTTCACCGTCGACCTGTTAACAGGTGAGAATTACGGCTTTCTGCTTCATAAACCGGAAGCGGCGTCGCTTTTAAACTTCCTGTCCGATTCGCGCCCGCTTTATTTGCTCGAGTTCCACCTTCTGGCTTTTGGTTTCTTTGCCCTGCTTTATGCGCCATTTGCGATTGTCGATCTCGTCCGCAAGAAACTGTAGCGGCCCGCTGTGAGCGCCAATCTTAGGAGTTTCGGCGGTAGCAGACCGCCGCTACAATGTTTTTGAAATGAAGCCCTTGAAAATCGGCAAAATTGCGATCGGCGGGAAGCGTGCGGTATTTATTCTGGGCCCGTGCGTGATCGAGTCGGACAAGTTCGTCTGGCGCATGGCCCGCGAGATTTCGAAGATTTGTTGCACCGAAGATGTCGACCTGATTTTCAAGGCGTCCTACGACAAGGCGAACCGGACCTCGGTGAAGTCGTTTCGCGGCTCCGCGCCGCAACACGGGTGCGAGTTGCTCGCTCAGATTGGCCAGGAATTGAACGTGCCGGTGACGACCGATGTTCATTCGCCGGATGAAGCAAAATTGGCCGGAGCGACGATCGATCTGCTGCAAATCCCGGCGTTTCTTTGTCGCCAAACCGATTTGCTGCAAGCTGCCGCTCAAACCGGGCGCGCCGTAAACGTAAAGAAAGGACAATTCCTCGCCCCGTGGGATGTGAAGAACATCGCAGAAAAGCTGGTTGCCTTCGGCAATGACAAATTCTGTTTTACGGAACGCGGGACGACGTTTGGCTATAATAATCTCGTCGCCGATATGCGTTCGCTCTACTGGATGCGCGAGGCCGGGTATCGCGTCATTTTTGATGCGACCCATTCCGTGCAACGGCCCGGCGGAGGAGGGGACAAGACTTCGGGCGACGGAGCGCTTGCACCAGTCCTTGCCCGCGCGGCGATGGCCGCGGGTTGCGACGGCATTTTCATGGAGGTCCACGAAAATCCGCCGCGCGCGCTTTCCGATGCGGCGAACCAAATTCGGCTAAAGGATTTGCCGAAGCATCTGCGCATGTTAAAAGCTATTCATGCTGCCGTTTCAGGTAGGGGCGATTGACCCCAATCGCCAGGGTGCGGCGAAAGGGTTCTGGCAAAAGCTCACGGTTCGAGCGAACCGCCCACGTCCCGGCCTGATTTGCTGCGGATTATCGATTCTGCTGATGGCGCTAATCCCTGATCCCGCCGGTGCGGCGAAACCAAAAGGCAAAAAGCAAAAAGCGTTGGCGGAGGCTCCCAGCGCGAGTCCGAGCGATCAAACTTTGGCCAACATTCCGTTGCCGATCGGTCACGAAGCGAAAGGTCTGGTTCTCCCCGATTTCGATCTCCAAGGCCATCTGCGAGGTCGATTCGAAGCGGAGAGCGCGAAACGACTCGACGAAGTCCACATTGGTTTCCACGCGTTGAAGATCATCACCTATACCGCCGAGAGTCAGCCGGACCTGACGATCGAATTGAGTGACTCGGTTTTGAATATGAAGACGCGAATTCTCAGCTCGAATGAGCGGAGCACGATCAAACGTTCCGACTTCAACATCGTTGGCGATTCGGTGGAGTTCGACACCAACTCGCGCGTCGGCAAACTGGTGGGCAACGTGAAGATGGTCATCACAAGCCAGTCAAAATTGTTGAACACCCAAAACGAGTGAGCAGGGCGATCGTTCTTTTATGCGTTGTTTTCTCGACGCTGCCTTTTTATTTGGCCGGCCAGACGCCTTTGCCTTCCCCTTCGCCCGCGCCGAAAAAGGAGAAAAAGGAAAAGTCGGCGCCCAAAACGTCGCCTGACAAAAGTCCCTCCTTACTTGGCCCGCTGAGTTCGCAATCGAACGAGCCGATCACCACCGAAATTTATGCGGATGATGCGTTCTTTGATTCAAATAAGAACGTCGGCATCTTCAGCGGTCACGTGAAAGTGGCTGATCCGCGATTCACTTTGCAGGCCGAGAAATTGACCGTGTACATCACCAAAGGCCAGAACCAGGGCTTGGAAAAAGCCGTCGCCGAAGGAAACGTGGCAGTGGTGCGCGATCGCCCCGATCCGAACGGAGGTCCGCCTACCCGAGCGGTTGGCCGGGCCGATCAGGCGACTTACATCGCGACGACCGGTGATGTGGAATTGCAAGGGTCGCCGAAAGTGCAGGAAGGCGTGAACACTCACATCGCAACCAGTCCGGACACAGTCATGGTTGTGAATCAAAAGGGACAATTAACGACCCGCGGCCCGAGCCGGACGGAGATCCGGCAGGAACCGAAGAGCGAGGACCAGAAAGGCGATGAAAAGGGCGACAAGAAGGATGAGAAGAAAGGTGAAAAGAAACACGAGACAAAGCCCGCGACGTCGCCGAAAACTTCAGCCACGCCATGATTAGCCAGTCACCTGCTCAAACCGGTCCGCAGGTTGCGAAGCCGCCTGTCCCGAAGGGCGACAACGTGCTCGAGACCGATCAGCTCGTAAAAATCTACGGCGGTCGCTCGGTGGTCAATGGAGTGAATATCAACGCCCGGGCCGGCGAGATCGTCGGATTGCTGGGCCCGAACGGCGCCGGCAAAACCACCAGCTTTTACATGATCGTCGGACTCGTTAGGCCAAACAGCGGCCGGGTGATGTTTTCCGGGACCGACGTGACTAACTACCCGATGTACAAACGAGCCCGTCTTGGGATGGGTTATCTGCCGCAGGAGGAATCGATTTTTCGCAAAATGACAGTCGAGCAAAACATCATGGCGATCCTGGAGACACTGCCGATAAACAAAGCGGAAAGGAAAAATCGCTGCGAGCAGTTGCTTCACCAATTCGGAATTGAACGGATCGCCAAGAACCAGGCGTTGACCCTGAGCGGCGGTGAGAAACGACGATTGACCATCGCTCGCTCGCTGGTCACCAAGCCGAAATTGTTGATGCTCGACGAGCCGTTCAGCGGCGTGGATCCGATCGCGGTTTATGATGTGCAGCAAATCATTGTGAACCTGCGCAAATTGGGCCTCGCGATTTTGATCACCGACCATAACGTTCGTGAAACATTGTCGATTGTGGACCGGGCCTATTTGATTTACGAAGGCCGGGTCGAGAGCGAAGGAACAAAAGATTTTCTGATCAACGATCCGATCAGCCGCCAGCTTTATCTGGGCGAGCGGTTCAAGATGTGAGCGGGTAGCAGCATTGGCTTCCAGCCAATGTTTTCATCGGCAAGATGCCGATGCCACTTGTCGCTCCCATCGCCACACTGCCAGGTTGTTTTCCGGATCGACCGCGTCGCCAACCTTTTTGAATCCGCATTTTTCGAGCACCCGGGTCGACGCGTTCGTTTCCGCAAGGGTGTGCGCCCAAATGGTTTTTACCCGGGCATCTCTGATCGCGAACTCGATCAATCCGGTGGCGGCTTCGGTTGCGTAACCGCGTCGCTGGTAAGATGGCGCAATCCCATAAGCGATTTCCGCGACGCCGTTTGAATCCGGTGGACCGGGAAATCCGCAGGTTCCGATCAACACATTGTCGATCTTGTGGATAACGGCAAAGCCGAAAAGCCACGGGTCCGCCTGTTTTCCATTTTCCACCCGCGCCATGAAATCCGCTGAGCCGCTCAGGATTTGTTCTCGAATGCCATCAGCCACTCGCAAGCCGGCCGTGTCCTCGAACTCCTTCTCGCTCCGAATCAACGCGCGCAAATGTCGCGGCAAATGGGGAGCGATGATCAAGTTTTTGGTTTGGACAGTCATTTGTTAGTTGAGTCGACCTTACGTCTCGCGCTCACTTCGTCCGGTAAAGGCGAGGTGATCTCGATTTTCGCAAAACCCTTCCACACGAGCGCGAGCGCCGTTAGGCGCGGCAAGTTTATAGTCGCCCGCCGAAACCAAACCAAGCCCCGTTAGGAGCGACATAAATAAAACGTTGTAATTTTATGTCGCTCCTAACGGAGCTTAATGCAGACATATGGGATTTTTTCTATAAACTTGCTGCGCCTAACGGCGCTCAGAATTAGCGTCATGCTCATTAGTATGTCGAAGTGGCGGTTGAAATCGCCGTAGCGGGCGCCAGTTGCGAGGTGGAAATCGAGACGCTTCCGCGTTACAAGTTAGACGCCAATGAGCAAAGGGACCTCGGCCACCAGCAATCGCACCACGCGCAATCGAAAAGAAACCGTGCCAGTCGTCACGGTGGAAAGTTTCTACAATTCGCATTCCGGAAAACTGCAAATGAAATTGGAAGGACCGCGGGTCGGCTTTCATCGGAAAATTCGGGAACCGACCATCAATCGCCCCGGACTCGCCCTGTCCGGTTTCTATACCTACTTCGCGGAGAAACGGGTTCAGGTTTTCGGCGCGGCCGAGCATTCCTACATGAAAAGTTTGTCCGAAAAAGTGCGGGTGAAACGTTTTCGCGCTTTGTGCGCGCGAAAAATCCCGTGCGTTGTTGTTTCGCGCGGGTTCCATATGGACCCCGCCGTCCTCAGAGTCGCGGTCGAGGAAGAAATCGCCGTCTTCCGGACGCCGATGATCACGATGAAGTTCATCAATGCCGCCACTATCGCGCTCGAAGTGGATTTTTCGCGGACCGTGACCGAGTTCGGCAGCATGGTCGACGTTCTCGGCATTGGCGTTTTGATTCGCGGAGCGAGCGGTATCGGTAAAAGCGAGACGACTCTGGGTTTGATCGAGCGCGGCTACAGCCTGGTCTCCGACGACGTGACGCGGATTACATCGCTTGAGGGGCGTGAACTGATGGCGACGTCGCCCGATCTGACGCGCAATCACATGGAAGTTCGCGGCATCGGCATCATCAACGTCGCTTCGATTTTTGGCATTGGCAGTATTCGAATTGAAAAGCGGCTGGATTTGGTCGTGACTTTGCAGGAATGGGACAGCGTGGAAGAAATCGATCGGCTTGGTATCGAGCGACAAACCTACGAGATTTTGGGATTGAAAGTGCCGCACATAACGATTCCGGTGCGGCCTGGACGCGATATCGCGCGCTTGATCGAAGTCGCGGCGATGGATCAAAAACTAAAAGGCCTCGGCCAGAACAGTGCGGTGGATTTCAGCGCTAAATTGCTCAATTTAATGGAACAAAAGTCGAGATAAATGGGCCTGTTAAACCGAAAACCCAGGTCGACGAACCTACCGCTGAAAATTGAGAAGGAATTGACGGTGATCAATCCGCTCGGCCTGCATATGAGGCCGGCTGCGTTGTTCGTCCGGATTGCGAGCCGCTATCGCTGCGAAGTGTGGATCTCGAAGGAGGGCGAGGAGGTTAATGGCAAAAGTATCATGGGATTAATGATGCTGACTGCCGGCCGGGGATCGAAATTAAAAGTTCGTTGCGAAGGGGTCGATGCAGACAAAGCGATGGAGGAGGTCATCGCCTCGGTGATCGAAGCCGAAACCGGTGAGAGAGTCTTCTCTGTTGAGGATGCTGGACGGAATTAATCAATGCACGCTTCCACGAAGATTGATTCCCCGGTAGAATCGCGCGCGGATGAGCGGCGGTAATAAAGAGGTCCGTTTTCGCGGGATAGGCGTCTCGCCCGGGATAGCCCATGGCGCCCTTCACGTCGTCCGCGATGAGCTCGATGACGTCCTTCGTTATCACATTGAGCCGTCGCAAATTGGAAACGAGATCGGCCGTTTCGAATCTGCCCTTGTCCAAACCCGCGTGCAGATCCTCGAGATGCAGCAAAAAATCGCCGAAGCGATCGGCGCCCAGGACGCGGCCATATTCGACGCGCACCTTCTCGTGGTCGAGGACCGGACCTTGATCGACGAAGTTTTGCGTCGCCTCGAGGCCGAACATTGCAACGTGGAGTGGGTTTTTCAGGAAGTGGCGACGCATTACGCCCAGACTCTGAGCAAAATCGATGATCCGTACCTCCGTGAACGCGCTCTCGACATTCAGGATGTCACCAAGCGCATCATCCGAAATTTGCAGGGCAAAGCGCCCAAACCGTTTCTGGCCATAGGCAAACCGCACATCTTAATCGCGCACAATTTGACGCCCTCCGACACCGCGGGCATGAATCGAGAGATCGTTCTTGGAATTGCGACCGACCTCGGGAGCCGCACGTCGCACACTGCGATTCTTACGCGCTCGCTCAATATTCCAGCCGTAGTCGGATTGCACGATGCGACCCAAAAGCTGGAAACCGGCCAGCGTGTTCTGCTCGACGGCTACAGCGGTTTGGTAATTGTCGATCCTACTTCGGAAACGCTTTCTTATTACGGCGAAGTCCAGATCAAAAAAGGCCAGGTCGCTCAGGCGTTGCGCGGACTTCGCGAAACCACATCGACCACCGCCGATGGTCGTCACATTGTCTTGTCCGCTAACATCGAATTACCCAGGGACGTGGATGCGGTCGGCGAAAATGGCGCGGAAGGCATTGGACTTTACCGGACCGAGTTCCTCTATCTCGATCGCGACACCCTTCCGGCCGAAGAGGAGCAGCTCAAAGTTTATCGCGAGGTCGCGGAACGGGTGCGCCCGAATCCATTGATCATTCGGACCTTCGATCTCGGTGGCGACAAATTGCCTGCGGGCGCGCTTGATGTAGGCGACGAGCTGAATCCATTCCTCGGCTGGCGCGCCATTCGTTTTTGCCTCGAAAACGTCGACATTTTCAAAACCCAGCTCCGCGCAATTATTCGAGCGAGCGCTGTCGGCAACGTGAAGGTGATGTTCCCGATGATTTCCGGTCTCGAAGAACTGCGCCGCGCCCGGGAGATTTTGGAGGAATGCCGCGAGGAAATCGGTGGTGGCGCAGGCGATAAAATGGAAGTCGGCGTAATGGTTGAAGTTCCAAGCGCGGCGATCTCGGCCGATCTGCTCGCGCGCGAAGTCGATTTCTTCAGCATCGGGACCAACGACCTGATTCAATACGCCATCGCAGTCGACCGGGTGAACGAACGCATCGCGCATCTCTACGAGCCCACTAATCCAGGGGTCGTGCGTCTGCTCAAGATGATCGCTGACGCCGCGCACTCGAACAAAATCTGGGTCGGCGTTTGCGGAGAAATGGCGGCCGACGTCGCCCTGATTCCGTTATTGCTCGGCTTGGGCGTGGACGAATTAAGTGTCGGTGCGACCTCGGTCCCGCGGGTTAAAATGGCGGTGCGCAATCTTTCAGTGCCGGAATGCCAGGAGCTCGCGGCCAATGCGCTTCGATTGCAAACGTCGTCTGAAATCCTGGTACGTTGCCTGGAACTCGCGACCAAACGTTACGGCGATCTGCTCGGATAACAGGTAGGGGCGATTGACCCAATCGCCCGCGGGCGGTTCGGTGAATGGAGTTGGCGGGAGGCGACGACATGGACTGCAGCCCGAAGGGTGAGCTTTCGGGAGAAAGCGAATCAACCGCCCTACCATTCCATCGATCTTTGATTAAGTTCCAACTT
>JAICWQ010000097.1 GCA_025934755.1 Chthoniobacterales bacterium | reverse complement strand
CAATTTCCGATCAACCCCCGCCGGTTGCTCGCCTGCAACCCGCAAGCGAGCGCCTTTTTTGCAATTGCTCGCGACGACGGCATAACCGTCCAAGGCCGAGTTGTCGAACGCCGGTAGCAGCAAGCGCGCAAAATAATCTGCGGCTGCGAATCGATTTTGCTCGTGTAAGACCGGCATTTTTCGTGACGGAAGCGGCCGGACCGCTTCCAGGATTTTTTCGCGCGCTTCCTCTTCGGAAATCATTCTGCTCAAAGGTAACGGCGGTTCACCGAACCGTCATGCCGATTGAATGTAAGTCGCGCTTCTTTTTCGAGCGCACAATATGGCGGTGAGGGAGGGATTCGAACCCTCGGTACCCTTTTGGGGTACGGCGCTTTAGCAAAGCGCTGCTTTCAACCACTCAGCCACCTCACCAATGTTATTCCGCGACGGCCCTTTGGTCGTTGCCCGACGCGAGCGAAGAATATGGCGGAGAATTGCCAATTTCCAATGGCCAATAGTCAAGCGCGCCCTTGGTAGCGGCGGTTCACCGAACCGCCATGGCGATTGAGTCAATCGCCTCGGTCGTGGCTCAGTTTGATTGATTTTGAGCGCCGTAGGCGCGGCCCTGTTTATAGCCTGGGCGGTGATTCCCGGTCGAAGCTCCTTTAGGAGCGCCATGACGAGAAAGGTGTCGCTCCTGCCGGAGCTCTTCTTCTTGGGTAAACGATCTTCTATAGTCAGGCCGCGCCTACGGCGCTTCCATTTGTAAGTGACCCACGTACCGCAAAAACGGGTCGTGGCACAGTTTGGTCGCCAAACTGTACCACTACCAATCGCCTCTACCAAACTCTCAACTAAAGCACGCTTGCGCTGCGTTCCATCAACTCTCAACTCTTGCAATTCGGTTGGTCTTGCGGCCGGCATGGCGATTGAGGTCAATCGCCTCTACCAAGACTCTCAACTAAAGCACGCTTGCGGTGCGTTCCATCAACTCTCAACTCTTGCAATTCGGCTTGTGGCCGATCGAGTTAGGAAACTAAACTTTCTCAAACTCCAAAACCTATGGACGAACTAGTTAACCTCGTTGTGCAAAAGACCGGAATCAGTCAGGACGACGCCAGGAAAGCGGTCGAAGTCATTGTGGGCGAACTCAAAAGCAAGTTGCCGGCGCCAATTGCCGGTCATATGGACGCGTTTCTCGCAGGCGGCATGAGCGGCGGAATGAACACGTTGGCTGCCGAAGCCGGCGAAATGCTCAAAGGCGGGCTCGGCGGCCTGTTCGGGGACGGCGGGAAAGCCTGAGTGGTTCAATTGCCAATTTCCAATTGCGGAGAGGGATTGATTGCTGATTGCTGATTGTGAAACGGTTCGACGATCAGAGATCGGTTTCAATCGCGTGAAAACGAAGACGGCGATGAGTTTTTGCCCATCGCCGCTTCGATTCGTAAGTTGGGAAGAGGCGCCCTAGTCTTTCCCCTTGGCGGCCTTGTAACCTGCCTTCATGGCATCCGCTTCAGTCATGTACTGGCCCTTTTTTGTTCGGCCGTAAAACCGCGAGCCTTCTTTGTGATAAATCTTGCTCTCGGTGTTCACCCAAACCATGCCGGGACCACCACCCGGGGCGGGAGCTGTTTTGGCAACGGTTTCGGTTTTTGCAGTTGCAGTAGCAGCTGCCGGAGTTGGAGAACTCTTTGGCTTAAATAAATCAGCCAAGGTTTTGTGTGCCGGCGCGGCCGAAGGCTGAGGTGACGCTGCTGCTGTCGCAGGAGTGGTCATCGCCGATTTCTTTCGAGTGGTTTTGGCGGCCGATTCGACCACCGGCCGAGTCGTTGGCGAGGCAGTCGCCATTGGAGAAGCGCTCGCGACCGGAGAAGATTCAGCCTTTGCGGTTTTCTTTCGTGTTTTCCTGGCCGGAGAGGGCGAACTCTCCGACGCGGGTGAACCAGTGGCCGCAGGAGATGCTTCAGTCGCAGCTGCTTCCTTTTTCTTGCGCGACTTCTTGGCTGGAGAAGGAGAAGCCTCGATGGCTGGTGAAACACTGGCCGCGGAAGACGCTTCGGTCGCCGCCGCTTCTTTTTTCTTGCGCGACTTCTTCGCGGGCGAGGCCGATGCTTCGGCTCCTGCCGGCGCGCTGGCTTCCGGCGACGCGGCCGGACTGGCTTCCGCTTTCGCTTTCTTATGTGATTTATGTTTAGCCGGCGATTCTGCCGGAGAGGGAGACGGCGACTGGGCATTCACCACGCAAGCGGCAGCGAAGCCAAGCGCCACAAGCAAACCGAGATATTTGATCTTCATGATGGAAGCCTAACCAGTCGCGATTGGAATGAGAAGGCGGAAAATGCCCAACGAAACCGGGAGCCGGCTACCCTAACCTGCCTGGCCGCACCCAGATATCCCTAATAGCGGATTGCCGGATTCGTTCCGCGATTTAACACGTCTACTTGGGCATTCCAGAGATTCAGCTCTGACTCGTCATATTGCGCCGCTTCCTGCTGTTGACGTTGAATTTGGGCGAGTCGTTTTTGTTCCTGATTTCCCATTCCGGTCGCCTGGTTCGTCGTCTCACAACCGATCAGACCCGCCGCGCCGGCAATCAATGCAACCAGTTGAAGCTGTTTCATATCTGACTGATGATAACTCTTTCCTCTGCATTCGTCATTTATTTATGAGCAAACCACTCAACGAAAACTCGGTCGCTGAACTGAAAACGAAACTACGGGGACGCGTTATTGCGCCAAACGATCCGGATTACGACGAGGCGCGCAAAGTCTACAACGCGATGATCGATAAGAAGCCGCGCCTGATCGCTCGTTGCGTGGATGTCGCGGACGTGATCGCGTGCGTGAATTTCGGTCGCGAAAATCAGATGCTGCTGGCCGTTCGAGGTGGTGGTCATAATGCCGGCGGTCTCGGAATTGCCGATGATGCCCTGGTGATCGATCTCGGTCCGATTAAATACACCCGCGTCGATCCGGCTGCCGGAACTGTGACCGTCGGCGGCGGTTGCACCTGGGGCGATGTCGATCATGCAACTCACGCCTTCGGGATGGCCGTCCCGAGCGGGATCATTTCCACCACGGGAGTCGGCGGACTGACCCTGGGCGGGGGGATTGGTCATCTCACGAGGAAATGCGGACTGACGATCGACAATCTTCTGTCCGCCGACGTGGTGCTGGCTGATGGAAGTTTTTTGCACGCGAGCGCGGACGAGAATTCAGATTTGTTCTGGGCCCTTCGCGGGGGCGGCGGAAATTTTGGAGTCGTGACGGCGTTCACCTTCAGGCTTCATAAAATCGATACCGTTTATGGCGGGCCAATGCTCTATCACATGAGCGATGCGGCCGACGTGATGAAGTGGTATCGCGAATTTATCGCAAACGCGCCCGATGATTTGAACGGCTGGTTCGCGTTTCTGACCGTGCCGCCTGGCCCACCGTTCCCCGAAAATCTCCACCTCAAGAAAATGTGCGGAATTATTTGGTGCTGCACCCTGCCGCAGGAGGAAGCGGAAGAAATGTTTAAACCAATTCGCGCGTTCAAAAAGCCCGCCCTCGATTTCGTCGGTCCCCTGCCCCAGCCGGCTTTAAACAGTATGTTCGATCCGATTTATCCGCCAGGCTTGCAATGGTACTGGCGGGCCGATTTCGTGAATGAGCTTAGCGACGACGCGATCGCGCAGCATGTCCGTTTCGCCAACGCGCTGCCAACGATGCATTCAACCATGCATATGTACCCGATCAACGGCGCCGCGGCCCGAGTCGGCAAAACGGATACGGCCTGGAATTATCGGGACGCGAATTGGGCCCAGGTCATGGTCGGGGTCGATCCCGACCCGGCGAACAAAGAAAAAATAACCAAGTGGACGAAGGATTACTTTGACGCGCTGCATCCTTACTCGGCCGGGGGCGCTTATGTAAATTTTATGATGGAGGAAGGCGAAGATCGAGTGAAGGCGACCTATGGCGACAACTATCAACGGCTCGCTGAGATCAAAGCCAAATACGATCCAACGAACCTGTTTCGGGTGAATCAAAACATCAAACCGGGCGGAACCAAGCGTGCCGCCTGATTCCATGAACGCGGCCGATTTGAAATCGTTGCAGGCGCCGATCAAAGAACGTTATCGCCAGGAACCGAAGGCGGCGATGATCACCCTTCGCGCAGAAGGAAAAATCGGCGAAGGCGTCACCTGCAACGTCCAAACCGGGAAAGCGCTGGTCGAGGCAGGATTGCATCCGGCGACCGGCGGAACTGGATTGAGCGTTTGCTCGGGCGACATGTTGCTCGAATCGCTGGTGGGATGCGCAGGCGTTACTTTGCGAGCGGTTGCCACCTCGCTTGAGATTCCATTACGAGACGCAACCGTTCGCGCCGAAGGCGATCTCGATTTTCGTGGAACCCTGGCCGTTTCAAAAGACGTTCCGGCCGGTTTTCAAAACATTCGGTTATGTTTCGATCTCGACACCGACGCGACTGAAGAACAAATCGCGACTCTTCTTAAACTCACTGAACGCTATTGCGTCGTTTACCAAACGCTCGCCCACCCGTCGAAGATTGATATTTCGCACACGCGCAGGAAATAGATTTCCTGCCTTTCGCTGCTAACCTAAAAGCCGTATGCCGTCTTACATGGACATTCATGAGATTCCCGGCGGCGTTTCCGCCGAGGATGTAGCCAAGGCGCATGCCCAGGATGTGAAACTGCAGGACAAGTACGGCGTCAGTTATCACAAATATTGGGTCAACGAGAAAGCCGGTAAGATTTTCTGCCTTTGTCACGCGCCCAGCGCCGAGGCGGCGAAACAAGTGCACCGCGAAGCGCACGGTCTCGTGGCCGAAAAAGTCATTCAGGTTGAACCAGAGGTGGCCGACCTGTTTATGGGCGGAAGCGAGGTAAACCGCGCCGGCGCAGTCGTCCTTCCTGGCGGCGCAGCCGATGACCGGGATCCGGGAATTCGCACGATTTTGTTTACCGACATTGTTGGATCAACATCCCTGACTCAAAAATTCGGTGACGAAGCGGCGATGGAATTGCTCGCCGTGCACGACAAGATTGTGCGCGATGCTCTGGCCGAACTCGGCGGCCGGGAAGTAAAACACCTTGGAGATGGAATCATGGCGTCATTCGTCTCCGCGGCCAGCGCGGTCAAATGCGCGACTCGCGTCCAGCGGGACATCGCAAAACACAGTCGGGAAAAGGAGGCCCGCGCATTTAAAGTTCGAGCCGGTGTCGCCGCCGGCGAACCGGTGGAACATCACAACGACTTATTCGGTGTGACGGTCCAACTCGCGTCGCGGCTGTGTTCGCATGCTGACGCGGAACAAATTCTTGTGTCCAATGTCGTTGCCGAATTGTGCGCGGGGAAAACTCTTCCGTTCGAGGATCTCGGCGAAGTTAGCCTGAAAGGCTTCGATCAGCCCGTCCGCGCCCACGCCGTGAATTGGACTGAGGCTGCTGCTTAAACTATCACGGCTTGTAGCGGTGCTTGGTCTCAAGCACCGGACTAAATAAACAGGCGCTTCGACCGCGTTTATTTCGGCTTGGGCGCGCCACCCATGACGATTTCAGTGGCATGGGGCATCCCTGCGACTTTGTCGTAAAAGACGGTGGCGGCCGCGCCCCGTCTGAGCTCGCCGGTTACTTTGGTCTTCGCGTCACGGGTAATTTCAATGTCCTGTGCAGAAGTCCGCATTAGTAACCTGTCGCCGCTCAACCGCTGAATAGTGCCGTCGGCACGAAATTTTTGATCGGCAGACAGCGCCACGCCGGTCAGCACAAGACTGACCAATGCAACAAGACTCAATGCACGTTTCATGTTTCTCATTGCGCAATTACAAGGCAGGAAGCCTTTCAATACAAGCGCAATGCAATCTCTCGCGACGTTGCCCAGATATCATCCTACTTAAAAAGCTGGCCGTGGGTCAGTTTAATTAATTTTGAGCGCCGCAGGCGCGTCCCGTTTATCGCCTGGGCGGTGATTTTCCGATCGAAGCTTCTTTAGGAGCGCCATGACAGAGAAAGGTGTCGCTCCTGCCGGAGCTCTTCTTCTTGGGTGAACGATGTTCTATAAACAGGCCGCGCCTACGGCGCTTCCATTCTAACTGACCCACAGCGTCATCGAACGGCAAAGGGTTGTCTGTATAGCTCTTTATGCTCTGCCGACACTCAACGCAACGCTCGGAGAGCAGGGACTTCGCCCTCTCAACGAGACGCACGTTCAGCTTACTACCGAAAAGCTCGAGAGCGTTGTGGCGGTGCTTGTTCTCAAGCACCGATCTAATAAACAGGCGCTTGGCACAAACGCCTCTACAACGTTTATTGGGTTGGCGAAGTGCAAACTAAGTTTCTTAAAATCCAAAATTTTATTAACGGCAAGTTTGTCGAGCCCGTCAGCAGACGGTTTCTCGACAACATCGAGCCCGCGACCGGCAAGCCCTACTCGCAAGTTCCCGACAGCGGAAAGGAGGACATCGAACTCGCGGTCACGGCCGCGGAAAAAGCGTTCATTGATTGGTCGAAGAAATCAGCCGCCGAACGATCGCACCTCCTGTTGCGAATCGCTGATTTGATCGAGCGCGATCTGGAAAAATTCGCGCGCGCGGAATCGATCGACACCGGCAAACCGATCACCCTCGCCCGCACCCTCGATATTCCGCGAGCAGTTTGGAATTTTCGTTTCTTCGCGACCGCGATCCTGCACACCGAAAATGAAGCCCACCTCACTGATGGCGTTGCCTTCAACTATACCCTGCGGCAGCCGCGAGGAATCGCGGGACTGATTTCGCCCTGGAACCTGCCGCTTTATTTATTGA
Organism: Chthoniobacterales bacterium; assembly: GCA_025934755.1. Lineage (GTDB taxonomy): Bacteria > Verrucomicrobiota > Verrucomicrobiia > Chthoniobacterales > UBA10450 > AV40. Next base: position 4,517 of record JAICWQ010000097.1, on the reverse strand, counting down.
GCTGGAAAATTGCGCCCGCGATTGCGGTTGGAAATACCGCGATCGCCAAACCGAGCGAGCTGACGCCAATGACGGCGTTCTTGCTTTGCGACGTGTGCCAGGAAGCCGGACTTCCGGCTGGCGTGCTGAATGTCGTTCACGGGACTGGCCCAAACGTCGGCGCGGCAATTACCGCGCATCCGAAGATCACGACAATCTCGTTCACCGGGGGGACCGTCACCGGCAGGAAAGTCGCGGAAGCGTGCGCACCGTTGTTCAAGAACGTTTCGCTCGAGCTTGGCGGCAAAAATCCAAACATCGTTTTCGCCGATGCCGATCTCGACGCCGCAATCGCCGGCAGCGTGCGCTCCTCTTTCGCTAACCAGGGACAGGTTTGTTTGTGCGGATCGCGCATTTTCGTCGAAAAACCGATTTATAAACAATTCGTCGATCGTTTCATCGACAAAGCTTCGCAGTTAAAACAAGGCGACCCGCTCGACGAGAAGACCGATCAAGGCGCGATCGTGAACAAGGCGCAGCTCGATAAAGTAAAATTCTATATTGATCTCGCCCAGAAGGAAGGCGGCAAGATTGCCCTTGGCGGTAAACCGCCCGAATCGCCTAACGAACGCACCAAAGAAGGCTACTTCTTTGCGCCCACCGTCATTGTCGATCTTCCCGTCGCCTGCCGCACCAACCGCGAAGAAATTTTCGGCCCGGTCGTGACGGTCACGCCATTCGAGAGCGAGGACGAAGTGATTCGTTACGCAAACGACGTCGATTACGGGTTGTCATCGAGCGTCTGGACCCAAAACCTCGGCCGCGCCCACCGCGTCGCGGAACAGATTCACGCTGGCACAGTTTGGGTCAACTGCTGGCTGGTCCGTGATCTCCGCGTCCCCTTTGGGGGCATGAAAGCCAGCGGCGTTGGACGCGAAGGAGGCGTTGAGGCTTTGAAATTTTTCACAGAACCAAAGAATATCTGTATAGCGAAATGAAACCATCGACCGTCGGCCCCGAAAGCTTTCGGGGCGCCGACGCCTTACACTTTTTCACAGAGGCGAAAAACGTTTGTATCGCCAAATAGTTGATCATTGCTCCACAAGTGTTGATGGTCGGGGATGTGCCGAGCCATTAAAACACTGCATAACTTTAGTCCGCCCGCGACGAACGACGAGATTCGGGCGTCGTCGCTGCAATTCGTTCGGAAGCTAAGCGGTTTCACCAAGCCTTCGAAAGTCAATGAGGACGCATTCAATCACGCAGTGGAAGAAGTTGCCCACGCCGCGCATCATTTACTGGAGGCACTAGTCACAGATACGCCGCCGCGAAATCGCGAGGTTGAAGCGGCGAAAGCCAAGGCGCGATCGGCGAAACGTTTTGCTCATGTCCATAACGGAAACGGGCACCGGCATTGATTGGTAGGGCAAGCGCATCGCTTGCCTTTTGGCAGCCGGAGCGGCCCGCCCTGCAATTATCCGTTTTTCATCCGCGTAATCCGCAGTTAAGGGTTTCAATATGAGCGGAGTTCGATTACTCGTTGGAACAAGGAAAGGCGGGTTCGTCATCACATCGGATGCGAAGCGCAAAGACTGGAAAGTGGACGGGCCGCATTTTGCCGGGTGGGAAATTTATCACATGAAAGGGTCCCCGGTTGATCCGAACCGGATCTACGGGTCCCAAACGAGCGCGTGGTTCGGACAAATCGTTCAGCGATCGGATGACGGCGGGAAAACCTGGACGACGCCGGGAACGAGCGAAGAAGATTTGCGCGGATCAGACGGAATGCCAAAGGGCGGCGCGAGCAACGATTTTCGTTATGACGGGATTCCGGGCACGCACCAGTGGTACGACGGCACTCAGCATCCGTGGGAATTCAAACGCGTTTGGCATCTCGAGCCGGCGCTTGATTCACCCGACCACCTTTATGCCGGTGTGGAAGACGCCGCGCTGTTCGAATCGACAGATGGCGGCAAAAGTTGGAGCGAACTTTCCGGGCTCCGCCAACACGACACCGGCCCCCGCTGGCAACCGGGCGCGGGCGGAATGTGTCTCCACACGATCCTGATTAATCCAAAAAATCCGAAGCAAATATTCGTTGCGATCTCCGCAGCGGGTGCGTTCCGCACCGACGACGGCGGCAAAACCTGGAAGCCGATCAACAAAGGATTGGTTTCGAATTTCATGCCGGACCCGAAGGCGGAAGTCGGACATTGCGTCCATCGATTGGCCCTCCATCCATCGAAGCCAAGCACATTGTTCATGCAAAAACATTGGGATGTGATGCGAAGCGATAACGGCGGCGATTCGTGGACGGAAGTGAGTGGCAATCTGCCAACCGATTTCGGATTTCCGATCGACGTTCATGCCCACGAACCGGAAACGATTTACGTGGTGCCAATCAAGAGCGACTCGGAGCATTACCCACTCGATGGAAAGCTTCAGGTCTGGCGGAGCCGAAAAGGCGGCAATGAATGGGAAGTTCTTACGAATGGTCTCCCACAAAAAGATTGTTACGTGAACGTCCTCCGTGACGCGATGTCGGTCGACCAACTCGACCCCTGCGGGGTTTATTTCGGCACGACCGGCGGACAAGTTTACGGATCGAGCGATGCCGGGGACAGTTGGAACGCGATTGTGCGGGATTTACCAGCTGTGCTTTCGGTGGAAGCACAAACACTCAGATAAATCCGAATACCGAAGCACAGAAATTCAGCAAATTCAAAACTGATGCGCGCCTTGTTTGGAACTTTTAAGATTCGGATTTCGGATTGTTTTGGATTTCGATATTCAGATTTCGAATTTTGAACCCATGATTCGAGTCATTCTGCCTCATCATCTCCGCACTCTGGCCAAAGTTGGCGACGAAGTGCAACTGGATCTCAATGGCTCGGCCACGGTGAAATCGTTGCTCGACGCGCTCGAAGAAAGGTATCCGATGCTGCGTGGAACGATTCGCGATCACGGAACGATGAAACGCCGGCCACTGGTCCGCTTTTTTGCGTGTGGCGAAGATATTTCCCACGAATCGCCCGAGATTCCCCTGCCCGACGCCGTCGTCAAAGGCGACGAACCGTTTTTCGTCATGGGCGCGATCGCGGGAGGATAATACTATAGTTGAGAGTTGAGTGTTGAGAGTTGAGTGTTGAGAGCGGGAGGTCGCGCACCGACAAAAAATCCGTGTTCATCCGCGTAATCCGCGGTTACAAATATCAATGGCCGAAACATTCGAAAGCAAACGCGCGGCTGAGCCGGTCGGGGCGTTTCCGCACGCCAAACGGATTGGCAATTTGCTCTTTCTTTCCGGAATCGGCCCCCGCGTTCGGGGCAGCAAAGAAATTCCCGGGGTAACGCTCGATTTGGACGGCGATAGCGCTGACTACGACATCGCAAAGCAGTGCCACGCGGTTTTTGAAAATGTCCGACTCGTTCTGGAAGACTCGGGCGCGAGCTGGAACGATATTGCCGACGTCACGGTGTTCCTCACCAACATGAAAAAAGATTTTCCGATCTATAACAAACTTTACGCGGAATATTTCGCCGGCGACGGCAAACCGAACCCAACGCGGACAACGGTTGAAGTAACCGCGCTGCCAACCCCGATCGCGATTGAACTGAAAGTCATTGCTGCGCTGACGAATTAGACAGGATTAACAGGATCTATTCGATTTACTTAGAACAGAGCTAAGAAAGTTTTGGGTCTCGTAAAAATCGGGCTAATCCTGTCTAGTGAACTTTCGAATTATCGCCGCCGACCATACCGGTATCACGGTTTCGAATCTCGACCGTTCGCTCGCTTTCTGGCGGGACGTTCTCGGCTTTGAATTTTCGCACACGGCGCATCAAAAAGGCGAAAGACCTGAACAAATTACGGGAGTAAAAGGCGCTGACCTGAAACTCGCCGTGGTGAAAGCGCCGGGCGGACACAAAATTGAATTACTCCAATACTCCGCGCCGTCTGATCGCAGAGATGTCGATCTTCGCCCATGCGATGTTGGTCATGTGCATGTCGCCCTGACCGTGGACAATCTGGATGGGGTGCTGCAAAAAATTGCCGAGTCGGGTTGGAAAGCGGTGGGCGAGCCGCAAGGGCTCACGGAAGGTCCAAATGCGGGAAAGCGCGTCGTCTATGTCCGCGATCCCGACGGAACGACCATCGAGTTCATGCAGATGCCAACAGGACGATCTAAAACTGGGACCGAAACGGAATCATCAACCACTCAGTGACCCGTTCCCAGAGCGTGCGCTTTTTGAAGTCTTCCAATGTGTACTGGCGCGCCGCGGTCAGATCTTTCTCGAACACGGATTCCATTTCGCGTCCGAAATTTTGATCGTAGACAACCACGTCGAGCTCTTCGTTAATTTCAGATGAACGCGCGTCGAGGTTGGACGAGCCGAACATCGAGAACAGCCCGTCGATCACCATCGTCTTTTCGTGAATCATGGTCGGCTGGTATTCAAAAATCTTAACCCCGCCTTCGAGCATTTTGCCGTAGGCGGTTCGTCCCGCTGATTTGGTGAGTGGCTGATCGTTGTTG
>JAICWQ010000148.1 GCA_025934755.1 Chthoniobacterales bacterium | reverse complement strand
TTACCGTCGACGAAGAGGCAGGCGGCGGAATCGCCGTGGTATGCGTTGAGGCCGAGGATGTTCATCTCAAGAGGTCACAGGTCAGCGGTCACAGGGGAGATGGCGAAGCAACAACGATGCAGGCACCTGACATTTTTCAATGTTAACCTCGCTCCATGCAAATCGATTCCCCTAAAGAACTTAATGTCTACAAGAAAGCTCACGCTCTGGCGATGGAGGTCTTCGAATTGAGCAAATTGTTTCCGATCGAAGAAAGATTCGCGTTAACCAGCCAGATTCGCCGCTCGTCCCGGTCCATTTGTCTGAATCTCAGAGAAGCCTGGGCAAAGCGGCGCTACGAAGCACACTTTGTCAGCAAACTTACCGATTGCGACGGCGAGAACGGTGAAACCGAGTCGTCCCTCGATTTCGCGAGGGATTGCGGATACATCTCGCTCGAGATTCATCGGGAGTTGGCGTCTGCTTGTGCAGAGATCGGAAAGATGATCAATGGAATGATCAAAAAGGCGGCGAGCTTCGCCACAGCGGTCACTGGCACATCTGACCGGTGACCTCAGACCGGTGACCTCTTCTGCCTGCTCCGCAGCGGCGGCAAAGCCGCCTTGTAGCGAAAAATCAACCCCGGCAATTTGAACGCGCTCAAATATCGCGGACCGAAAACTCGCGGCTGACGAAGCAAGCGCAGCAGCCAGCCGAGGTAGAAGCGGTCGGCCCACATTGGAATTGGCGGCTGGTCGCCGGTAAGGAAAGCGAGAGCCGCTCCGGTACAATGAATCGCCGGACGCGCCCGCAAATGTTCCTTCAGGAAAAGGCCAAGCTTTTCCTGGACTCCCCCGCCGATTCCCACCACGACGTGCGCCGGCGGCTGATTGTCTATCTTTTCCAGCAGCGCATCGTCGCGGACTTCAGGTCCATAACGTGGGGCAAGGTAAAAATCCGCCGCACCGGCGAGATTGACCCGCCCCAGCCAGTTGATCGTTTTTTCATGCGCGGCTTCCGTGGGAACAATCCAGAGCACCCGTTCGTTTGGCCGGGAACTGAGTCGAACGATCAGATGCTTGAGAAACTTTAACCCGGAAATGCGCTCGACCCGGCGACCGGTCAGCATTTTCCAAATTAAGACCATCGCCCCGCTGTCGGCGATCGCCATGTCGGCCGAAACCAGAGCGCGCCGATAGTCTTCGTCGGTCTGCAATTTCACCAGGGCAGGAGCGGCCGGCACCACCAATAATCCGCCATTGCGCGACATCATCTCAACAGCGTCGTCTACTGTGCCGTTGAAGAATCGGACACCGAGGATGGTTTCCGCCTGGTCCATGAAGATAACGCTAAGCCTCAATCTCCGGCGGATAACGTTCAATCAAATTTGAAGGTCTGCAGCGCGCCGTGGATCGGAGTTTTTCACAAGTTGTGACGCCATCCACAGGCCCGATAGGGTCATGAGAATTTTCCCTATTTTCGCCCAACATCCCTCAGCGTTCCGGCGTGGACGGAGTCCGAATGCCAGCCCAATGGTCGGGCGTCAAATTGTTATTCGCAGCAGGTTTCACGGCAGCGCTGGAGCCCGGCGCGCTGTTACTCTCAGTGCGCCGAGAATTCTTCGTTTGCGTTAGCGAAGTTTCGATGAGCCCAAATTCACGGAGATGGTTTGGCTGGCGTAACGAAAGTCGACCGCGCCGTCTCGGACTTTCGCGACTCCTAAGATCGCATTTCCTTCCGGTGTCTCTAACATGATCGAAGCGCCTTCGCCCACGATTTGTCCGTTGACTACCGCGACCGGCGCGCGACCAAGAGCGATGGAACTGACACGAAGCATGTCACTTGTGATAACCGGTTGAGCAACGGCTGGCGCAAGCGCGGGCGGCAATCCAGCAGCCGACCATGCCGCGCCAGCCTGATGGTGAAGTTCCCGGATTAAATATCCAGAACCGCCGACGACGAAAGCTGTGAGCAAAGCAATTCCCGCAAAAAAACTGACCGGGCCGATGCTGGTAAATGCGGCGAACCGGGCGCCTTTTGCGCGGGCGAAGAAAAGCATGGCCCGGTTTAAGCCAACGGCATGCCACGCTTCATCGACAACTTACGTAATTGCTCGGGTTCAACGATTTATCCGAAAAAATGATGTAAAGTTCCGTGGCGCGCCGCCCGGAATTTCGCGCCCTGCGAACCTCAAAATCCGCGGTCAACGGTCAGATGCCTGACCTGTGACCTGTGACCTCGGACTTGTGATCTCTGATCTCTGACCTGTGACCTCTGACCTTACTCGTCACTTGTCACCTGTCACTTTAGCGGCACAGTGAATGCCTCTATGGCCTATAAAGACATTGCCCCGCCGAACGGCGAAAAAATTACTCGCGATCAGCAACTCAACGTTCCCGATAATCCGATCATTCCGTTTATTCGTGGCGACGGCACCGGGCCCGATATCTGGGCGGCGAGCGTGCGGGTCATGGATGCAGCGGTGGAAAAAGCGTATCGCGGCAAAAAGAAAATTTCCTGGTTCGAAGTGTTCGCCGGCCAGGCGGCCAAGGACAAGTTCGACAGCTGGCTGCCGGACGACACCGTGGAAGCATTTCGCGAATACCTGGTTGGCATCAAAGGCCCGCTCACTACGCCGGTCGGTGGCGGGATTCGATCGCTCAACGTCGCCCTTCGGCAAATGCTCGATCTTTATGTGTGTCTGCGACCGGTCCAGTACTTTGCCGGCGTCCCCTCGCCCATCAAGCATCCAGAAAAAACCAACATGGTGATTTTCCGCGAGAATACGGAAGACATCTACGCTGGCATTGAGTACGCCGCCGGGACACCGGAAGCACAAAAGATTCTCGATTTCTTCGCGAAAGAATTTCCAAAGGAGTTCGACAAGATCCGGTTCGGGACCAAAGAGAAAGCCGCCGAGTTTTGGAAGCGTGTTGGCGCGCCGGAAAAAACCGAGGTGATGGTCGGGCTCGGGTTGAAACCGGTGAGCCGTTCGGGAAGCGTTCGATTGATCCACAGCGCGATCGGTTACGCGATCATGAACCAGCGCAAAAGCGTCACCCTCGTGCACAAGGGCAACATCATGAAGTTCACGGAGGGCGCGTTTCGGGATTGGGGCTATGAGATCGCCAAGAGTTATTTCGGCGCGGAAGAGATCGACGGCGGACCGTGGTGCAAAATTCCAATGGGCAAACCCGGTGGCGGAATTGTGATCAAGGACGCGATCGCCGACATCACCCTTCAGCAAGTGCTGACCCGGCCGGAAGATTTCGACGTGATCGCGACGTTGAATTTGAACGGCGATTACTTGAGCGATGCCCTGGCAGCGCAAGTCGGCGGGATCGGGATCGCGCCCGGCGGCAATATCAATTACATCACCGGTCACGCCGTCTTCGAAGCAACTCACGGCACCGCGCCGAAATACGCAAACCAGGACAAAGTAAATCCGGGTTCGGTAATTCTTTCGGGCGAAATGATGTTCCGCTACATGGGTTGGACCGAGGCGGCCGACCTCATTATTAAAGGACTCAAAGGCGCGATCGCGAGCAAGCGCGTGACCTACGATTTCGCGCGATTAATGGAAGGCGCGACCGAAATTAAATGTAGCGAATTTGGCGACAACGTCATTCAGCATATGTAGCCGCGACGCGGTGAGCCGCATAGGTAGCGGCGGTTGACCCCAACCGCCACGGGCAGGCAAACCCACTCCGGCTCGGCTCCCGCGAGAATTGATCTCGCTACGGGCAGGCTCTGCCGCCCTGGCCACCGGTTAACACCGCCGTTTCCGGCCAAAGTTCGTCCCTGATTTCGAGCCAGTTACAAACAAAATATCGATATCCGATAGTTTTCTGTTGAATCGGGAAAATTCTTAGGCAAATATCGGCGCTTCTTATGCCAAATACGCCAAATGTTTCCCTTAGTTTTGCCAAAATTATTACAAGGCTCGCCCCGTACGGGTTGATCCTCGCGATAGTCGCCCTCGTTCCAAGTAACGGGAAAGCGGATGGAGAAGATAATCCGACAGGCGTCGCCGGAATTTACAATGGCAATGTAACTGACGGGGGGAATTGGGACCCAATGACCGGCAATGCTATGAGAGTTGTAGATGATATGGTAATTCCGGGAAGTGTGGGCGCTTACCCGCTAAAATGGACCCGTTACTGGAACAGCCGGAACAAAAGCAACTGGACGTATTCGTATAAGGATTACAAGCTTGAGACTATACCACCAAGCGGCTGGAGCAGCGGCGGCTTTTCGTTCCCCGATGGCCGCCGGTTTAGCGGCTCAGCATCGTGCACGAGCGGCATTCAGGAAATGGTGAGTGGTAACGCAATTTATTTTCCTGACGGTGGTCATGCCGACTTTTTCTCCTACGATTACAATATCTGCTATCAGGATCCGCGCACCGGAGTTGTCACTTGCCAAGGGACTACCGATTTTCTGCCTTCCGCGGTGGTTGATCCTTACGGAGTCAATACCTCACTCAGTTGGATAATTGTCGCCCACGATCAGTACAATAATCCGATTTATCAATTGGATACCGTCACCAATGCTGGTCGATATTTGAAAATTCTCTACAAAGCCCAGTACCCCAGTGTTGGGTTTGACGTGATTTCCCGCGTTGAAGCCCACGACAGCCAGGGGAATCTCACCCAGTGGGTTAACTACACCTGGAACGCTGACAACACCGAACTTTTACAGGTTGACTACAGCGACGGAACTTCGGCCCACTACACGTATGTATCAGCTGGCGGCTCAAAGGACCTCACCAGTGCAGATGACGTTCGCGCTGAGGGCTTAATGCGCCAGATCAACTACGAGTATATTCAGGATCAAAACGGGTCGACCCATCATATCTCCAAAGAGAAAAACTTTGTCACCCAGGAAATGGTGACACAACGCACTGTTGGCAGCACCGGCTATGTGGAAAACCGCGGGGACGGCGCGAGCCGCAGCTTTATTTACGCTAAGCTTCAGAAGGGAATTGACGGTAGCTGCGCGTTAAATAATGGGGACGGTGGGAAACTGACCAGCTACACTGATTTTCTAGGCCACACCACTACCATCAACTACATCCAGGGCGATCCCGATACCACCCAGAACTACGGATTTATCCAGAGTGTAACCGATCCGAACGGCCACGTCACAACCTACGACCGACAGCCCAACAGTTGGGGAATCACCAAGATCACCCATGACGACGGCTCGTTTATCTCACAGACGTTCTGGCCGGCTTATGGTCAGGACCTCGACCATTCCCCTTGGTACTTGGCCAGCCGAACCGATGAGCTCGGCCATACGACAACCTATAACCGCGACTACCAAAACCGGATCACGGATAAATATTACCCCGACGGCGGCTACGAACATTTTGACTACAACGGGTTTGGCGAAGTTACCACGCACATTCGCAAGAAGGACGCATCAACCAACGAAACGGAAACGTTTTTGTACGATCCGAGTGGCTTAAAGACTTCTTACACAGACGCAACTGGGGGAACGACGACCTACAGTTACTACACAAGCGGCCCGTGGACAGACCGGCTTCAAACGGTCACTTACCCAATGAACGCTTCCGGACAGCAGGCAACGGAGACTTACGAGTATGACAAGGACGCGAGCGGCACTCCCATCGCTGGCCTAGGCTTAGTCACAAAGATCACGCACGCCGACGGAACATTTGTGACCAACAGCTACAACCAATATGGCGATCTGCTGAGCACAACAGATGAGTTGGGCCATGCAACCACTCACACCTACGACGATTACGGCCGGGTTTTAACGACCACCACGCCGCCGCGATTTTCTGGTGACAGCCAAAATCACACGAGCATCAACAGCTATGTCCCGACCGGGGAGACCAGCAGTGAGATTACGACTTCGAAACTGCCGTTCTCGACCACACTGCCCAGCGGCAAGCAAACCACGTTTGAATACGATGCTAATTGGCGGAAGGTCGCAGTCCACGTCGCTCCGGGAACATCCGACGCTGCGACGACTCAATACATCTACGACATTGGAACGCGACCAGCCGACGGCAGTACGAACATTGGGCTCTTGACCTCAACCCTCGATCCCAAGAACAATCCCACGGTTTATACCTACGACGTTCGTGACCGACAAATATCAGTCATTGACGCCCTCAGTCACCCAACCAGTGTCACATTTGATGCTCATGGCAACAAGTTGACCGAGACGCACGCCAACGGCGAACTGATCGAATTTGATCAATACGATGCGATGAACCGGCTGCTGCACAAAAAGACCCACCGCGACGCAACCACCATCGATCAGGTCTCTATGACTTACGATTTCGCAGGAAATCTGAGCACCCAGACCGACGAGAACAACAACGTCTATACTTACGATTACGACAACATGAATCGTTTGGGCCAGATGACCTATCCAAATGGCAACACAGAGATCCACATCCACGACGGCGCCGGCAATCTCCAGACCTACACGAACCGGGCCGGCGCAACGCAGGCATTCGCTTACGATAACCGCAACCGCGCAACAGGCTTTACCTGGAACGACGGCGCGACCAGTGCGCAGTCGACGATCTATGACGCCGCTTCACGTAAGACCGATATTTCGAATGCCGACGCGTACATAAAGTTTTCTTACAACGATGATAACACCTTGAAGTCACAGGAGGAATGGGTGACTGCGACCGGCGTCGGCGACAATGTTCACCGGTTCGTTAATTACAGCTACGATCCTGACGGCAATCGCTCGACGATTCAATATCCGAGCGGCACGATGTTGGATTACAGTTACACCCAGCGCAATCAGGTCGCGAGCATCACGCTCGATGGACAACAGAACGCGATCGTTAGCTATCTTTTTGATCCAAGTGGGAACATTACCTCCCGCTCACTTGAAAATGGGACATCAACCGCCTACACAGTTGATCAGGTGAACCGCGACAGCGCAGTTGCTCACAGTTTGCTGCCCTCCGGCACCAAGAGATTCGATTACGCTTACAACAACGTGAACGATATTCTCGCGGTGCAACGTGATGGGAATTCGAGCGACGGCGACGGATACGCTTACGATTTGACCCAGCAGATTACGACGTTTGCGCAGAACGGGACCGTTAATCTGAGCACAGGGACTGTCACGAATCCGCAGACTAATAACACGATGCAGTTTGACGGGTGCGGCAACCGCACGAATTTGAACGGCACAGCGGAAACGTTCAACAACATGAACCAACCAAACGACGTGCCGCATGACACGAATGGAAACGTCCAAATCTATAATGGGTTCAGCTATACTTACGACGCGCAGAACCGGCTTCGCGAAGCGTTGAACAGCAGCACCGGAACGGACGCGCACTTTTATTACGACGGCTTAAATCGGCAGATTGCGCGCGTAGTCACGGCGCCGGGATCATCACCCACTCCAACTCCCACACCGTCACCGACTCCGACGGCGACCCCGTCGCCGAGTCCCACTCCAACCCCGACGCCAACTCCGACGGCCACGCCCACTCCGCCACCGAATCAAGTGGCGACGCCAACCTTTAATCCGCCGGGTGAGAATATTTATCCTGCCACATCGATTACGGTAACGATCTCG
>JAICWQ010000241.1 GCA_025934755.1 Chthoniobacterales bacterium | reverse complement strand
TTAGTAACCGTCCGGTGCGCCATTGCCATTTCGAGGTATGAAACTTGGTGGACGCCGGCAGGTTGTCTAAATCGCTACTGCCGAGGCCCTGACCGACGATGTGGCTGTTGAGGGAGATCGTAAACGCGTTATGTTGCCGTGGTTTTCTGGGAAGTCGGCGCGCGGCATCGCTTTCCAGTCACTCCTTTCGGTGTCGCGCGAACGCATCGTGCGGGCATTTTCTGACGGTATTGCTCTCCGGCATCGGTGTGCCCCGCTTGGTCTTCGCTTCGATACAAATCGGCCGTGCGATCAGCTTTTAGGAGTCTTCTCGACGAATTTAAGAGTGCGAGCGAAGGGATCGGGATACATTTAAACCAAATGGTCGTGCCAGATCCTTCAGCGGGCGCTAAAAAACGTTCGCTCGGCCGCGAATTCGAAAAAGAAACGGAACAGTGATGTGAAAAAGCTTCTATTCATCGCACCCCACAGCGGCTACGATCTGCGTCAAGCCCCTCTAGGCGGCCCGGCGCCGATTGCCGATGCTATCGCGGAGGGTCTGCAGAAGCAGAACCGATTTCAGCTTCAAATCGTGTCTTCAAAAGTTCTCGGCGCTGAAACGCCGGGCTACGAAGATTTCCTGCGCTATGGCCCGAAAGATTGGCTCAATTTCGCAACGAAATTCGAGCGGGCGGCATTTGCTGAGGTCCTTCGTCACGATCCGTCGGACACCGTGGTTCTATGCAACAATGATCTTCGGCTCAAAATATTATCGGAAAAAGGGTACAAGGTATTCGGCATCCATCACATGAACTTACTCGATTATGTGACCGGCGCTCTCCTTCATAACGCGATCTCGTCGGTGACTGCTGCGAAGATTTTTCGACTCATTAATCGCTCGCCGGCGCGCTATGTGTTTCCCGACGTGCTTAAAACAACCTTTCTTCTTCAGGAAGAAAGCGTGATCAACGTGCGGGGGGCGATCGTGCCGTCGGAAGGGCTTAAGCGGAGTTTGATGGCCACCTACCCTGAAGCGCGGCCTGAAAACATTCATGTCATTCCATGGGGATCGAATGAAGAGATGTGGGATGAGACTCTCGTTCGCGCGAGGGCAGACGAACTGCGTCGCAAATATGGTCTCCCCGAGGGCGCCGCTGTCGTTATCGCGTTGAGCCGCATTTCGCCTGAAAAAGGCCAAGATCGTTTGTTGAAGGCGTTGGAAGAGTGGGAGAAAAGAGGAGATTTTCCAGCGCGAGGATTGTACGTGCTTATTTGCGGAACGGCGGGGTACGTCCAGGCGAAGCCGTTTCAAGAGAGCCTGGTAAAACGTGCCCAGAATCTTAAGAAAACGAAGATTATTTTTCCAGGATACGTCCACGGGTTGGAAAAGCAAGCGCATTTCGCCTTGGCAGACCTGTATGTGTTTCCCTCCCGATATGAAAGTTTCGGACTGACTCTCCTGGAAGCGTTCGCGGCGGGCCTGCCGGCCGTCGCCTGCCACAACTACGGGACGGAACAGTTGATGACGCCCGAGCGAGGAGAGCTTTTGCCGCCCGCGCCCGAACGCGAAATTCCAAAACTTTTGCAACGAGCGCTTCAACGAATGCTGGGCCGCGAAGATCTCCGCACGATGGGTCAAAGAGCGCGGGACTTCGCAAGAGCGAACCCATTCTCAAACACCTGCGATCAGCTCGTCGAATTGATTTCTCGCGCGGATTAACAATGTCTGCCGCGCCTGACGTGATCGTCTTTTCCCCTCATCTGGACGACGCCGTTTTGTCCCTCGGCGGCATGATCGGACGAGAGGCGGCAAAAGGCCGGCGCGTCGAAGTGTGGACCTGCTTTACCTCCGGACCCGAACCGGATCAGATTCCGCGCGAGTTCCGTGCCATCGGAGATTATTTGGCGCGCCGGAACGAAGACCAGAACGCGCTAAGCGTATTGAAGGCGGTTCCCCATTGGCTCGATTTTCGCGAGCGTCTATGGCGCACGCCCCCACTTCGGCGTTCTCATCATGTTTTTCACACCCCCTCGAACTTAGAGGGATTCACTTCGTTGCGGGATTTGCGGGCCGTCGCTCGACAAGTCATTTCCATGTCATCGGAACTGTTTATTCCTTTGGGCGTCGGGCGTCACCACGATCACGTCGAAGTTGTATTGGCTTTTTTACTGGAAGGCCTCACCCTAAATAGCTGGGAGCGGATGCGCTTTTACGAGGATCCTTACGCGCAAGGAGATTTCTGCCGGCGAGCGCATTACGTCACCAAACGCGACCTGTGGAAATGGCGAGATTCCCCTGTTTGGGCGAGTCCCCGAATCGGGCTCCTTCTGGCCGGAGCCGCCGTTGCCTCGAAGGGACCTAGGATTGAATCCTACGCCCCGGAGGTGAAGCGTCTTCAATGGTCCTCAACCGCTCTGCCAATCACGCCCGAGGATGAAAGTCGCAAGATCGAGGCCGTGTTATGCTACACGTCTCAAGTCAAACTTTTTGGTGGCGACCGTACCCTGCGCGCGTTCTTACACCGATATCACGAGGTCGTCCATGGT
>JAICWQ010000222.1 GCA_025934755.1 Chthoniobacterales bacterium | reverse complement strand
CTTCACTAGTTTCTACAGAATGCACAACGGGCAGTTCCTTTCGGCCTTCCAACAGCAGGCTATAAAAAAACGCGCGGCCTTCCGGCCGCGCGTCTCGGCTTAGTTGTGGTGAAAGTTTTAGTTGCCGCCAGAGTTGGTTCCCCCGCCTTGCATCTTCCGGACCGCATCGCCGGAAAGCCGCTTCACATCGCCTGACTGAACTCCCGCCGCGCCGACGTTGTCGTCCACTTCGACCCATCGTCCGCTTAGATTGCTTCCAGTTTCCGCCGGCACGTAAACCATATGGGTGTGCTTCTTCTGCGCGGCGGATGCGAATTTCCCGGTCAATTTAAAATCCATCTGGGTCGGCTTGTTCGCGAAAACCTTTTGATTGCCGAGCGTTGCCTTGATTTGGCCGTTTACAAAGAGCACGACTTCGTAATCAGTGACCGGCAGGTGGCTTACACCATATTGGCCACCCGAATCGGTGCGCACAATCTTTTGGAAACCACTTCCATCCTTCGCCGTGATATGCACTTCAGCCCCTGCGACGGGCTTTTGATTGGAATCTTTGACGATACCCTGAATTCTGGCCGGCCCCGTGGGCGAAGCCCATGCGGCGACAGCTGAAACAAGAAGGGTGACGACGGAGAGGTGGATTGAGCGGGTCGAAGCGGGGCTGGTCTGCATTTATGGTTTCCTTTTTGGTTGAATTACGTCGGGCGTCTTCATCTTAAAAAAGCCCTCATTAACTTCTACAGGAACCGGAACGGAGAGTTCCGAACTATTTGTTTTAAGCCGATTCACCTCGCGATTGCGGGGGAACAGAGGGCCGGGGAGCGGAACACTTAATGCTGCAAATAAGTAGAATGTCGCCCCACACGCGAAATCCTTCTCCTCGAAGAATTGAGGTCGATCTCTCAGCTATACTGGTCCCGCGAGTAACGCCGGGGCCGGGCGAGGTGATCCATCCGCCGGTACCGGAAAACAGCCCTCATCAACGAACGGGTCGGTCGATCGACTCGGATGATACTGGCATTGGTCCATCCGGCTGGAGCAATATCAATTTCGTCGCCGTTTCGAGTTTGGTCGCTCTGTTTTGCGCGGTTTTTGTGTCCGACAATTTCGAATATGCTCGGCGGCGAGCCCACCTGAAAGATGACGTCGTTTATCAAAGGCGCGACCTGGATTCGACGACAGCAGAGAGTTTCGCTTTGGACCCGGCGCAACTGGTTTCGAGAATGGAATTGGATCACGATAAAATGGGTGGAATCAGCGAGCAGGAACCTGTTTCCGATCCGAGTCCGGCGCTTCCGACGCTCCAGCCAGCTCGTGAACTTCAAACTTTTGCCTCATCGCCGAACATCGGGCGCGTTGGGGAGAGCGTTTCGACCGGCAATTCCAGTTCGGCGCACTCAGAAACCGCCGGAGGCGAAAGTGCATCCCGCGCGACGAGCTCAAAATCTACAAGTGCGAACGGGAGCACGCGCAGTGTTTCGGTTCGATCCAGTGTTGCGAGGTCGACCCCCCATTCGCGAAGGTTGAGCGGGGTCCAGCTTCCCCGGCATTCATTAGCCAACGGGTGTGGCAAGCCAGGAGTTGGCAAATCCGTGTCGCAAACATCGCGACCGACGATCAGCGGCCTGAAATCTAATGATCAACAATCGCGACTTACTACGTCCCAAACCCAAACCGTCGCCGGGCGAAACGTAATGTCGATGCACTCGATGGGGCAGGCCAGTGTTGTCACCCAGAGTCGCGGGGCGATGAATCCCATGCGCATGGAAAGCGGAATGCTGGCACAACCTTCCATGGGCGCCGGATTGGGCGGACTTGGTGGCAATGGTCTGGGCGGCGCCGGCAATCATGGCGGAAATGCTCGGCGTTGAACTTATTGGGGTCGTGATTGCGGAATTGGTGCTCGGGGCGGGACTTGAACCCGCATGCCTTTCGGCATACGCCCCTCAAACGTACGTGTCTGCCATTCCACCACCCGAGCGTTGAAAGGTGAATGCACGGTAGTTGAGCGATACCAGCTCGCAAGCCCTTCCTGTTCCTCTTGCTCTTACTCTTGCTCATGCTCGATTGATTTCGAGTAAGTGTAAGAGCAAGAGCATGAGTCAGAGCAAAGAAAATTGGATCAAGATCGATCTCCACATCCACACTCTGGACGATCCGAAAGACGTTCTCGATTATTCCGCCCATCAACTTTTGGAACGCGCCAAGCAGCTCGGCTTCGGCGTGCTCGCGATCACCTTGCATGACGCGGTGTTTGATCGAGCGGAAGTCTTTTCCGACGCGGCCGCGATGGGAATGTTGTTGATCCCGGCGGCGGAAGTGCGCCTGCAGGGCGCGGACATTATTTTGCTCAACGTCAATGCCGGCGAAGTCACCGCGCTAAAAACCTTCGACGATGTCCGCCAGCTGCGAGCGCGCCGTGGATCGTCGATCTTTACCTTCGCGCCCCATCCGTTTTTCAAGCTCGGCGGCTCGATTGGCGAACGGCTGCTTGAGGAGATCGATTGCTTCGACGCGATCGAGCTTTGTCATTTTCACAAAGGACTTTTCGATTTGAATCGCCGGGCCGTGAAAGTTGCCGCGAAATTCGGCAAACCTTTGATCGCGACCTCGGACGCGCACCAGTTGCATGCGTTCGGTCGTCATTATACGAGCATCCCGCGCCCGAGCGAGCTGACCTCCGAGAGTGTTTTCGCCGCACTGAGGAATGGAGCGCGTCGAGTCGTGAGTCCGTCCGCCTCGATTGTCGATCTTGTCAGCATGATCTACTTCTTTTTCTTGATTCACCCGGTACGGGTCCGGCTCCAGCGTTCTCGCGGGTCCGCTCTTGAATCCCAGTCAAAACGTGACAGACGTTAAACCGATGAGAGTTCTCTTTATCAGCCTGCTCACGGTGTCTTTTTTGTTTTCAGCCTGTCAAACGCCGGACCAGAAAAAGGAAAAACTCAAACAAGCTGCGCTTAAGAAGAAAGCCAAAGCCGACCTCCGTCAGCCCCAGGATGTCGATTTTCAGGCGTTCGTCGTCCGCCTTCGCAAAGCCATTTCCAACCGGGACGTAGAAACAGTGAAATCGATGATGACGGACGACTTTGGTTACAAGCTGGAGCCACCGATGTCGGGCCCAGGGGTTTTTCAATACTGGGATCAGGAAAATCTT
>JAICWQ010000232.1 GCA_025934755.1 Chthoniobacterales bacterium | reverse complement strand
TATAGCGGTTCGTTTGCGCTTATGATCATGTTTGCGCTGGGAATCGTGAACAGCGTCTGGGTGCATCGGCACGAAGTCGGGCCATAACGCAGGAGCAAAGCCGGAGGCGCGCAATGTTTTGTAGCCGCCGGCCAATTCAACGCATAAAGCTCGTGCAGTGCTATGCTGCCGCTCCTAACGGAGCTTGTCGCAGGTTTAGTCTCGTGTTCTATAGACATGACGCGCCGAAGGCGCTTCTCGGTGCATCGCATGAAGTCGCCTGGCGTCGCAGCATCGCGCCACGACGAGCGCCGGAGGCGCGGAATGTTTGTAGCCGCCGGCCAATTCAACACGTAAAGCTCGTGTAGGAGCGTCATGCTGCCGCTCCTGACGGAGCTTGTCGCAGGTTTAGTCTCGTGTTCTATAGACATGACGCGCCCCGGGGCGCTTATAATGGTGTCAGCGAGACATGGAGACGGATTACAAAGTTAAGCTCGAGATTTTCGAAGGCCCTCTCGATCTTCTCCTCTACCTGATCAAGCGCGACGAGATCGACATTTACGAAATCTCAATCGAGCGAATCACCCGGCAATATCTTGAGTACCTTCAGGCCTTCAAGGAGCTCAAAATCGACGTCGCCGGCGAGTTTGTCGTCATGGCGGCGAACCTGATCTACCTCAAAAGCCGCAGCCTGCTTCCACTCGATCAACAGCCGCCGGAAGAAGACGCGGATGAGGACGATCCGCGCTGGGATCTGATCCGGCAACTGATCGAATACAAAAAATTCAAGGAAGCAGCCGTCCAGCTGCACGATCGCGAGCTGGATCAGGAGCGCATTTTTGTTCGCGACGGTGGCGGGGGATCAACATCCGATGCGCCGCTGACATTGCACGAGGTCGGAATTTTTCAGCTGATTCACGCGTTCCAGGAGGTGATCAAACGGATCGAGGCCCGGGAAGATTTGGGAGAAATTTTTGCGGAGAGGTTTAGCGTGTCGGACAAGATCGAAACGATTCTGGAGCGAATTGCAAATGGCGGTTCGGTGCGGTTCTCGGAACTTTTCGGTCAGATCGCTTCCCGAATTGAGATTGTGGTTACCTTTCTTGCTCTTCTGGAATTAATTCGTCTGAACCAGGTGCGCGCCCTGCAGCGACAGATGTTCGACGAAATCGAGATTGCTGCGGCAGCGGCTTAATATCGAAATCATGCCGCGCGTTCTTATCGCCGGGGCGGGTTACCTGGGGAGTGCGATAGCCGAATTATTGGCCGCCGATGATTGGGAAGTGGAAGCATGGACAATGTCGGCAGAATCGGCAGAAGAACTTTCACTCGCCGGCCATGCCGCTCACCCTGTCGACATTTCGAATCCCAAAGATGTTGCCGCGTGGAAGCCGGAAGTTGACGTGGTCATCCATTGCGCGAGCACACGAGGTGGAGACGCGGACGCGTATCAGCGTGTTTATTTCGACGGCGCGCGCAATCTCCGGGACCGTTTCGGAGCAGCGCAGTTCCTGTTCGTCGGCAGCACCAGCGTTTACGCGCAAACCAACGGTGATTGGGTGACTGAGGAAAGTTCGGCCGAACCGCAGCACGAAACCGGAAAGATTTTGCGCGAGTCGGAGCATTTGGTTCTCGATAACGGCGGGACCGTCATTCGTCTTGGCGGTCTTTATGGTCCCGGCCGATCCGCAATCGTGCGGAAATTTTTGAGTGGTGAAGCCAGGATGGATCCAGAAAACGACCGCTTTATGAACCAGGTCCATCGTGACGATGCTGCTGCTGCGATTCGATTGTTACTTGGTAGCAGGGAATCGGCAGGGCAAATTTATAACCTGGTCGACAACGAGCCCATTTTGCTGGGCGAATGTTATCGATGGCTTGCGACCCGTTTAAATCGTCCCCTTCCAATCATCGCGAAATCGAGGCCGAACCGAAAACGAGGCGATAGCAACAAGCGTGTAAGCAACGCAAGATTGCGAAGCCTCAGTTGGGCGCCCCGATATCCAACTTTCTCGGAGGGAATGGAAAAAAGCGTCCTCCAAACCATCAACGATGAGGGTGTATAGCTCCCGGGTCCTCGGCGCGATACCGGTATGGAAGCTGCTAATTTTGCGGATCATATGCGGACAATCAAACTCAGCGGGCGGGAACAGTCCGTGGTCCGCGCGATTGGCTTCGCCAATTCGATGCTTGGGGCGGAGATCCAGGATTATGTGCGAATGGAATCCGATGACGTCACCGACATTCTAAACAGCTTGATGGCGGCCGGGTTTGTCGAGAGCATTCCCTATTCTGAGCAGATCGATCTTGCCGGAATGCCAGTGACAGCTTTTGAAGTGAATCCGGCTTACAGCCACGAATTAAAACGTGCCTTGATGCGAGCTTAGCCGGCTTCCGCGGCCGATTTTCTAGCGCTGCCGAAAAGCTGGCGAATCACTTCTTCAACCGGCACCTCCTGGACGTTGATGTCAATCACGTCGCAGGTTTGAAGAACTTCGCGGGTTGTTTCGGTAACTTTTGCCCGCGGAACTTTCAATTGCACTGAGATCGGCGTTTGCTCGATCACCTCGCCGAACCGCGAGAAATCGCAGTTTGGATTCGCTTTGAAGGTGAGGCTCACGATTTTATATATCGCGAATCGATCAACGATTTTGTCCAGCGGTCCGTCAAAGAAAATCTTGCCGTGATCGATCACCAAAACCCGGTGGGTCAGTTCCTCGATGTCTTGCATGTAGTGACTCGTCAGCAACGTCACGATCCGGTGTTCCCGGTTGTAAACGCGCAAAAATTCGCGGACGCG
>JAICWQ010000072.1 GCA_025934755.1 Chthoniobacterales bacterium | reverse complement strand
TTGTTTGGTAACTCGGCAATTGGCTGCAGAACCGACAACCACTTGTCGCGCACGGGACTGGCCGGCCACTTCCGAACATCGTTACACACCACTTCGAACGCATAGGGTTCAAGCGCAGGGACCTCTATTTTCAATTTCCCATCCGGGTCATTATTAATCGCAGCGGCAGCGGCATGCGCAGTCCACCGTTCGAGAAACGTTTCACGCTGGGAAATTCCAAGCTTCGGCGAAAGTCGAATATCCGATTCCACATTTCCAACTTTCCCCCAATCTTCCGGGCCAAAGGCACTCAAGGAGTCATTCTTCGCCGACACCCGCTGCAAATATAAGAGAAGGTGTCGCTCATGGGCCCGTGCTTCCTTGTTACGACTTGGCGGAATAGCCGATGAAAGCTGGTGCCCTAAACGATCGCGCATCCCGGCGTCCGCAAACACGAGATAAGCCGGCAAGATTTTCGCTGCCGACTCAAGAAGCGCCGAACGGGCTTGAGCGAGTTCAGAATGAATACACTCCTGAAACCGCGCCTCCGCTAGGCTGACCTTGAATTGACACTCGCGGCATTTTTCAAAAACATCGAGCGACGGTTGCGATGGAGGAAGAGAGCCATGCCGAATCACTTTTTTCCACGCCCGAAATAGTTCTTTGGATAATTCGCGCCCTCGAGATTCAAGAAACCAAGCGACTTCGGCCGCGCATGCGACGAATTCGTCCCGCCTTAGGATGAGCTCACGAGCAGCGGCGGCCGTCTGCACAGTCTCAAGCGGCTTAACGACATCGAAGGGAACGCCTGCCATTCTGATCAAAAAAATTGGAGCGACTTGATATGTGGATGACACGCATCCAGCAAAACCAAAGGTTTGCGAGCTGACAAGTTAAACCGCGCGGCGCACCAGCTCGATGTTCGACTTTAGCCGAACAGGCTATTCCGCGTTCTGGAGTGGGAGACGGATGGTGAAAACAGTTCCGACGCCGGAAGTACTCTCAACTTTGATCGAACCGCTATGGTCTTCGACAACTTTCTTTGTGATATAAAGGCCAAGCCCGGTGCCGCTCTTGGCCTGCTTGGTCGTGAAATACGGATCGAAGATTCGATTTAGCTGGGCCGGATGAATCCCCGCGCCGGTGTCTTCGACACGAAGATCGACATAAAAATCCTTTTGAGCGCAAGTCACCGTAACCGTCCCTTTCTTTTCAATGGTCGCTTGAACGGCGTTTACCACCACATTCTGGATGGCCCGGCTGATTTGCAAGGCATCTCCCAAAAGTGTGCACGAGTCTTCACAAATGTTGGACTTAAGTTCAACGCCATTCTCGCTCGCCATCGGCGAAATGCCTTTCAATACCTCGCGGACAATGCCGGAAACGGAAATCATCTTCGGCGGCGACGCTTCGACGTTGCCATAGCTTTGCCACATCGTGAGGAGCTCCCGGCAAAGTCGAACGTTTTGTTCGATGATATTCAGCTCTTTCACCGAGCTCGCGTCCTGCTGGGAGTTGTCCGATTTCTCCAGACGTTTCGCGAGTAACTGGACATAACCCCAGACGATAGTCAGCGGATTGCCCAGATCGTGAACGAACTCCGCCGAAGCCTGACCCAAAGACGCGAGGCGTTCCTTCTGAGCCAGTTGCTGAAGGAGGCGATTGTTTAATTCCTTAATCTCGGAAGCGGCATGTTCGCTCGTACGGTGCGCACGGGTACGCTCGACGTTGCGATCAATTACCTGTTGCATTTCATGAGCATCAAATGGTTTGCTGATGTAATCGTTGGCTCCAAGTCGGAGGGCCTCCTTCGCGGTATCAAGAGCGCCGAAGCCGGTCAGCATAATGACGGACAAGTGGGGATCGATTTCCCTGATCTGACGCAAGCCTTCAATACCGCTAACTCCCGGCATGCGGATATCCATGACGATGGTGTCCGGATTTTGTTCTTTCAGCAACTTGATCCCCGCTTCAACGCAGTCAGCGGTGTGGACCCGATAATTCGGCTTGAGCAGCATGCGCAAGCTTTCGCGCGGTCCTATTTCGTCGTCGATGACGAGAATTTGGGGCAGTTCGGTGCCGGCGGTCATAATGCGTCAGCGGCGGTAGAAGCTAGGGTCATGCCGCGCAGAGGCGCTGGGCGCAGAAAAATTCGGCAACTCATCTCGATTCGCCGGGCGAAAGTGAATCAGAAAGCGCTGGCACGCAAGGTGCAACTTGTGAATAAGTTCACCGACTTGGTGAACGACGTTTGATTTCAGGCGGCAAAAAACATAATGACTGGAGTTAATGTAGCGTTTAGAATCCCGGGTGATTCGTCCGTGGCCGAGACTAACAATTCCTTAACCGTCAACTTTTCGGACTGCTCGACCGGCAGGTTTCGAGCTCTTTTGGGCGGTCAATTTCCCTGTCAGCAATTGCCAAGACGATGAGAAGAAATCGCGTCGTCATAACTGGAATTGGGATTCTGGCGCCTAACGGAATTGGACTCGAAGAGTTTTGGGATTCGATACTTACCGGTCGCAGCGGAATTGGCCCAATCACGTTATTCGACGCAAGCAAGCTTGAAAGTCGAATCGCGGGCGAAGTGAAAAACTTCGATCCACTGGATTACATTGAGCCAGAGTTAAAGCCGAGACGCATGGCACGGCATACGCAGCTAGCCTACGCCGCATCCATGATGGCTTTGGAAGATGCGGGATTCGATTTCGGAACGCTGGAATTGCCTAGCCCGGTGCCGGTTCTTATCGGCGTCAGCATGAATTCGATGGATGTATTGGAACGCGCTCTTGAAGCTGTTCGTGATGACAAGGCAAATCGAATTTCACCAATAACGTGCGCAGCGTCGCTTCCGCAGGGCCCGGCGAACGTCATCGCCGATCGAATCGGCGCGTGTGCGCATGCCAAAACGGTTTCCGCCGCGTGTCCATCCGGTTTAGATGCCATAGCGGATGCGGCGGCAATGATTCGCGGGGGGTTGGCAGATATAGCAATCGCGGGAGGCAGCGATGCCCCGATCAGTCCAATAGCGATGGCAAGTTTTACTGCAGCTGACTTAAGTTCTTTTCGAAACAGCGATCCCGAAAAGGCGAGCCGTCCCTTCGATATCGATCGCGACTCCGGTGTCATCTCGGAAGGGGCGGGCGTGTTTGTCTTAGAAAACCTTGAGGCGGCTCAAGCGCGCGAAGCGCGCCCGTATTTAGAAATCGTCGGGTACGCGAAACAACGAGATCGAGATCCGATGAATCCCGGATCTGGTTTGGAGGATTCAATGAGGATGGCGTTAGCAAATGCCGGACGCACAATTGGCGACGTCGATTACATTTCCGCTTACGGTCCGGGGCATCCGGTGCTGGATGCAATCGAAGTGGCTGTAATCAAACGCGTGTTTGGACAAGAAGCTTATTGTCTCCCGGTTAGCTCGATCAAAGGTGTGACTGGAAATGCCTTGGCCGCGGGAGGACCGTTGCAATTAGCGGCGTGCGCTTTGACTATTCGGGATGGGCTGATTGCTCCAACTGCAAATTATGAGCTGCCAGACCCCGACTGTGATTTGGATTTTGTCCCGAACCGACCTCGCAGGTTCGACGTTCGATGCGCCCTGATTAATGTTCGCGGACTTGGTGGCGGTGCTAGCACGATGATCGTCGATCGCGTACCTGAGTGATGAACAACGCCAACGCCCCGACGCTAATTGTCATAGTTGTCCAAATTGGACTTGGCCTCGCTGTTTTCTATGCGAATCCAAGACGGACCTCAAATCAGTGTTTCCTTTTCCTATCATTAGTTATCAGCGCGTGGCTCGCCAGCTTAGCTGTCGCTTTTTCAGCGAAAAGCATAGGACTCGCGGCGTTCGCGATCAGGCAGGCTAATGCGACAGGGATTTTGTACCTTTTCGGTCTGAATCTTCTGCGGTTGTCGATTTCCCGGCCCATGGAAAGCTGGCGCGATCTATTTCGGCGTTGTCGAGTGTGGTTGATTGCCAGCGCCGCAGTCATTGCATTTTGCCAGACTAAGATTTTCCTCACAGGCGTAAAGATGCCTGCAACCGTCGGAGCAGTCCCGGTTCCTATTTATGGAGAAACTGCGATTCGCGCGTACGCGATTTTCTTCGTAATTGCGTTTCTTGTTCTAATCGTCAATTACTGGCGAGCATTCCGCAAAGCTGTCGGCCGGGAACGGGTGGAGCTCGCGTTCATCTTGATTGGTGGCGTTGCGGCCATGGCTGTCGCATTGCTTGTGACATTCGTTGCCGACCTTTTCATCTCGCAATCGCAATGGATGTGGTTCGCACCATTCCGGATGATCGTTTTCAGCTTGATTATCGCCTACGGGATCGCGACCCGAAAGATAATGGACGTCGGTGTGTTACTAAGGCGCATAATCTCTTACACCCTTCTCTGCGGATATCTCCTCGTGTTGTATGCTTTGGTTTGGTGGCTAACGGTCACTGCCCTTCGGTCGTCAGTAGCCGATGCGCATACAATCGCGCATGTCGCTGCGGCGATCGTCATCGCATTCGCGATGGCACCAGCGCGTGGCATTTCTCAGCGATTAGCTGAACGTCTGTTCATTGGATCACACCAACTCGACTTTCGAGCGACCGTCAGCAAGGCGGCGAAGGTCTTGGCGTCCGTCGCTACTCTGCGCGATTTGCTCGATCGTTTCGCACAAACTGTCGCCGAAGCTGTGGGCACAGATCGTGTCATCATCCTTCTGCCGAGCAAATCGGGGTTCTTACAACAATATCCCGCGGTCGAACCGAACTCACGACAGTTTTTGGAACTAACTCGCGATCAGGCAACCATCACTCAATTAGAATCAAACCGAGAGCCGATTGTGATCGAGGAACTTCACCGATCACGTCCCACTCCACAGTTGCAACGGGTCGTTCGCCAGCTCGAACCCCTCGAGATTGCCTTGGCAATGGGAATTTTTGCGCGCGATCACCTTGCCGGAGTTTTGCTTCTAGGGGCCCGCAAATCAGGCCGCATATACGGCGCACCGGAACAAGGCGCCTTGCAGGTGTTGTGCGGGCAACTGGCGGTCGCGATCGAAAACGCCGAGCTCTTTACCGCGGTGCAGAATGCGAAAATCTACAACGAAACTTTGCTGCAAAACCTTACCTCCGGTGTCATAGCCGCCGGCACCGATGGGCGTATCACCGTGTTCAATAATGAGGCCGGACAAATCACCGGTCTGGATCGGCAGGAGATGCTCGCCTGTTCGCTCAACGCGCTGCCGTTGGATCTGGCAGAGCCCCTCGTTGCAACTTTGACCACGGGCGAAAGCCAGCAAGATCAAGAGCTTTCACTTGATGCCGGCAACGCGGAAGTAATAATCCGGACAAGCACTTCAATTTTCCATGGCCAGGACGGACAAGTCCTTGGCGCGCTGATGGTGCTCACCGACGTGACGGCGATTAAGCGGCTCGAACTGCAGATTCGTCGAAGCGATCGGCTGGCGAGCCTTGGCACTCTTTCCGCCGGGATGGCGCACGAAATCAAGAATCCGCTCGTATCTCTTAAGACATTTGCCCAGCTCCTGCCCGAGCGTTATCAGGACTCCGATTTTCGCGATACCTTCTCTAACTTGATCGGACATGAAATCGACCGAATCGACTCGTTAGTAAATCAGCTGCTTCGGTTCGCCCGCCCCGCGAAACCTATCCTCAAGCCGCTTCACGCGCATGAAATACTCGAGAAAGCACTGACCCTGGTCGGTCACCGGCTCTATCAAAAGGACATCAAGTTGGAGCGGTTGTGGCAGGCGGACGTGGACACCATTCGCGGTGATGCCGATCAGCTCGAGCAAGTTTTCCTGAACTTTTTCCTGAACGCGATGGACGCCATGAAAACCCAGGGCGAGCTTTCCGTCACAACCGAAATCAAAGCGGATGAGCATTGGGTGAATCCGCGCGCTTACGGTAACCGTGAGAATACGGGCAACGGTAATGGCGAGGTCCCCGAAGCTTTGCTAATCAGCATTCGCGATACGGGAGAAGGCATCCGAGCGGAAGATATTCCTCACGTGTTCGATCCATTTTTCACGACTAAAGATTACGGAACCGGCCTTGGTTTGTCGGTCGTTCACGGAATTGTCCAGGAACACGGGGGCCAAATCGAAGTCGAAAGCGAACTGCAAAAAGGGACGGTGTTTCACATTTTGCTACCGTTGGTGCGGTTCGATAACAAGGCGGCCGCCGCATGATCCCCACTCCATTCTCGATCATATACACACAAGATGCCAATCTTGTGCGTAAGACCAGAGCGTTCGTTCGAACGTTGGCGCAGGTGCGGCACGTAGCGGATCCGGATCGGCTTGAACCCGTCCTCCAACAAACCGGGCCCGTCGTGCTGGTCATGGATTTGCGGGCTAAACAATGTCGCGACTTGCTCGAACAAATTCATAACGAACAGTCGGACGTTTTAATCATCGCCCTCGGGGTCAAGCAATCGGAACCCCTGCGAGAAGCGGAACAGCTCGGAATTTACGCGGCCGAAGAACTAGATTTAGAGCGTCATCGTTTTCAATCGTTGCTCGAACGAGCCTTCGATCATCAAAAAGTGCTACAAGAGAACCGCGAGCTTCGCGAAACCTCTACAATGAATTTCGATCGCTCCGCGAGATATCAACCGGTGCGGTCCAACGGCGATGCCGGCCGCGCTTGGTCGGTGTCGCGATTTCCGCGAATCCTTCGTCGACCCCGCGACGTGGCAACGTTGCTATCGTCGATAGCTGAAGGAGTAGCCGAGACCGCGGGCGTTAGTCGGTTGGGGATCTTTTCCCAAACTCGAAAAGGTGAACCGTATCGTCTGCGCGGCGGCGTTCATTGTTTACCTGAAACCGATCAACTAGAGTTTAACGAGCAAGACGCACTAGTTCGCTGGCTTGAGGTCAATGCCCATTTGATTTCTCGCGCCTATCTCCCTCAAACGCAGGATCCGCGGCAACGCGCCATCATGCGTCGTGCCCTTGACATGTTTGGTGCAGAAGCAATTGCGCCTCTTTACGCAAATGGAAACGTCGCCGGATGGATCTTTTTCGGCCATCGAATAACCGGCCTGATGTTCGACGATCGCGATCTCGAACAGTTGACGATCCTCGCGGAGCATGTGTCGACCGTTCTCGAGAATGCTCTTCTTCACGAAGAAACCGCCGTTGAAAAAACGCTGGCTGAAACGGTTCTCAAATCGATTTCGCCCGGTATCGTTGCCATTGATAACGATGCGAAGATTCGCTGGTTTAATCCGCGCGCTGAAAAAATTCTCGGAGTTTCAAGTGCTGAAGCGCTCAATAAGCCAATTGAAAGAGCCGGCAATAAACTGGCCGGTCTGATGCGCGAAGCGCTTGAATCCAAAACCTCGCCAGAGGCGCAACACTGGATCGATGCAAGCACTCGCCGCTCGCTGTCGGTGGATGCGCGACAACTCTCCAGCAACGGATCTTCGCTTGGCGCGGTAGCGGTGATTAACGACCTGACGGCCGAAGAAACAATGCGCGAAAGACAGGCTCTGGTAGATAGGGCGGTCTTTTGGACGGACCTCGCTGCGAGCATGTCTCATGAGATCCGCAATCCCCTCGTTGCAATCAAGACCTTTGCCCAACTTTTGCCGGAACGTTTCGATGACGCCGATTTCCGCAAGGAATTCAACCAGATCGTCGTCCAGGAAATCGATCGATTGGACCGGATCATCACCCAAATCAACAATTTCGCGCACCCGCCCGAACTGATTCTGAAGTCGATTGATGTGCGGAGCTCAGTGAAGAAGGCCTTGGAGATCGCGCGGTCCCGATTTGGAATCAACGGCAAAGTCGAGATTGAAACATTGCTGCCTAACGACTTGCCGCGCGTTCTTGGCGATGAAAGCGCTCTCGCTGAAGCCTTCGCTCACCTCGTGGCAAACGCGGCTGAGGCCAGCTCTGATCGCACTAAACCGCACATCACCCTTTCGGCAAAGCCTGTCCGGGAAGGCCGAAAATCCTCGGGCGTTGTAGTGACAGTGCGAGACAACGGTACCGGCATTGCCCCCGACTTGAAGGACAAGATTTTCTCGCCTTTCTGCACCACCAAGCCGCGCGGCATGGGCCTCGGCCTGCCAATTGTTAAACGCACGGTCTTCGATCATCACGGACGCGTGGAAGTCGATTCGACCGCAAAAGGTACGCTGATTAGCGTTGTATTACCGGCCACTGGCGCCGGGACGGATTGACGAATTTTCGAGTTGCGATTTGCGCCTTGCGATTTGAGGCTTCGTCTCACCAATTTTTCGCCTGATTGAAGGAGACACCATGAAATCTATAGCCGTTAACCAGGAGCAATTACAAAAGGTTAAGGCCAGCCCGGGTTTTGTTGCGGCGCTCGATCAAAGCGGCGGCAGCACCCCCAAAGCGCTGGCTCAGTATGGAATCCAACAGGATGCTTGGTCCAGCGATGAAGAGATGTTCACCGTCGTCCATCAGATGCGGACCCGTATTATAACCAGCCCCGCTTTCAATGGGGAGCGGGTAATCGGGGCAATCCTGTTCGAGAACACAATGGACAGAGAAATCAAAGACCAACCTACCGCCGACTATCTTTGGAACATTAAACGGATTGTACCGTTTCTAAAAGTGGATCAGGGCCTAGTCGTTGAGAAAGAGGGAGTTCAATTGATGAAGCCCATGCCGAAGCTGGGCGCGCTGCTCGAGAAAGCCATCACGAACCGCATCTTCGGAACCAAGATGCGCTCAGTTATCAAACACGCCAACGAAGCGGGCATTAAGGATATCGTGGTGCAGCAATTCGAAATCGGTCAGCAGATTATGTCCGCCGATTTGGTGCCGATCCTCGAGCCGGAAATTGATATTCGCTGCCCGGAAAAAGCGAAAGCCGAGCAGTTACTTAAAAGCGCAATCCTTGAAAAGCTTAACGAATTGCCAGCTGGTCAGTTTGTCATGCTCAAGCTAACACTGCCCGAACAGGACGACTTTTACGCGGATTTTGTTAAACATCCCAGGGTTGTGAGGGTAGTCGCACTCTCCGGCGGCTATTCCCGCGAAGAAGCGAACAATCGTCTGCGCAAACAACATGGGGTCGTCGCTAGCTTTTCCCGCGCGCTAGTTGAAGGTCTGACCGCCCAGCAATCTGACGCTGAGTTTAACGCCATGCTCGATAAATCCGTCCAGAGCATTTTCGACGCTTCGACTGCTTAGGCCGCTACAGTCCATTCAGAGAACGCGACGGCCACCCTTGGCAGGAACGCCTCTACAATTTAGAAAGAAAATGTGACCTTCACGCTCCAAGAGCTGGCCGATCTTTGTGGCGGAGAATTGTACGGCGATGCGGCCCAGAAAGTCACCGGCGCTGCCGCGCTCTTGGAAGCGGCCCCCGGCGAAGTCACCTTTTACGCGGACCCCCGCTACATGGCGCGGCTGAAAAAGACACGGGCCTCCGCCATTTTTGTTCCGCTAGATTTTTCGGAAAAAACCGCGGCGGCCCAAATTCGAGTAGCAAATCCTTCAAAAGCCTTCGAGCAGGTTGTCTTAAAACTCGCCCCAAAACCGATCACGTTTGCGCCTGGCATTCACCCAACGTCAGTTATCGCTCCGACTGCGAAGGTTGGAAAAGGTGTCTCCATCCAGCCACACGCAGTCGTTGAATCAAACGCGAACATCGGCGACGACACGGTGATCGGTGCCGGAAGTTATGTCGGTCCCGAAACTGTCATCGGCGAGGCCTGCTTGATTTATCCAAACGTGACGATTCGTGAGCGAACCAAAATCGGCGCGCGCGTTATCATCCACAGTGGGGCAGTCATCGGCGCTGATGGATTTGGATTTGAAATCGTTGAAGGGCGATATCAGAAGATTCCTCAAATCGGCATCGTTCAAATTGATGACGATGTCGAGATTGGCGCCAACACAACGATCGACCGGGCCCGGTTCGGACGAACCTGGATCCAGGACGGAGTGAAAATCGACAACCTTGTCCAGATCGCGCACAATGTGATTATTGGGAAAAACTCGATCATCGCCGCCCAGACCGGGATTTCTGGAAGCACCCGTGTCGGTGAGAACGTGAAGATGGCCGGCCAAGTCGGTGTAATCGGTCATTTGATTATCGGCGATGACACGGTGGTCGCGGCGCAGAGCGGAATTTCAAAGGACCTTCCGGGAGGCGCTTGGTTTGGCTCGCCGGCGGTCCCGCTGGCAGACGCCAAACGGCAGATCGCTTTGGTCCACCGACTTGGCAGGCTTTTTGACCGAATCAAGGCAATCGAGAAAAAGCTGGGCCTGTAGAAAGGTCCTTCGGGAGCAGAAGGTTAGATTTCGACTGGGGCCGAAAGGAAATCCTTTTCCCAAGTACGGTTGGCAAGGGAGGTGCTTTAGGGATTATGGAAATTATAACATGAGCCCGTCCAACCGAGAATATTCCCAGTTTTTGATCATCGATGACGACCCCGGCATCGCAAAGTTCCTTGTCACTTATCTTCGTCAGCGCGGTCATACCTGCCACGCCTTGACCGACGGATTTCAAACCGCTTCCTGGCTCTCAGAGCACGACTGCGAAGTGGCCATTGTCGATTTACGAATGCCCAAGGTCGACGGCATCTCTCTGATCTCATTCATGCGTGAAATGAACCCTGCCCTGCCAATTGTCGTCTTCACCGGCGTTGGCTACGACGAGGAGCAAATGCACGCCGCGCTTCACGCCGGAGCCAACGGTTACGTGAGCAAAAATCTTCCGATCGAGCAGCTTTACTGCGTCCTGGCTCGAGTCCTGGCCACCTGCCAGCAGCGCAAGCGCATTGCGTCCAATGGTCAAGCCCTCCTCGCTGGGGCCGCCTGATCACGATTTCCGCGCTGTCTTAAGAAGTTGACGCAAACCGTCCGGCGAGATCCCTGCCGCACCGCACGCATTCACGGTTTCCATTTCCATCAAGTCGGAGGTTGCGACCGTGATCGGGAAACGTTTCGCGTATTTGCACGCCAATCGCTCGATGATCGAGTCGGCCGACTGGCCCCGGCGAGCGTAGAAGATCTGAATATCGTGGGGGTCGGCCGTTGAGCTGATTCGTGATCCAGTGCCATCGAAGACCACGACGACGTTAACGCCGCTCCAGTCCTGATAATTGCGGAGCTGCTTGATTAACGCTTCGCGCGCGAGAGCTGACCGACGGCCCTGAAGCTTACGCAAATCTGGCCAGGCAAAAATGATACTGTGACCGTCAACAATGAGATAACGCACAGCGAACCGTAGCCATCATTGGCCGGGGAGCGACATCAGCGTTGGAAGCGCCGTGCTATCGAGCTGCTGCCGGTTCCTTTTTGCTTCGCGCTTTGGAAGATTCGCGATGTTTGGAGCGGCTCGCGGCTTTCTTGCGTTTTATGTACGCCGTCCGCCGCTTGCGTTTTGAGCGAGCTCGATGCTGTTGTCCCACGCTCATTGTTATAGGCGGAAAGTCAGGCTGCGCAAGCCGTCAACAACGAGAATTACGAAATCGGAGATTGCAATTTAGGCGACGATATAATTAAACAATTAATCCGTGCTCTCAATCTCCGGGCCGTTCGCGCCAACTCCCAAGACCCTGATTAGCAGTTCTGTTTTGCTGGTCGCGGTCGCGGCCGTTTTTGCCGCACTGAACGTATCGAAAGTTAAAACACTCCGTTCTACCGCGGCCGAAGCTGTCACCGCCCGGCAAACGTTTGAACAAGCTCGGGACAAGAAAGAGAGCGAACTAAAGGCGCGCGAAGCGGCGATTGCTGCACAGCAGGCCAAACTTGCGGAGCCGGACGGCAAGACGGTTGCGTCTGAAGAGCAGCTCGCGCAGATCCTAAACGAAAAGAAGCAACTGGAGAACAAGCTTCAGGACAAGGAAGCGCAAGTCGCAGCATTACAAAAACAGATCGACGAAAAGCAGCCCGGGTCCCCAAATCCTGGCGCCGCGTCTCCTGTTGAATTACAAGCCCAACTGGATGATGCCCGCCAGCAGCTTGAAAGCGCGGAACGGGAAAAAAATCTTCTCGCCGATAAAATGCAGACCGTGCGCGAGCACTCCTCGCAGCTGGAGGATGAAAAGAAACGACGCGCTATCGTCCGCAGCAAAGTCGGTGTCCATGGCACGGTGTTGGCCGTCAACCAGGCTTACAACTTTGTCGTTTTGAATTTGGGCGGCCGCAACGGGGTGGAGGCCCATTCCGAAATGTTGATAGTGCGAGACGGCACCTTTATTGGTAAAATTCGTATTTCTTCAGTTGAACCGGCCACCGCTATCGGCGATATCATCACCAGCACGTTGGCCCGTGGCGTCCAAGTGCAACCGGGAGATATTGTTATTTATGCTGGCTCAAATTCGTAAATTGCGGCCGTCAATTGCGAGCACCCTTTTGCTCGTAGCGGCGGGAACCCTCATTTCCTGCGCGACTCAGAAAGAACACGTCGCGCTGGTTAAAGATCCGGACGCTAAAGCGGAAGGCGAAATGCCCTGGGACAAACAGGAGAAGTGGGAAACCGGCGGCCAATTCGCTAACATGACCGACCACCGCTGATCGGAGCCAAAGACCGTTTCGGTCCTGCCCGCTTTCGACAGCTGAAAAATCCCCCTTCCGATAATCCATCGCCTAGGGGGCGCAATCCTGAACGGGACTGGACCTTCGTTTCAGGCCTGACTTAGATCCAAACCCCTGCGGGAATCACCGCGTTCTTGGGCACAACGACGATGCCGTCGCGAATAAAATAATTCTCCGCGTCAAAGTTCGCGGCCTTTCCTTCCGGCGTGACCACCACGCCGTCGGCGATGCGCGCGTTTTTGTCGATGATCGCGCGATCAATCACGCAATTGCGCCCGATACCAATCCGCGGAACATCCCCGCCCGGCTGTCGATCTTCTTCAAAATAATCCGCGCCCATGATAACGCTGTTCCGGATGGTGGCCCCGCTTTCAATAATGCTGCGAATCCCGATCACACTTCGTTCAATGTGCGCATCGGAAATGATGCAACCGTCTGAGATGAGCGCCTGCCGCAACGTCGCGCCGTTGACTTTGCTGCCGGGCAAGAATCGCGGATGAGTGTAAATCGGGGTGTCCGCCTCAAAGAAGCTGTACTCCGGCAGAATATCGGTCAGATCGAGGTTCGCCTCGTAAAACGCGCGAATCGTTCCGATGTCTTCCCAGTAGCC
>JAICWQ010000023.1 GCA_025934755.1 Chthoniobacterales bacterium | reverse complement strand
GTACCGCACACCTTGGTAATACCTTCTCCGATCAACCAGATCCGTTGACCATTGCCGGCCAAACAACCGGCTCAACCAACGGCCAGGCAACCCGCGGCAGCCGCGACGCCTGGTCCGCCTTCTGGGAAGTACGAGTTCCAGTGACAGGCCCGACGTGGAATTTCCCGGGGGCCTACAGTTTGGAATTCGGGTATGCCGAACGCTTTGAGAGCTACAGTGACTTCGGTGAAACTGAGCGTCCCAAGTTTGACGTTCGCTGGCAGCCGATCGACCAGTCGTTAACGTTGCGGGCCGCCTATATCGAAGCGTTCCACGCTCCGTCACTGGGCGAATTGTTCGGTGGCGTGTCCCAATCGTTCCCGAATATCAGTGATCCACTCGGACTCACTACGGAAAAACAGATCGAGCAGCATCTCTCAGGAGCTGTGCTCGCCGGTATCCAGCTACACCCGGAAATTGCTTACGAGTACACCTACGGCGGTGTGCTTACTCCAGGGAAATGGTGGGCGCCATTGCAAGGATTGACCCTGTCCGCGGATTATATTCACATCGATCTGCGCGACTACACCACGACCCTGGACCCGCAATTCCTGGTCAACCACGAGGCTGAATTCCCAGGCCAAGTTATTCGCGATCCGGGCACTGGCGCACTGCAACTACTGATTACTCCGGCGCAAAACTTGGGCGGCTTGAAAATCGCCGCGTGGGATTTCGAAGTGGTGGAGATATTCGAAACCTCCCGGCTTGGCCATGGCGATTGGGGAACCTTTACGGCGACCTGGAACGAGACCTATATGGCTGACGTCGACCTCGAGGCTGTGCCTGGAGGCAAGTGGCAGACTGTGGTCGGGAAATTCGGTGGCGGCTTCCAAGGCCCGAACGGCGGCGGTTCGTTCACTCATAATCGCTGGTACGCCAGTCTCTTCTACGACGGAGCATCCGGCTCGTGGATGCAAGGCCTCGACGGCGGTATTGTTTTCCACTACGTCGGCCAGTACTGGGATACTAAAGGATTCGAGCCCATCGCCCATAAGGGTCCCGGTAACAATTGGCCCTCCACCCGCAAGGTGCGTGAATGGACTACTATCGACTTGATCGTTAACTACACGTTCAACCTGCCGCCGCCTGCAGCTCAATCCGAAGTTGCCGGATACTCCAAGGACGGGGGCAAGAACGTGAAGATGGCCGGCAAAGACAAGAACGTGATGCCAGTGTCCACCGCCGAATACAATCCGTGCGGCTGGAGAGCCTGGCTTAACAACACCACCCTCACCTTCGGTATCGATAACGTGTTCGACTCCGAGCCGCCGTTTGTGGCAGCCGCATTCGAAAACGGTTACGACGAAAGTACCACCAACGCCAAAGGCCGGCTCTGGTACGTCGGCGTCAAGAAGCGGTTCTAGTCGATTCTCGATCTTAAGCAATTCAGCGGCCGGGTTCCGAACGGAACCCGGCCGTTTGCTTTCCAGGCAGGCGTCAATAAAACTCCCTGCGAACAAAACGCGCCCTTATGACTTCACGGCCCCGTTTAATTGCGCTCCTGCTTTTCGGTTCCGGATTCTGTGCCCTCATCTATCAGACGACGTGGTTGCGTGAATTCCGATTGATCTTTGGCGCGTCAACCGCTGCGACCGCCGCCGTGATCGGCGTCTTTATGGCCGGGCTTGGAATCGGCGGAATTATTCTCGGGCGACGTTCGGAACGAATCGCACAGCCGCTGCGTTTCTACGCCAAGTTGGAATTTCTAATCGCGGTGAGTGCGGCTGCTTCGCTGCTCCTCATCTGGGCGGTCAGGTATCTTTATATCGCCATCGGCGGGACGGAGGTGCTGGGACTTTTCGGAGGCACCGTTGTGCGCTTGCTTTTCGCCGCATTTATTCTTGCGACGCCAACCTTCCTGATGGGCGGCACCTTGCCGGCTGCGGCGCGCGCCGTTGTCGCGCGCGACGATTCCGAACGACGTTCGATTGGCTTTATCTACGGCGCGAACACACTGGGCGCGGTCGGGGGTGCGCTTGCCGGAACGTTTTATTTTTTCGAAAACTTCGGCAATCGAATAACGCTTTGGTCAGCCGCCCTCGTGAATATTGCGATTGCGTTTCTCGCTTTTCAACTTTCGCGTCGGAACGTCGACGTCAAAGCGGTGGTCGAAAAAAGGTCTGCGCCTCCGGAAAAATCGCTGGCTGCCGCGGTCAATCCACGATTCGTACTTGCTGCCGCAGCGATAGTCGGCTTCGCATTTTTTCTGATGGAACTTGTTTGGTACCGAATGTTGGCACCCCTGTTGGGCGGATCGACGTTCTCTTTTGGCCTGATCCTCGCGGTGGCGCTTTTAGGAATCGGCTTCGGCGGCATTGCCTACGGCCTTTTTTTTAGGGAAAGGCATTCGGCGTCACTGCAGTTCTTTGCCATAAGTTGTGCAGCCGAAGCGTTTTTCATGGCGTTGCCATACGCGCTTGGAGATCGGATCGCGATGGCCGCAATGCTTCTCCGCCCGCTCGGGACAATCGGCTTCGAAGGTCATGTGCTGGCCTGGGTTACGCTGTGTCTTATCGTAATTTTTCCAGCTGCGTTTATCGCCGGTCTTCAGTTTCCGGCGTTAATTGCACTCCTCGGCAAAGGTACCAAGTTGGTCGGCTTTCAAACTGGGGCGGCTTACGCGTGGAACACCGCGGGTGCGCTCATCGGGTCTTTGGCTGGCGGCTTTGGCTTGATGCCGATCTTCTCCGCCCCGGGGGTTTGGAAGATCGCAACCGTTCTTCTAGCTGTCCTCGGAGCGATCGCGGCCATTCTTGCCGTCCGGCGCGACGTTTCCAATTGGAAAATCGCGCTGATTCCAAACAGCATCGCAATCGCTGCACTCTGGCTGCTGGCAGCCATTGGACCAACCGCATTTTGGCGTCATAGCGAAATTGGCGTAGGCCGCTTGGCAGTATTCCAGGGATCACCCAACGAAATGCGAGAAATCGTCCAGGCAATCCGGCGTCGCACAATTTGGCAAGCCGACGGCATTGAAAGTAGCGTCGCCTTGGCGGCGGCTCGAGGTCTCGCGTTTATTGTGAACGGCCGGACGGACGGCAATGCCACCGGCGATGCTGGAACGCAGATCATGAGCGGGATGATTGGCGCGGTGTTGCATCCAAATCCAACCAAAGCCCTTGTCGTTGGTTTAGGTACCGGTAGCACTGCCGGCTGGTTGGCGGCCGTGCCAGCCATGGAGCGGGTCGATGTAGTGGAACTTGAGCCCGCCATTGTGACCGTGGCAGAGCGGTGCGCGCCGGTGAACCGGAACGCTCTTCAAAATCCCAAGCTGCATCTGACGATTGGCGACGCTCGCGAGGTGCTCCTCACCACCCGCGAAAAATACGATATCATTGTTTCGGAGCCCTCGAATCCATACCGCGCCGGAGTGGCGGGGCTTTTTACCCGCGAATACTATCAGTCCGTCGATCGATGCCTCCGCGACGGCGGCATATTTTTTCAGTGGGTCCAGGCCTACGAAATTGATCAGCGCACGATGGAGATTTTCTACAGCACCCTCGGCTCGGTTTTCCCAAACATTGAATCGTGGCAGACGGCCGGAGGCGACCTTCTGCTCATGGCCTCACGCCAGCCGGTCAAGTATGACGTGCCTGCCCTGCGCGCGCGTCTTGCGGAGGAACCTTTCAAGACCGCTTTGTCAGCGGCCTGGCGAAGCACTGGCCTGGAAGAGTTCCTGGGACATTATGTTGGGAACAACAGCGTTACCGAAGTCTTGCAGCATCTTAGTTCGGTTCCATTGAACACCGACGATCGCACTGTGATTGAGTTCGCGTTCGCTCGCACGGTAAATGTGACCGGTGGATTCAACCTCGTGAACTTGCGCACGAGCTCTCATGCCGCCGCCACCGATCGTCCGCAAATTGCAGGAGGGGATGTCGACTGGAATCGGGTGGACGAAGCGAGAATTTCAATGTTCGAGTCGCTGAGCTGGGCCGAGCAAAACGACCCCAACTTCACTTCCGCCCAACGGCATCGTGCCGGCGCTTTTGCCGCTTACATGGCGGGAGATCTGCCGGGCGCTCTCCGCGAGTGGCGCGCCCAATCCGATGAACCAAAGACTTTGTCGCAGTTAGCCATGGTCGCGGAGTGTTTGGCCTCCGAAGGAGACAACAATGCCGCTTCTTTAATCGACAGTCTTTCTCAAGTTTTTCCGTGGGAAGCCGACGCGGTGCGGGCCGAACTCTTGTGGCGACAACATCGGCCGGAAGAAGCTGCTGATCTTTTGAGAGACTGCCTTCGACAATTGCACGATTTGCCTTGGCCGAACCGCGAGTTGATTAAGCGAACCCTCCAGCGAGCAGAAGCGATTGCGAATTCCGATCGGTCCCGGACTGTAGCCGGTTTTCTTTTTGAGGCAGTAGGCTCGCCGTTTTCCGTTTTCAACAACGAAGCCGAGCGGCTGGCGACTCGATTGGCTCTCGCCATGTACCTCGATGACAGCCGCCCTGGTCAACACTTGCTGGCGGCGATCCACGCATATGAACCGCACGTGCTCTGGCGAAGAGAATTCCTCGAGTTGCGAAACGAATGTTACGCCTCTTTGCACGACCCTCTGGCGAAGCGGGCCCGACGTGAGCTGGGTGAATTCAGGAAGCGCGAACCAACGACAGAGGATGTCTCCAGCCTGACGAAGAAAATACAGGATCGATCGGCGAGGCGAGAAGTTCCGTAATTTGTCGACCCCATTAACTCCGACGAGGTCTCGGTTAATCTATTGCGATTCAATGCACCGAAAGCACAGTTCGAGTGCTAAAATATTTCTGGCTGCTATCGCGCTGAGTGCCGCGACTTTCCTGGTCTACCGGCCGGCGTGGCATGGCGGATTTCTTTGGGACGACGATCGATATGTGACCCACAACCCCCTCCTGACTGCTCCCGATGGATTGGGTCGGATCTGGTTTTCCCTGGATGCGCCTTCCCAATATTTCCCGCTCACTTACACGGTTTTGCGATTTGGACAGCTGCTCTGGGCATTGAATCCAACCGGGTATCACTTTCTCAGTATTTCGCTCCACGTCTGCAACGCGCTCTTGGTATGGCGCATACTTGTGCGGCTGAATATTCCCGGGGGCTGGTTGGCCGCGGCGATCTTTGCCTTGCACCCGATTCAGGTCGAATCCGTAGCCTGGATCTCAGAGCTGAAAAACGTTCTGATGGGATTTTGCTTTTTGTGGGCGCTGATCGCCTGGATTGAATATGTCGACGCAGCCCGTCCGCGCCGGCGCATTTTTTATCTTGCCGCGCTTTTGTTTTGCTCGATGGCGCTGTTCGCTAAGGCGACAGCGTGCACCCTGCCCGCGGCGTTGATTTTGATCTTGTGGTTGAAAGGTAAACCGATCGGCGGTCGGGAACTTTTGAAAGTTTTTCCGTTTGTGGTGCTCGCACTTGGCGTTGGTCTTCTGGCGATTTGGTGGGAGAAATACCATCAAGGAACGCGCGTTCTGGTCGCCCTGGGCCCAATCGAACGGTTACTGATCGCCAGTCGCGCGGTTTGGTTTTATCTCAGTAAGATATTCTGGCCATCGGACCTGACCTTTATCTATCCACGTTGGCAAGTCGACGTCACGAATCCGCTCGCCTATCTGGGACTGATCGCCGCCCTCGCAGCCGCTGCAGTGATTTATTATGGGCGGCGTTGGTTTGGGCGAGGCGTTGAAGTTGCCTTCCTATTTTTTCTGGCCACGCTCAGCCCGCTGCTCGGTTTTATTATGCTCTACACGTTTCGGTACTCCTTCGTGGCCGACCATTACCAATATCTCGCTTGCATCGGACCGATTGCCCTCGCCTCCGCAAGCTTCGCTACTTTCGTCGGACGAATGGGAAAAGTGCGGTGGATGGGATGGACTGGAGCGTGCGGGATTCTGGTCTGTTTATGCCTGTTAACGTCTCGACAGAGCAGCACCTATCGAGATATCGAGACGCTTTGGCGAACCACAATCGAGAAAGATCCGCGCTCTTGGATGGCCTACAACAATTTGGGAGTTGTTCAGTTCGACAAGGGCGAGATCGACGATGCGATCAAAAAATATAAACAGTCGCTCGAGCTGCATCCGGATTATCCGGAAGCCCTTTACAATCTTGGGAGCGCGGTGCTGCAGAAAGGCGATGTGGATAAAGCGATTGACCTGTGCGGGCGAGCGCTGAAACTTCAGCCGACGGACGCGGACGCGCATGTCGTTCTCGGCAATGCCCTGATGCTCAAAGACGACGTTGACGGTGCAATCAACCATTACCGCCAGGCAGTCAGACTTCGACCGAACGATCCCAACGCCCATCACAATCTGGGTGTCGCTTTACAACAGCAGGGGAAAAAAGAAGAGGCTGCCCGCGAGATGGAAAAAGCAGCTCGGCCTGACCAAAACCGTTAAGGCAGATTACGGATTACTCCCAATAATGGGCGTGGTGCTGTCGATAATATCGAAGGGTCTCTTCGAGTCCGCTTGCCAATGTCACTTGTGGAGACCAGCCAAGCTGAGTCTCGATCTTTCGGAAGTCCGCATAATAGTCGCCAATATCAATCGGCTTTCGATCTTCCGGGAATGGGACCACTTCGTAACGACCGCCGCCATTCATCCGAACAAGTAATTCCGCCAGTTCCTTCAAACTCACCTGTTCGCGGTGACCGAGATTGAAAATTTGACCCGGGGATGCGTCGCTCGCTGCAGCGGATAAAAGCGCGGCCACTACATCGCTCACAAAATTAAAATCGCGCCGCTGCTCGCCAGTGCCAAAAACCTGGATCGGCTTCTTCTCGATCAATCTCCGGATCCAAATCCCCAGAAAGGTTTGGCGCGCGTCTTTCACTCGCATTCCGGGCCCGTAGGTATTGGTCAGGCGCAACGCGCAAGCGCGAATTCCGTAAACGTCATTGTAGAGCAAATGGTACCATTCGCCGGCTAGTTTGTTGATACCGTTTACATCAACCGGACTGATGGGATGATTTTCGTCTACCGGAAGATATTTTGGGCGACCATAAACCTGCCGGGTGCTGGCAAAAACGATTTTCAAATCGCGATTGTGCAATCGACAAGCCTCCAAGATTTGCAGTTGTGCCGCTGCGTTAATGTTCAAATCGGTCAAGGGATCGGTCATGGAATCCAAATGACTGGTTTGGCCGGCAAGATTGAAGAGAAATTGGCGGTTCTTGATCAAATTCGACATCGCCACGGCGTCTCGAACGTCAGTCAGGTCAACATTTACCCGGTCCCGGATGTCATGGATGTTGAAAAGGTTTCCTCCGTATTCCGGAATTAGGCTGTCCACGAGAGTGACTTTGGCGCCCAGGCCGACGAGTCGGCGCACCAGGGCCGATCCGATAAACCCGAGACCGCCGGTGACCAGGACGTCGGCGCCGGCGAAAATGTTTTGGTCCGACAGCACCTTCGAATTGTAGGGCGCGATCAAAAAGATTTTCTATAACTTTTCGCTCTTTTTTTGCAGAATCAGCCGGCTCTAGACCTGCCAACCCGCAATGCCCGAGGAGACAATTCCCGATTTATCGCTGGTGATCCCGGTTTACAACGGTAGTGGCACGATCGGGCCGTTGGTTGAGCGGATTACGAAGGTTTTTGAATCGACAGCGTTCGAAGTCGTCCTGGTCAATGACGGTTCGGAAGACGACAGCGAAGCTGTCTGCCTAAAGCTTGCCGAAAAGTTTCCCCAAACGGTGTCGGTGGTGCATTTGAGCCGCAATTTTGGCGAGCACAATGCCGTCTTAGCCGGATTCAAACAAGCGCGCGGTCGCTACATCGCGGTTCTCGACGACGACGGGCAGAATCCGCCGGAGGAAGTGGTGAGAATGTTGGAGGAATTGAAACGGAAGAATTACGACGTCGTTTACGGTCACTACATCGAGAAGCAACATTCAACCTTCAGAAACTTCGGAAGCTGGTTCAACGATCGGATCGCGACCATTATGCTCCATAAGCCGGAAGACCTTTATCTGTCCAGCTTCAAGGTGATGAATCGATTCGTGGTAAACGAGATAACAAAATATCGCGGACCGTACCCATACACCGACGGTTTGATTTATCGTGTGACGCGAAATATTGGCCAGGTGCCGGTTGAGCATCGGGCGAGCGCGAACGGCCCTTCGCGATACACCTTTCGAAGCTTGGTCAGGTTGTGGCTCAACATGTTTTTAAATTTCTCGATCAAGCCGTTGCGGCTTTCCATCTATGTCGGCCTGCTAACCTCTTGTCTAAGTGTCGTGGCCCTTGTGGCGATTTTGATCGACCGACTTTGGATTACACCGAATGTAACGCATGGCATACCGACCGTGCTGGGATCTATCGTGCTCCTCGCAGGCATCCAGCTCATGATTCTCGGCTTGGTCGGCGAATATCTCGGCCGGCTTTATCTCGATCAGACCGGGACACCGCAGTACGTAATTCGCTATGTGAAACGCGCGGATTTGGGAAGCGATGGAGACAAATGAATATGCGACAATGTTTCGCGTTGAGGAGACGCACTGGTGGTACCACGCGTTACATCGTTTAATTTTCCAAGCGTTGGAAGCGGAGTTGCCGGATTGGCGTAACAAAAAGATTCTCGATGCCGGCTGCGGCACCGGCGCGATTCTCCAGCGCCTCGGGAATCCGCAAGAAAATGTGGGAATCGATTTGGCGCCCGAGGCGGTTGCATTCTGCGGCGAGCGCGGCCTGGATAATGTGCGACAGGCAGACATCTGCGCGTTGCCTTTTGCCGATGCCTCTTTCGACGCGGTGATTTGCTCGAGTGTTCTTTATCACGAATGGGTCAGCGACGTCGCAGCCGCCATTCGCGAGATGCTCCGGGTCCTTCGTCCCGGTGGTGTGCTCGTCGTCAATGTTCCGGCGTTTCGATTTTTACACAGCGCTCACGACGACGCCGTAATGACGGCGCGGCGTTTTAGAAAGGCCGAGATCCGCAAACTGCTTCTCGATCGGCATCTGACTATTCGGCGTTTAACCTATTGGACGAGCTTTCTATTTCCATTAGCAGTCGCAGCGCGGACGTTTGGTCGGTCGGAGATGGGGCGCGATTTTGAGGCGAAGAACACCTCATTTTTGCAACGGGTATTCGCCCAAATTATGACTCTCGAATTACGATTACTGCGCGGAATCTCCTTTCCGTTTGGGGTGGCCTTATTGGCTGTGGCCAGAAAATAACTCAATCCCCCGGCCAGTCGACGCGCGCGATGCGCGAAGCCGGAAAGGTCTGGGTTCGAGGAAATAAATAGGAACCGTCGGAAAAACGATGGTGATGAATGTCCGGGCTATTTTCGAAAACGGTTTCCTCTG
Organism: Chthoniobacterales bacterium; assembly: GCA_025934755.1. Classification (GTDB taxonomy): domain Bacteria; phylum Verrucomicrobiota; class Verrucomicrobiia; order Chthoniobacterales; family UBA10450; genus AV40. Next base: position 15,596 of record JAICWQ010000023.1, on the reverse strand, counting down.
TCTCGAGAACGATCGTGATTTTACCGCCGCGCCCGACGATCTCACGGGCGACGTCGTCCATCGCGTAACCAGGTGCAGTTTCCCAGGCTGACCGCCAGACAATCCACCGAACATGGTCAACGCCGAAAACGAATTCCGGCAGCCCGAGTTCGCGGGCTCGTTGGTAGACAGGATATTGTGGCAGAATGCCCAACGCCTGGGGCAGTCGTGTATAAAAGTAGGTCGGCTCCCATCCGTAGTTTAGAATTAGAACATCCCCGGATCGGGCGTTCGCGCGAAGAAAGTTGCAGGTTGTTGCAACCGTTCCGGGATTTTTTCGCCACAAGTCGCGGACATATTTCGCGATGCCGGACCCGAGCACGCGATCGATGACCCTGACGGGTACGTGAGTGCCTACCGAATATTTTCCGCAGCGAATGACACCGCCCGGGTTCCAAGCCACCCATGGCGTCAGCTGCGCGATCTTGGTAAATCCGAAAACGAGCACAAGCGCAACCCAAACAACTCTGTTTCCACGACTCGTTTTAACGATCACTATTGCTGCGGCCATCGCGGCCAACGGAAGGACAGGTGAAGCGAAGCGCATCCCGGCAAGCCAAAGGGCGTCGCTTGATTGGGTCATCGCTGTAGCCAAACCGCAGAGAACGATCGCTGCCATAACACCGAGTAAGATCGAGCGCTCATTGGCCTCTAGAAACATACCAGGTGTGATATCCGTCTGCCGCGGTTGCTCCGAATTTTTGCGTTTCCAATGAATCAACCCTGCTCCGAGAAAAAGCAGACCGGTACCGATCAAGGGCGTTACCGAAGTCGCTTCGATAAATGCCTGAAAGCAGCGTTCGAAAACATCGCCCAGCGTTTGGGGGACACTGGTGTTGAGCGCGACTCCGGTAGAGAAAAGTGACGATATGGCGATCCAGGGCAAAGTGAGAAGGGCGATTGCCGGCGCCGCGAACCAGATCCAGCGCCGTTGCGGCTTGAACGGCCGATAAATGAAACTCAAAACACCCAGCGCAACGACCGGCGCAATTCCATATGGGTGCGTATGGAAGAGAAGAACCGAAACGAGAACAAACAACGCGCAGTTGCGCGCGGATTTCATTTCGAAAAAAACCCAAAACAACCAGACAACCAGCAGCATGTTGAGCGAGCAATAGCGGCATTGTCTGGCGTAAAGTAAAAATTGAACGGAAAGAACGAGCAGAGCGGCAGCGGTGAACGCGATTCGGCGACTTTCCGTTAATCGCCAAAGAAAAAGGTAAACAAGCAAGATCGACATCCAGCTTGCGATCGCGAATGGAAATCGAGCGGCAAATGTGTTTTGCCCGAAAAGGACGAAGGAGCCAGCGGTCAGGTAGTACTGGACCCACGGGTGAGTGATCATGATGAGATCGCGATTCAGCCGGGCGCCGTGGTCGGAATCGATAAATGCGGCGCCGTCCCAAGCTTTTGGGACTCCGAACTTGAGAATGTTCGAGGCAAGCGCGGCGGTATCGCCTTCGTCTTCCCACAAATAATCCATGCCCAGATTTGTGAAGATTAGGACCGCGCCAACGAGGGCTACAATCGCAAATGGCCAGTGTTGCCGAATGCCAGCGAGCGCCTCTGAGGTTTTCACTGAGCGTCAACTTCTAACGAGTTGGTTGTCAATCCGGATTCCGCTCGAAAGGCGCGAATCAAATACAAACAGGCGCTCACGAAAAACAGTGTGACGCTCAATGTGCGAATAATCAGCATCGTCCAGGGCAAATCAAAGTGCCCGAAAATTGTTCGCACCATGAACTACGTCTTTCGGCGATAAATCACAATGTGATCGGGCGCAGGCGTCACTCCCACGCTCATGTTCGAAAAATAATAATCCGTCCCGTTATCGGAAATATTCATTAAACCGACTTCCTCATAATCGGATTCACAATAGCTGTCCGCCCATTTAAAGATCGTCTGATCTGAATTCGGTCCCGCTAACCAGGACTTACTCATTACAACCAGGACGAGAAATCGAGGGTGAGCCTGCTCAATTTCCCGGATCATCTCCTCTTGCATTTGGTGGGCGTAAGGCTGCGGTTCCATCAGCGAATACATGTAAATGTATCCGGTGGCAGAAAGTCGTTTGGAATAGAAATAGATCTGTGGCTCGGAACCCAGTACCGCGATTTTGTCTTCCGGGTTTGATTGGGATCGAATGTACTCGGCGATCTTTATTGATTCGGGAAATGGATTTGTGCCGTTGACTAAACGGTTGGCCTCAGGCACGGGAAGTTCGAAAAAGAAATCGCGCTCCGACCACAACGGAAACGCGAGGATTACGGCGACAATGCCCAGAATAATCAGGGGGACGGCGGTAGCTTTTGTCCTTAATAAATCAAGACCCGCTGACGTCGCCGATCCGCACATCAAGGACAATGCCGGGAGAAAAAGAATAAAGTAGTGCGGCCGAAAATAGAGTCCGGGGCAAACCGCTAGTCCCGAAAACAACGCAAACGTTATTAGAAACCATGCTTGGTTTTTTAGTGTCCGATCAACCGCGAGTGCGACCAGTCCCACTAATCCCAGCAGCCATATTGGCCAGGCCGTCCCGAGCACCCCGGTAAAATGCCCCATAAACATTTGGAAACCTTCCGCGGCAGATACCTGGCTTCCGTATTGGGTCGCATACGTGACTGTCCAAAACCAAAATTTTTCGAAAACGCCTGCGCTCCACAAAAGCATCCCGGTAATCACGGTAGGGATCGCCGCGCCCAGGATAAAAATTAAATTACGAGAGAGAATGCGCCCGGCGCGAAGGCGTGCCTTCCGATCGTGAGAAAAGAGGTATAACGAGGCAAAGCAGACAAAAAAAGCTCCTGGCTGTTTCATTAAGAACGCAATTCCGAACAGCAACCCGCTGGCAAAAATGCGGGGCAATGACTCTCGATTTACTGCACGCGATAGAAACAGAGTGCCAGCGACGGCAAACAGAACAACAAAGTGCGTCGCATGGGCGGCTGTGCCCAGCACGTTGGGCATCAAAGAAAGAACCGAGTAGGAGGCGGCGCTCATTATTCCGCCGAGCACGCCCAGTCGCTCTTTTCCAAGCAGAAAAACGAACCCAATCGTAATGAGATTGACCAACGCCAAGCCAATGTGAATGCCTGAGATTGACTGGCCGAAAATGGACATTATCAAGGCGTAGGCGACAGCCGTGCCCGGGAGTTTCATGGTGTAAGCAAGCTTGTAGGGCCAGATTCCGTGTAATAACAGCTGGCCCTGGTAGGCGTACTCGCCTTCGTCGCGCTCGAGGGGCAATCCCAAAAGATGCGTTCGGGCCAATAAAACGGCAGTGATCGCAGCACCCAGAAGAATCCAGGCCGCGGCACGAAAGCCAGGGTGGGTAAAGGAAGGATTCGGTTTCACGCTCAGGCAACTCGGACACCCGGAGTCTGCCTAATTCCGGGGCGTTGCCAACAGCCAGTTCAGAGCAGGAACGTGGCACAGGCCGTGCTTATGGAAATTATAACTACTATGATTACAATAAGCATCCGCCCTTATACCCTCCGCAAAGCCGGTCTGGTCGGTTTGATCCTGTTCTGTCTCTCCTGCCTCTCCGCCTTCGCCCAGTCCAACTATATCACCGTCAAATCCACCCCTTACGACCGCCAAATGGTCCGGATCCGACCCATCCTCACCTCAGGGGTGAGCCATAAAGACCAAAGCCTGTCGCTCGGTTTGGTAAACAATTGGATCGGCAATCTGCGGGCAATCCCCTACGGGTTCTCGATGGAATGGAAAACCCCGTCAGAGGTTCGCTCGGGTGCCTACGCCGATTGCAAAGGCAAAGCGGTTGCTCTTTACAATGCAATGCATGCTCGAGGGGCGGAAAACATTCGCCTGGTGATTGGAAAGCGCACATCGACAAGCCGAAAAACTCACGCCTGGCTTGAATGGACTACCTCCAACGGCACCTACATCCTCGATCCGACGATTAACTGGAGCGCTTGCCGCGCGGAGCGGACGGGCCGAAGTTCCTATATCCCGTTGTTCGCCTATGCGGGCTCACAAAAGTTTCGTGCCGCCCCGGCGGGCATGTTGGCGAGCAACTCGTCATTTGCCAGTCAACGCGTAGCGAGCCGCCTCTAATTGGGGTCGAGCGATCTTTCCCTTCGGCCGGCCTCAAAAGCCGGCCGTTGTGCTTTTGGGGTGGCGCGCCGGGGGGATGTTCCGGTTAGGAAAAAAGTTCATTGCCGGCAAAAATTTGTATTGCCAAAATGAGGACGAGCGAGGTATTATCCTTTTTGTAGGTATGGAAATTATGAGCGCACACTTCTTTCGCTTTTATAGGGTCGGGGCATTTGCTTGCGGGGTTCTTCTGATAACGGCGTTGCAATCGTTTGGTCAGCAGTCCCCAACTTACGCCAGGAACTTTGCCCGTTTTAACGCCGGAGCCCGCATCGATGACAATCTCGCTCAAATCGCTCTCATCTCCGATCATCCCACTTTCGGATATACCCTGCCGGATGGAACCAGCGAGCTCGTGCTGTCGCTGTCCAAAATTCAAAACTTCGATTTGATCACGTTTGCCAATAAAGACACCGCCGGCACCGTTACTATCGCCACCTCGAATTCGAAACTCGCCACGGCCAGCTCGCAATGGCATCAAATCGCGCGACAAGCTCTCACCGCAAATGTCACTAAACTGAAGGTCGGTCCGAGCGAAGCGAAGTATGTAAAATTCACCTTCAACGTCGTGAAATCAGGCCACATCGCCAACCTCGGAGTGTATTCGACGGCGATTCCAAATCTAACGGTTGCGAACACTGCGCTGGCCGGCAGCTCCGAAGGCGCGACTGACGGTAAGGACGCGAAAGACTTCGGTGACGGTAAGGATGCGAAGGAAGCCAAGGAAGTTGCCGAAGGCCCTCCAGCAGAAGGCCCGCCTCCAACCCTTCCTGATCCGCCTCCGTTTGTGTTTGTGCCGCAGATCAGCGAGTAACACGTTTTCTTTAAGCAAAACCCATCCATCGCCACGGTGGATGGGTTTTTTGCGTACCATCCAATCAAAGTTCGTCGCTTAGAATTTTGAAAATTTCCGTGTTGTCGATTGTTCCTTGCAACGCTTCGGTTCCGCGACCTGATCCAAACGCGACGACATCTTCGACGGTGGGCAGAGCGGACGGCGCGTAAAATGCAGCCGGCTGAGACTGATCTTTTGGGGCGCCGACGATGCCTGGCGATGGTTCATTCTGCGGCAGTTTTGACGCCCCGTACCATTGCGTTCCTTTTGGACCGGTCGCCCAGGTTAACCACGGCTGGCCTGCCGGATTTAGCCCAAGCAGGGCAATTCCGCTGTCCTTGCGAAACGGATATCCATTCGCGTGTAATCCGCCGATAGCAACATCGCCGCAGACCATAATAGTCGATCTCCCGCCGGCATAACGATGTGCTGTCGCTACCGCGCGATCGAACTCCGCGGTTTCGGTCAATGTCTTTTCGGCGTTGTTCGTTTCGGCCGCTTCCCGCATTCGGGAAGCGTCAACGACCAGCACGTAACCGCGCTGATTAAATTGCAATAGCTCGATCGCGCGACGCACCATGTCGGACAGACTGGGTTCGTCGCTCCAGTTTTGATTGGAACCCCGGCCGGCATCATTATCACTAAACGCGCCGAACAATTTCGTGTGTTGCCAGGGTGGGATGGCCTCCAGCTCGGCACGGGTGCGCACCACGTCGAAACCATTGCCGCGCATTTCCAGCAAAAGATCGCGGCGGTCCTGGCGATGCCCGTGTTTTGTTTCAGGAAGAAATTCCGTCGCGCTTGTGCCGAGCCCGATGTCGATCTTGCCGCCCTCCGCAAACTGCTGCGCCATTTGATCGGTGTCTCCCGGGTTATTTGAATGTGCATAAAACGCCGCGCATGTGGGGTTCGTTAAATTCCTATCACTGATCAAACCGGTTGCCCTTCCGCGATCGCGCGCCAGCTCGATGATCGTCGAAATCGATTTGCCATTTGATTCGATCGAAACGGCGCGGTTGTTGACCTTGGTTCCAGTTGCCAGGGCGGTGGCAGCCGCCGCTTGATCGGCAACGGCGAAGTCTTTGGAGAAATTCTTAACCAACGCGGTGTGCGGCATAGTGTCGAGGGTCAGATGGGCGTCAGCTCCGCCAAGAAAACCGCGAGTCAGGGCAATCCGTTCCGGTCCGAGACCCTCGCCGATAATAAAAATTATTCCGAACGATCGTTGTACTACCCAGTGTTGAAAGTAGAGCACGCCCAGCCCGGCAAATGCCAATAGACACAAAAGGGCGAGTAATTGATTACGCCACTTCACGAGCGCGATGTAGAAGGAGCTTTCATGATTGTCAAACTTGCGATCGCCACGAAAGCCCTTGTCGGCGTTCCTAATCGTCGGCAAAGTGCGTCATGGCTGCGCCGGTTGTGCTCATTATCCGGGATGGCTGGGGGATTAACCCGGATGGCAAAGCAAGGGCGAAACAGAATGGCGACGCGACTCTTCTGGCGCATACACCCTTTCACGATCAACTTTATCGAGATTATCCCGGCAGCAAACTGAGCGCGAGCGGGCGGGATGTGGGGTTGCCGGAGGGGCAAATGGGCAATTCGGAAGTCGGTCATCTCAATCTCGGCGCCGGGCGAATTGTTTTTCAGGATTTGACCCGGATTAACGAAGCAATTGCCGCGGGTGAATTGAAAACCAATCGCGTCGCGCAGGAGACGTTTGCCGCGGCCCGCGGACACCGGCTGCACTTGTTAGGCTTGGTTTCGGACGGGGGCGTCCATAGTCATTACGAACATATGATCGCCCTCGCCAACCAGGCCAAGGCGTCCGGGGTGAATGAAATTTTTGTGCACGCATTCACCGATGGCCGGGATTCCTCGCCCACCGGCGGTCGCGAATATCTGAAAGTCTGCGAAGAAAAGCTCCGTCCGAGCGGCGCCCAAATTGTCACGGTGATTGGCCGCTACTTTGCGATGGATCGCGACCACCGCTGGGACCGGACAAAGAAAGCCTGGGACGCGATCGTTCTGGGGCGCGGCGAAGTTTGCAAAGATTCGCCGTCACAAGCGTTAGATCGGCACTACAAAGCCGGGAAGACCGACGAGTTCATGCCGCCGCTGATCTTTTCTCACCCCAACGAACAACGGGTTCGAGACGGCGACGTTCTTTTGTTTTTTAACTTTCGGGCCGATCGGGCTCGCCAGCTCACCCAGGCGTTTCTATTCCATGACTTCGATGGCTTTGATCGTGAAGTTTGGCCACAGGTAAAATTTACTTCGCTTACGCAATACGATGTTCGTTATCCGTCCCCATTCATTTTCCCGCCCGAAAAGCTGAAAAACATTCTTGGCGAAGTGGTGAGCAAAGCCGGCAAGACTCAACTTCGCATCGCCGAGACGGAGAAGTACGCTCACGTGACTTATTTTTTTAATGGAGGCGTTGAGAAACCGTTTCCAGGCGAGGAGCGCGTGCTCGTGCCGTCGCCGAAAGTCGCCACTTACGATCTCAAACCAGAAATGAGCGCGTTTGAAGTCACCGACGAATTGCTGAAACGCCTCGACCAGGTCGATCTGGTGATTTTGAACTTCGCCAATGCCGACATGGTCGGCCACAGCGGCGTGGTTGAGGCGGCGATCAAAGCCGTCGAAACGGTCGACCAGTGTTGCGCCAAGATTATACCTCGCCTGCTCGAGCTTGATGGAAAAGCCATTGTCACGGCCGATCACGGCAATTGCGAACTGATGCGCAATCCTGACGGCTCGCCCAACACCGCTCACACAACGAATCTTGTTCACTTTATTTACGTCGGTAAAGATGCGTCTCGTTTTCGATGCGAGGATGGGATCCTCGCCGATGTCGCGCCGACCCTGCTGTTTTTGCTCGGAATGGATAAGCCTTCTGAAATGACAGGCAAAAATCTGCTTTTGCCCGCTTAATTGGAAACTTGTGGTGCGCGAAGTCGAACCATGACCGGCCGAAATTCGCTGGTGGAGCAGACTTAAGGTCAGCTGCGATTTCGGGCGACCATATCGAAGCTGATATCGAGAGTCCGGTTCAACGATCGAGTGCCGGCTCGGGCGATCCGTTGAAGAAAAGAGATCTGGTTTTCCTTATCGGTCTCGTACCAGATCGGTTTGCGCGCCAGAATCAGCTCGTCGTTGGATTCAATCAGTGCGCCCCAACCAATCGGAATTTCCGGTTCGCGAAACAATTCGTTAGGCAAAACCAAAAAGAACAGATTGGCGCAGCGATAACGGACTAACGTTTCAAACTTGGTGCCGTCGAACAGTCGATTTTGCAGAGCTCGCAGCTGACGAACCACTTGTTGGTAGCCACGGTGGTCGATTCCTTCGAAGTTATGGGAATCGAATTCGGCAAAAAGCGTATCGCCTGCGCGCAAAGCCGGATAATGCACCCGCAAATTTCGCTCCAAAACTTCACGGCGTTCATGAACTTTATCCAATGTTCGGGTCGTCGTGGAAGTGGATCCGTTGTCCCGACGAAGATCGACCAGGGCCTGTTTGCATTCAAAAATCGCGGTGACACCGGATTGTCGTCCATCGGGACGATACGCTGCGAGGTCCGCCCGGTAACGACATTTTGGCAGAGTGACCTCAAGCCCGCAGGCCGAGTAGCCATTTTGTTGCGCCCAAATGAGAGCGAGCCGTTTTAGGCGCGCATGCGCCGCCGTTTCCCCGCCACTGCGATTCAGGAGTTGAGCCATCCCGCCAATTCGTGCGCCCAATAGGTGACGATGATGTCGGCGCCGGCCCGTTTGATCGAAGTCATGATCTCCAAAACCGCTGCGCGTTCTTCGAAGACCTTCTTTTCGACGGCGGCTTTAACCATCGCGAATTCGCCGCTGACATGATAAACCGCCATCGGTTTGCCAAATCGTTCGCGAGCGCGCCAAAGAATGTCGAGGTAGGGAAGGGCCGGCTTAATCATAATAATGTCGGCGCCTTCACCGACATCGAGGGCGACTTCCCGCAACGCTTCGGCGGCGTTCGCACTGTCCATTTGATAGGTGCGACGATCACCGAATTGCGGCGGGCTTTCAGCTGCGTCACGAAACGGTCCGTAAAATACCGACGCGAATTTCGCCGCGTAACTCATGATTCCGGTATCGGCAAATCCGCCGGCATCGAGCGCTTCCCGAATCGCGCCGATCCGGCCGTCCATCATGTCGCTGGGTGCGACCATGTCGGCGCCGGCTTGCGCGTGCGAAAGGGCGGTCTTTACCAGGAGTTCGACCGACTCGTCATTCAACACCTGAAAATGTTCGCCATCGATCCGGGTGACCCCGCAGTGGCCGTGGCTCATGTATTCGCAGAGGCAAACGTCTGTAATCGTAACGAGATCGGGACACTTTTTCTTGATCGCGCGCAACGCCTTTTGAATGACCCCGTTTTCCGCGTAGGCACCGCTGGCTTGTTCGTCTTTTTTGTCGGGAATTCCGAAAAGCAGAATGGCTTGAAGTCCGGCGTCCTGCGCTTGTTTGGCTTGATCGACAATTTCGTCGACCGTGAACTGAAAAATTCCCGGCATACTCGGAATCGCCCGCCGTTTGTCGATTTTGTCGCTGATGAAGAACGGCAGGACGAAATCGTGCGCGGTCAGGTTGGTTTCGCGCACCAGATTTCTGAGCCCAGGTGAACGCCGCAATCGACGGGGCCGGTGGACCAATTTTCGCACGCGACGAGAGTACGCGTTTGGGTAAACTCCCGCAAGCCAATGGCGCAGAACTATCTGCTGATCGACATCAGTAATTCGTTTACCAAGCTGGCGGTGGCATCGCCAAAACGGCTCGGCCGCGCCACCCGGATCGAAACAAGAAAGTTCAGCGCGGCATTTTTGAAGCGATCGTTGCGGAAGCGTAAAATCGACGTCGTCATGGTTTGTTCGGTTGTCCCCCAAAAAAACTCGGTGGTCCGAACGGTAGCGAAGGGAACGCGAATTTTGTGGTTAACGCCAAAAGTTAAGCTCGGGGTTGGAATCGATTATCCCAATCCAAAAAAAATCGGGGCGGACCGTCTGGCAAATGCAGCCGCGGTCGCGGCCCTTTACGGATTTCCGGCGATCGTGGTGGATTTTGGGACCGCGGTGACTTTCGACATCGTGTCGGCGAATCGAAAATACATCGGCGGCGTGATCGCGCCCGGACTGGAGTCGATGACAAATTTTCTGTATCAGCGCACCGCTTTATTGCCGAAGCTTTCCATGAAAGAACCCCGTTCGGCAGTTGGGCGCTCGACAATGGAAGCGATGCGGGCCGGCGCGGTAATTGGCTATCGCGGGCTGGTGCGAGAAATCATCTCGAGGATAAAAGGCGAGCGTTTTGCCCGGCAGAAAGCCCATGTCATTGCCACCGGAGGGTATGCGGACCTGATCGTCGCCCAACTGGACGAGATCGACGCGGTCCATCCAAATTTGACGCTGGAAGGGCTCCGGATAGTGGCCAATCTGAACACTTTACGCCGCCAGGGTTGAGCGGCCCCGGGAGCCACGAAAATTGTCCCAAGGCCGCCGAAGATTGGGCTTGTAATCGGTGTCACAAAACGGTTTCATATTTGAGGCCATGAAATTCCGGAAAATCGGCGCAATCGCCGTGCTCGTACTTGGGTCTTTGGCGGCGGACAACGTTGCTCCGTCGAAGGCAGAACTGGAAGGAATGTATGACAAAGCGTTTCGCGCTTTCGATTCGAGCAATTTCCCGGAGGCCTTAAAACAGCTCGATGCCATCGACACGCGTCAGCCCGATTTGGCTGAATCGCAAAATTTGCGTGGGGTGATTTACATGCGGGAAGGAATTTACGACAAGGCCGAAGCTGCCTTGCGTGAAGCGTTGCGGATCGATCCGAAATTCTGGAATGCGCGTTTCAACTTGGCCGAAATACCGTTCCTGAGAAAAGACTGGGCAGAAGCCCGCAACCGTTTTCAGGAGTTGCTCTCCAGTAATGCCTCTGAACTCCAGGGAGAAGCAACTCAGCTCATCCAGTACAAAATTCTTCTGACCTATTTGCTCGAAGGCAAGGAGAACATGGTCGATTCGATCCTGGCGAAGTTCGAACTCTCTCCGGACACGCCTGCCGTCCATTACGCAAATGCTGCGATCGCCCTCCAGCAGAAGAACACGAAAGACGCCCGGGATTGGATGGCGCAGGCCGAAAAGAACTTCTCGCCTCAGCTCAACAAACTTTTCGCCGAATCACTTTACGAAGTCGGCTGGCTGCAAAAACAGGCCGGCCAGCAACGCGCGGCTTTGGAATTGACGAGCCCGGCCGAGCGGACCGCTAAAACCAAGGCGTTTGCGAAATCGCGGATAGAACAGGCGCGCCAGGCATTTCAACAGCGCGATCTCGCGTCTGCTTTGAAGTTCGTTAATGACGCCGATTCGGCAGATCCGAATCAAGCCGGTATCATCACCTTGCGCGGCGAAATTTTGATGGAGCAAAAACAATTCGACCAGGCCGAGGCCGAATTTAAGAAAGCGCTCAAAGCCGATCCGAAGTTCCGTCAGGCCCAATTCAATCTGGCATTGGTTCCGTTAAAGAAAAAAGACTATACCACCGCGCGGGATCGGTTCGAAGCGCTCTTGGGTAAGACGCCCGGTGGCGACAAGAGCGAGGCGGCGCAGATCATCAAGTTTGATATTTTCATGACTTTCCTGCTGGAAGGCAAAGAAAGCCGCGCCCAGAAGATGATGGAGCAATTCCAATTCACCGGCGACACCCCGGCTCTGTATTATGCCCAAGCCGCCTGGGAGTTTAAGCACAACAATCCAAACAAGGCGACGGATTGGATCACTTCCGCGAAGAAAATCTATTCGCCCGCGTTGAACCTCGTTTTCGCCGACTCGTTTTACGATCTCGGCTGGCTGCAAAGCCCGGCCGTTGCAACGTCGCCGGCCCCGGCGGCTGAAGCCGCGACGGCGTTGGCTGAAGCGCAGACCGAAGCGAGCCCCGCGATCGAGCCAAGTCCAATTCCGGGCGCGGCGCTTGCCAAAAGCAAAGGCGCAGCTCCTGCCATTGCTGGTATGGAGGCGACGGCTCCGAAGCCCGAGGAGACCGCAGCCAGCGCCGCGGTAAAAGAAGCCAATTCGCGCGCACCGCAATCTTTTGCTGCCGGCAGTCCAGCCAAGCCTGATGAAATTCCTACCGGCGCCGCGCCAACTTTTTCGCCGGTCGTAGAAACGCCGGTGGCGGCTGCAAACGCGCCGGCTTCCAAGGCAATTCCGCAGGAGCAACCCGCGGCAAAGGTGGCGACCAGCAAATCGACCGCTCCGGCGCCGGCTGAACCTCCGGTCGCCAAAGCCCCGGTTGTAGCAGAATCAAAAAAACCGGCCGCCCCTGCGCCACAGCAATCTGTGCCCGCAACTGCGCTCGCGCCTTCGCATGTTGCTGAAGGTTCGCGGAAAGGTGTGGACGCACAAAGTTTATTGGTTGGCGGTCTCGTCCTGGCCGGATTGGGATTACTCGCGTGGGTGATTGTGCCTGAAGTCCGACGCCGCGGCTTACATCTTCCCAATTTCCGCAAGGCTGCGCCGGCGACCGGTCCACAATTGAGCGGTATGGAACTTGCAGCATCGGCTTCGCCACAAAAGGAAATGAAAGTGATGCCGCGCGTGACCGGTGGACCGAGACAAGTTTCATTGAAACTAAAGGCCTCCGAACCTTCTTTGCGTCGCGCCGTAGTGCCGCTGAGCAAACCGGGCCGCGTTTTTGGAAATGGAAATGGCGGGGCCGCTGTTGCAGAACCGGCGATCCAGGGGAACGGCAAACGCCATGTTCAACCCGAGCCTGAGCCCGCGCCTGCGGAGCAAGCATTCGAATCGGTCGGACCGGTGATGGAGTCGGTGGGACCAGTCGTGGAGTCAGTCGGCCAAGTGTTTGATCAACCCGCAATGGGCGCTGCAACCGTCGCGGAGCCAGAATGGGTTTCACAGCCGGTTGAAATTCCCGCCTTTGAAATGCCAGAGCCAATCGTGGCCGAACCGGAACCGGTCATCTTGCCGGAGCCAGTTATTGCGGACCCCGAACCGGTTGCGGAACCGGAACCAATCACTGCCGTAGAACCGGAGCCGATGTCTTCTCAGGCGGCGGTCTCCACCGAGCGGGAAGTTGCTTCGATGTTCGCCCGGATCCCGATGGCCGAGGAACTTGAAACTGAACCGGTTGGTCAAGGCCAGCCTATTCCTCAGTTGACGCCTGTTGAGGAACCATCGATCATTGAGGTCACCGAACCCGAACCGGCCGGATTTGAGGCGCTTCGTCAACCTGGCGAAGCGTTTATTTCGCCGGAACCGGTCATTGAAACACCAATCTACGAACCAACCACACCAGTAATCATGCCTGAACCGATCCAAATCCCAACCGCTCAACGAGGTGGCTCACCTCAACCAGCCGGCGCCATGCAAACCGCCGTCCAACTTACCTTTGCTTTCGAGATTGCGTCGATGCAACTGACACCCACCTTCAAGATGGGCGCCCTGCAATTGCGCCCGTCCTCGAAGATCGTGACGATGCGTTTGGCCGGCTCCTCGCCGCAACCGGCGATGAACTTGCAGGTCACTTTCGAGATCGCGCGGATTCAGCCAGCCGGTGGCACTCTGGGCAGCGTTCGGCTGACTCCTTCGCAACAACAGCGCCCGAGCGTTGTTGGTTCGCCATCCTTCACCGTGGGAGGTCTCCACCTGGTTTCGGATTTCGCAGCAGCGCCACTTCAGCTTACTCCGTCACAACAGGGGCAGGCCGCGGTGCACGTCGTCGCGCCATTCCAGATCGCGACCGTCGAATTTTCGCCCTCGTTCGAAATTTCTTCGATTGTCCTCAATTCAAATTCCAAGCAAGTGATGGTGCAGCTTCCGACCGCAGCAGGAACAGCGGTCGAGGGCGCACCCATGTTCGAGATTTCGAACCTCCAGCTGACCGGCAGCGGCGAAATTGGAATGATGCAATTGAATCTCGTGGGTCAGGGCCCGCGACGAGCCGCTTAATCCGTTCCTAACCAATCTTCGACAGGGCGACTCGCAAGGGTCGCTCTGTTTGCGTACGGAGCTCTATTCTCCCTTCACGAAATTGCTGCGATTCAGCGAGCGCAACTCTTTGGGCAGAAATTCGCCATCACGACGAATCAATTCGCCGTCGAAATAAATTTCCCCGCCCCCATAACTCTTTCGTTGAATGCTGACCATGTCCCAGTGGACCTGGCTGCGATTCCCGTTGTCGGCTTCCTCGTAAGCCTGACCTGGCGTAAAATGAAACGAGCCTGCGATCTTCTCGTCGAAAAGAATGTCCCGCATCGGTTCGAGCACGTAAGGGTTGAATCCAAACGAAAATTCGCCGATGTAACGCGCGCCCGCGTCTGAATTCAGGATTTTGTTCAGTTTTTCCGTCTGATTGCTCGTCGCCTTAACAACTTTGCCATTTCGAAAATCGAGGCGAACCCCGTCGAATGCGATGCTTTGATAAATGCTCGGCGCGTTGAATGTGACGTGGCCTTCCACGGAGTTTTTTACCGGCGCCGTAAACACTTCTCCGTCCGGAATGTTTCGATCCCCGCCGCAGATCACCGCCGGAATTCCTTTGACGCTGAATCGGAGATTTGTTTCCGGTCCTTTGATGTGAACGCGATCGGTGCTTTCCATTAGTTGCTTCAACGCCTTCATGCCTGGCTGCAACTTCCGGTAGTCGAGGGTGCAGACATTGAAATAGAAATCTTCAAAGGCCTCGGTGCTCATCCCGGCGAGTTGCGCCATGGACGGAGTCGGCCAGCGAAGCACGCACCACTTTGTCTTTTTCACTCGCTGGTCCTGTACCGGTCGCATTTTCTTAGCGACCAGCTGCATTGTGGCGACGGGGACGTCCGAAAGTTCGGTAATGTTATTGCTGCCGCGCAGCGCAATGTAGGCCTGCATCTTTTTCATTCGGGCCAGCTCGTGAGAGGCAGCAAAATTCAATTGCCGATCCGTCGCTTCCATCGCCAGTTCCCGGCTGATCCGGTTGCGTTGGACTTGGACGAACGGAACAGCGCCCACTTTCCGGGCTGCGCGAACCAGGGCTATCGCCATTTCGTCGGGAACGTCAAAGGCTTCGATCAAGAGGTTCTCGTTCCGTTTCAGTCTGGTTGAATATTCCACCAATAACTTGGCGAGCTTATCAAAGCGCGGATCATGCATAGGGAGCTACGATTCCATTCTGCGCGAGGGATGCAACCCTCGGGCACGACGAGCGAGCTATTCGGTCTTTCGAAGTCTCACCGCGAAAGCTCCGTCAAACTGGTGGACAAACGGAAGACATTTTTGTTTGGTTTCCTGTCGGAGGGCGGGCGACTCGCGAAGAACCGATTCCACGACCCCTTCGTTTTCTTCCGATTCCATGCTGCAGGTGCTGTAAACGAAAGTCCCGCCTCGCTTCAGCAGGGGCGCCACCGCACCGATAATCTGGACCTGGCGCTCAGGAGCCGCCGAGGTCGACGCCGATCGGCAGCTCGAGCCAGATGCCCAGCGACGTCTGCACGTGCACCGTGACGGCCATCGTGGACAGCAGGCCGCTGTTCTTGCGCGTGAAGAAGCGCAGCGTGGGCTCGTCGAGCCCGACGCAG
>JAICWQ010000007.1 GCA_025934755.1 Chthoniobacterales bacterium | reverse complement strand
GGGGCGATTGACCCAATCGCCCGCGGGCGGTTCGGTGAACCGCCCCTGCCTCTTTGACCGGAACGAGTGTCATTCCGCATTTTGGACATGCGCCCGGTTCAGTTCGAACGACCTCCGGATGCATCAGACAGGTGTAGAGTTTTTTCTCTTTTTCTCCGGAGTTCGGGCGATTGAGCTCAATCGCGCCTGCCTGTTCGCTGGACGCGAGCAAGAAGACCACGGCGCAAACCGTCAACGGCCAAAGTTTTCTCTGCATAAATTTGGTAGGGCGACGCTCTGCGGAGCCGTGGGTACAGCAGTAGCCGAGTTGTCGGCTCGACAGAGTCTCGCCCTACCAATCAGGGCGATTAGGCGTCGGCCGGCGGAGCGTGCGATCGCAGGCTCCGATTCAGTTCAGGGAAGCACGTCTTGCCGGGTGGACCCGTGTCCAGGATTGCCGGCGCGATCGAATTCTTTGGCGGAGCGAAAACAAGAAGTTCGCGAAAATCGAGCGACAACACGTCGATTATCGCAGGTCCGACAGTTTTCGCCGGCATGTTGGATGTCGCCCGAAGGACCTTACAGCACTCGGTTGGGGCTGGCCTCGGCTGCGGCTTGGCCGGCTTGGAATGGAACGGGCAACCGCTGGTCGTTTCAGTTTTCTTCGTCAAGGCTGCGCTCAACGCGCAATGATTGGAAATCGCGAGCCACGCGAAAATCGTGACCGCGACGATCAGGCAACGCCGCCCGGTTGCTTTCACCGCGATTCAATCGTCGACCCTGCCCAATTTCTCAAACGGTTTCTTGTGATGCGATCGGTGCGGCCCCCGTCGCGGTAATTTCCGGCGGCGCTTCCGGCGCCGTCTCGACTGCTTTGGTGGACACGGTGGGTGATACTTTAATTCGAGTCGACATTAGCATCGCCGTGAAAAGAAGGACCGCGGCCAGATAGTAGGGCGCGCCCGGCACGTGCACCGGGTTCTTCGGATTGATAAACCATCCAAAAACTTTGAGAAAGATCCACGGTCCGATGATAAAAGTGATCGACCGCATGCTTTGGATTGCGCCTTGCAGCTCGCCTTGTTCGCGTTCGCTGACTCGATGAGTCATCATCGATTGGGCCGCCGGCATGGCGATGTTCCAAAGCGAAATGATCGGGATGGAAGCGAAGTATCCGAGGCTGTTCCGGGCCCAGCCGGCAACGGTCATTCCGGCGGCCCCGAAAAATTGGCCGATGTAAAGGGTCCGCTTCTCGCCAAAACGCTTCACCATTCGACCGGTCAGCCCGCCCGAAATCGCTGCCGTGCAAATGCCAACCACCATCAGCGAAAGACCGATCCACTTTTGGTTCCAGGCGTATCGATAAATTGCGTAGAGCGCCCAAACGCTGAAGACATTGTGAGCGGTGTAAGCAAGAAATTGAATCGTAGCCAGTCGCCACAGCTCGTGATGCGATCGCAGCAAAACGAGTGAGCCGACCGGATTGGCCCTGCGGAGTGCGAACGGCTTGCGCTGTTCCTGGCTAAGCGATTCCGGCACGAATAAAAATCCCCAAAGCCAGTTGGCCAGACTCAGACCGGCGGCCACCCAGAACGCGAGGCGCGGATTGATGTCACCGACCAATCCGCCAATCGCGGGCCCAAAGGTAAATCCGACTCCGAACGCGACACCAATCATGCCAAACGCGCCCGCGCGTTTTTCCTTCGGCGTGACGTCGGCGATGTAAGCCATCGCGGTCGGAATGCTCGAGGTTGTGATTCCGGAAATGATGCGGCCGAGAAATAGCCACCCGATCGTCGGCGCCATCGCCATCACGACGTAGTCGAGGCCGAGTCCGAGGTTCGAGAGCAAAATCACGGGCCGCCGGCCGAAACGGTCGGACAGAACGCCAAGCAGCGGTGAAAAAATGAACTGCATCAATGCGAACACGACTGCGAAACGCGCGCTCCAGGTCGCCGCGTCGGTCATCCGGCCGCCGAGAAAGTCGAGGATGAGTTTCGGCAACACCGGAATGATCAAACCCATCGCCAGAATATCCAGGGTCACGGTGACCAGGATGAAAATGATGGCGGCCTGGCGGTTCTTCATTAGTGACGAGTGACAGGTGGCGAGTGACGAGTCTTCAGATTGATAATTCTTTACTTGTCACCGGTCACTTGTCACTCGTCACTTTGAAAAATGTATATCCCGCAATTCAACCGCGTTGAAGATTCCAAATCGATCAATGCGTTCATTCACGCGCACAGCTTCGGAACCCTGATTACGACTAGTGAAGGCAATCTCATGGCCAGTCATTTGCCGATCGTATTCGACGAAGAAGCAAATGTTCTGCGAAGCCACATGGCGCGCGCAAACGGACAATGGAAACATTTCGACAACGGCAAAGAAGTGCTGTGCATCTTTCACGGCCCGCACGCATACATCTCGCCCTCCTGGTACGAGCAACAGCATACCGTCCCGACCTGGAACTACGCTGTCGCGCACGTTTATGGAAAACCGTCGCTGGTCGATGACCCGCAGCTCAAGCAAATCGTTTTAGACACGACGGCAAAGTTCGAATCGACGATGCCTGAACCGTGGAAGATCCCGTTATCCGAACAGGAAATCGCCGCGATGTTGAAAGCGATCGTCGGGTTCAACATTCCGATCACGCGAGTGGAAGTGAAGTTCAAGCTAGGTCAAAATCGTTCGGCGGAAGATCAGGAAAAAATGTTGAGGCACTTGCAAGCCGCGCCAGACGAGGAGAGCCGCGCGCTCGCCCGGTTTATTGTCTCGCATCGGGAACAAAATTGACGCAATCGCGGACGATCGATACAACGATCCGCGTTGGCGTGAGGCCGATGAAACGCACCTTCATTCTCGTCGCGTCCGGAATTTGTTTCGCGTTTTCGCTTTGTAACGCGGACGAATATGTCGACTCCAGGTCGCCGGGCGGAAAATTCGCATTACACCTCACGCGCGAAGACAAACAGCCGTTTCGCCAAACCGATGCTTTGGTCGAGCGAGCCACTCGGAAAGTAATTGTCGATCTCGATAAAGATCAGCCTTTTGATCCTGAAGCGAAGCTTTCCTGGACAAGCGATTCTCGGGGATTCGCTTATGTGCGGCGAACGAATGAACCCGGCGAAAGTGTAGGAACTCGCATCTTTCAGTGGACCGGTTCCAGGTTCGAAGAAATCAAACTACCGGATCTGCCGTCGCCGAAAATGCCTGGGCAAGCTTCTGCATCCGAAAAACAACAGGTGCGGATCAAACCAATCCGTTGGTCGGATACCGTGTCGCTCGAGCTTGAATACGAGATCATCACCGATAGCGGCTGGCGCGGCGCCGAAAAGATTTTACTCAAGCTCGATCGCCAGAGGGCGGCGACAATTGCCAAAATCGAACCGGAACCGGTGTCGATCCTGGATTACTTTTTGTTGCTCCCAGACAAAACTCTGGAAACTGCGCCCCGGGACTGGTTGCATTACGCCACTGTCGATAAGGAGAATGGTTACATGAGTGTGAGCGGCGATGGCGCGCAGCCGTCGTTTGAGGTCGCGCTGTTTCGTTACCGAGACGGGCGACCATTGCTCGCGCTTTGTGAAGGCGAATTGGAGGGGGACAATTCCATCAGTCTGAACTTCTTCGAACTCGGTACCGACGGCAGAATGCACGAGGTCCCGCGCCAGATTTTTCCGATCGGCGACTTCTGGATGTCGGACGAAGGCAATCCGAAATACGCGGATTTCCAATTTGAGTTGCCCCGCCACGGACGCACCGTTCTGGTGCGCAGTCTGAAAACAAAAAAGATTTTGCACCGAGTGGCATGGACCGGCGATAAATTCGTTGAGGAGAAGAAATGAATCTACTCGTGCGTTCACTGTGGATTTCGGCGATTGCATTTCTGTTCGCGAGTTGCGGCGAACCGGAAAAGGCACGACCCGCTTCCATCCGGTCGAACAGGGCGAGGGTTGGGGGCGAATTCGATCAGGCCGGAACGGTCACGTTGTATCCGGGTGAATCCTGCGCATCGCAGGTGGTGTTTATCTTTCACGCCGGTTCGGGGTCGATCTCGCTGGCTGCGCCGTGGCGGGAATCACAAATCCTGAAGGATGCGGTTCATTCTCACCGCCGCATTCGAGTGGTCGGCAAATGGCGTCGCGGCCGAACGCCGGATTGTTCTTACGTGGAAGCCACCCAGGTGGAAACAATTCAGAAATCGTTCTGGTAAGCGAGGGCTGCGGCCGCCTTCTTGGTTTTTGGGACATCACCGGGCATGTCCCTCCAACTTTCTAATACCGGTAGTGCTCGGACTTGAACGGGCCTTCGGCTGAAATGCCCAGGTAATCGGCTTGTTTCTCGCTAAGCTTGGTTAGTTTCACGCCGATCTTGTTCAAGTGCAGGCGCGCGACTTCTTCGTCGAGTTTCTTCGGCAACACATAAACGCCGGGTTTGTAAGTGTCGCGATTTTTCCAAAGGTCGAGTTGGGCGAGCACCTGGTTCGAAAATGAATTCGACATCACGAAACTCGGGTGACCGGTCGCGTTGCCGAGGTTGAGCAATCGGCCTTCGGACAGCAGGAAGATTTCGTGTCCGTCGGGGAAAGTATATTTATCGACCTGCGGTTTAATGTTCGTCCGCTTCACCCCGTTCGCATCGTTGAGCGCATCAACCTGGATTTCATTATCGAAGTGGCCAATGTTACCGACCACGGCCTGGTTTTTCATTTTCTGCATGTGCTCGAGCGTGATCACGTCGGTGTTGCCCGTCGCGCTGATATAAATGTCGCCGCGGCCAAGCGTGTTTTCGATCGTTGTGACTTCGTAACCTTCCATCGCAGCTTGCAAGGCGTTGATTGGATCGATCTCGGTGATCACCACTCGCGCGCCCTGGCCGCGCAATGATTGGGCGCAACCTTTGCCGACGTCGCCATAACCGCAAACGACCGCGACTTTGCCAGCGATCATCACGTCGAGGGCTCGGTTCAATCCATCGACCAGCGAATGCCGGCAGCCGTAGAGATTGTCGAACTTCGATTTGGTGACCGAATCATTGACATTAATTGCTGCAACAAGAAGGCGATTTTCCTGCCCCATCTTGTAAAGACGATGAACGCCGGTCGTTGTTTCTTCGGAGACGCCGCGCCACTGCTTCGCGATCTCGTGCCAGCGATACGGATCTTCGCGCCGGACCTCCAGGAGCAGGTCCTTGATCACCTGTTCCTCTTTGTTCGCGGATTTCGATTTTGCCCAATCGCTGCCTTCTTCGAGCTCGTAACCTTTGTGAATCAGGAGCGTGGCGTCGCCCCCGTCGTCGACGATGAGCTGCGGGCCTTTGCCATCCGAGTGTGAAAGCGCGCGATAAGTGCACCACCAATACTCTTCGAGCGATTCCCCTTTCCACGCGAAAACCGGGATGCCGGTCTTGGCGATCGCCGCCGCAGCATGGTCTTGGGTCGAGAAAATATTGCACGAAGCCCATCGCACAGTCGCGCCGAGATCGACCAGGGTTTCGATCAAGACCGCGGTCTGGATCGTCATGTGCAGCGAACCGGTGATGCGAACTCCGGCGAGCGGTTTTGATTTCGCATACTGCTCGCGGATCGACATCAATCCGGGCATTTCCTTTTCTGCAATGGAAATTTCCTTTCGACCAAAGTCGGCCAGCGAAATGTCGGCGATCTTATAGTCCGTTTCTTTCGCCAGATCGCAGGTTGTTGTAGTAGTAGTTGCCATAGCTTTAAGTTTTAAGTGTTAAGCTTTAAGTTTTCTGCGTCGGATCCGCTTTTCTTTGGGCCGGCTCTTTGCGAGCATGGAACGCCGCAATCCTTCCAGCATTTTGGAAATAGCTTTGGTCTCCGTGATGAAATGATCGAACGCGTCTTTGCGAAGCAGATTTAATCTACGGGCGATATAAATCTGAGCGCGCAGTTCGCCGCAGGATCCCTTCGAAAAATTTAGAAAGTGCGCGAAGTCTTTCGTGCTGCCGCGCTCAGATCCTTCCGCGATGTTACAGGGGATGGATAAGGACGCGCGGCCGATCTGGTCCTTGAGTGTGAAATTCTTGCAGTCAGCGAATGCCTCGAAAATTCGAACCGAAAGCGCGCATGCTCGCTGCCATACTTCCAGATCTTCGAACGATTGATAGGCCATAACTTAAAGCTTAAAACTTAAAGCCTAAAACTGACTAACGTGCGGCCTTCCGTAATTCGTCGGCCTTATCCGTCGATTCCCAGGTAATGTCCGGATCGTCCACTTTGCCGAAGTGACCGTAATTCGTGGTCTTGGAGTAAATCGGGCGGAGCAAATCAAGCTGCTCGATGATGGCGGCCGGCTTGAAACTGAATGTCGATCTTACCGCGCGCTCGATCCGGTCTTCGTCGGCAGTGTTGGTGCCGAAGGTATCAATGTGAACGCTCAGCGGTTCGGGGTGACCGATCGCGTAGGCGAATTGAATTTCGCATTTGGAAGCGAGACCTGCCGCCACCACGTTCTTCGCGACCCACCGTCCCATATATGCCGCGCTGCGATCGACCTTGCTCGGATCTTTGCCAGAGAATGCGCCTCCGCCGTGGCGACCCATTCCGCCATAACTGTCCACGATGATCTTACGTCCGGTCAGGCCGGTATCGCCTTGCGGTCCGCCGACCACGAAATTCCCGGTCGGATTGATGAGAAACTTGGTGTCATCGCTGAGCATTTCTTTCGGTAAAACTTTGCGAATGATTTCTTCGATGATGAAGCTGCGAATCTCGGAATGTTTCACCTCCTTTGCGTGCTGCGTTGAAACAACCACGCACGAAATGCCGATCGGTCGGCCATCCTCATAAATCACTGAGACCTGCGATTTCGCATCCGGACGCAGCCACGGAACTTTGCCGCTTTTGCGCACCCGGGTGAGCTCGCGACCTAGTCGATGTGCGAACATGACCGGCGCCGGCATGAGCTCAGGCGTTTCATCACTCGCGTAACCGAACATCAAACCCTGATCGCCCGCGCCTTGCTCGGCTGTTTCCTTTCCTACGGCCCCGCGCGCATCAACGCCTTGTGCAATGTCGGGCGATTGATGGGTGATAATGTTTTGGATGTCGATCTTGTCAGCGTGAAAAACATCGTCGTCGTTGACATAGCCGATCCCGCGCACGCAATCGCGCACGATCTTGGAAATGGGCACGACGGTTTCGAGGGCGCGGGTTTCGGGAAGATTCGGAATCGTAATCTCGCCGCCGACAATGACGGTGTGACTTTTAGCGTAGGTTTCGCACGCGACCCGGCTGTTTCGATCTTGTCGCAAACAGGCATCGAGGACGGCGTCCGAGATGGTATCGCAAACTTTATCGGGGTGGCCTTCGCCGACGGACTCAGAAGAAAAAATATAACGACGCGACATGGGAGCGTGGATTCGTTGAAGGGTTAAAGCGTTGAACCGGGACCGGTCCGCTGCCGGGGAGCCGCTTCAACGCTGTATCGCTTCGACGTTTTAACGGGTCGGCAGACATATTGACCAATCATGATACGTAGATATATCGTTTGACCGTAGAATGCCGTCAACGATTAATTTACTCAGGCTCCTGGCCGATCCCACCCGGTTGCGGCTGCTGTTGCTCCTCGAACAGGAAGAACTTTCCGTGGCCGAGTTGCAGCAGGTCCTCGGCATGGGCCAATCCCGGATTTCCAGCCATCTCGCCCAGCTCAAGCGGGCCGGAGTGGTCGAAGATCGCCGGGCCGGCAAAAATGTTTATTACGGCGCCGCCAAAGCTGCGGGCAAAAATGGCGCCCGCGGTCGGGTTCGGGAAATCCTCCAACTTCTGGCGCGCGAAGTTCCTGAAACGGCCCGGGACCGCACTGCCTTGAAGCTTGCCCTGCGC
The DNA here is from genome assembly GCA_025934755.1 of Chthoniobacterales bacterium. GTDB lineage: Bacteria > Verrucomicrobiota > Verrucomicrobiia > Chthoniobacterales > UBA10450 > AV40. Next base: position 32,848 of record JAICWQ010000007.1, on the reverse strand, counting down.
AAACGTCAGGACAAAGCGCGGGAATATTTCGATCAGCTGGCCGGAAAATTTGGGCGCAGTTATGTCCCCGGCCGTTCCTGGAAAGCGTTGTCGCATGCCCTGATCTCGTTGGTTCCGCGATTAACGATTGTTGATTTGGGCGCGGGCGAAGGAACGCTTTCCCAGCTATTGGCGCGAAACGCTCGCAAAGTCATCGCGGTCGATAACTCGCCGAAGATGGTCGAGTTCGGGTCGAAGCTGGCAAAACAGCACGGTTTCAAGAATCTCGAATACCGGCTGGGCGATCTCGAAGATCCGCCGATTGCAAAGGACAGTGTCGACCTCGTTTTGCTGAGTCAGGCGCTGCACCATGCGATCAAGCCTGAACGCGCGATTAAATCGGCCCATAGAATTCTAAAAAAGAACGGCCGGGTCGTTGTGCTCGATTTACTAAGTCACAATTTTGAACGAGCTCGAAAACTTTACTCGGATCGATGGCTCGGATTTAGCGAAGTGCGCCTCCACCAATTGCTGGAAGGGGGCGGCTTTCGGGAAGTGGAGGTATCGGTGGTTTCCCGCGAGACGCAGAACCCGCATTTCCAGACGGTGTTCGCCACCGGGGTGAAGTGAACGGGTCTATCGAATTGCATGTCTAACCCCTGCCGTTGAGTTATAATAAGAACGATCCTGAATCACTGGCTATGAGCGGCTTCTTCCAGGAAGTGCAGCGCCGCAAGGTTTATCGCGTCGCGGTCGCGTACGTCATTGCCGCCGGCGGCATCATCCAGCTTGCATCGGCCGCGTTTCCGGCCTGGGAATTGCCGAACTGGTCACTGCGGCTGGTCATTGTGATTTTGCTCATCGGGTTTCCGATCGCGCTGATTCTGGCGTGGGCTTTCGACATTACTTCGCAAGGAGTCAAGGCGACGCCGGCGCCGGTCGCGCCCGGTTCGCATCTCCGGCGCAACGTGATCATGCTCGTCGCCACTGGAATTATTATTTCCGCCGCCGCCGGTTTCTTTCTTCTGCCCCGCGCCGCCGCTCACAAGGTCGACAAATCAATCGCGGTCCTGCCGTTTGAAAATCTGAGCGACGAAAAGGAAAACGCCTATTTCGCGGACGGCGTCCAGGACGACATTCTCACGAACTTGTCGAAGATCGGCGATTTGAAAGTGATTTCGCGCACTTCGGTGATGCCGTATCGCGGCGCGAAGCAGAGCGTGCGGGAGATCGGAAAGGCGCTGGGCGTTTCCGCAATTTTAGAAGGAAGCGTTCGGCGTTCCGGTAATCGGGTGCGGGTAAATGTGCAATTGATTGACGCGAACAATGACGAGCACCTGTGGGCTAATGATTACGACCGGGACCTGACCGACGTGTTTGCGATCCAGACCGATCTCGCCCAAAAAATCGCCAACGAATTACAGGCGAAACTCTCGCCCAGCGAGAAGGCGCAGATCGAAAACAAGCCAACCCAGAACAACGACGCTTATCTCGCCCTGATTCAGGCGCGGAACCTGTTTTCGCCGGAAGACTTCGAAAAATTGAAACAGGCGGAACAGTTATATGCGCGCGCATTGGAGTTGGATCCCAACTTTGCTCTTGCCTACGCGGGATACGGCCAGTTGGAAACGTGGATCTATCGAAATTTCGATAAGACACCCTTGCGCATCCAGAAAGCCCGCACCCTGTCGCAACGGGCATTGGAGTTACAGCCGAATTTGTCGGAGGGACATTTGGCCCTCGGGTATTGCTATTATTATGGAGATCTTGATTACGAAGCAGGGCTGAAGGAATTTCAGATCGCCCAGCGCGGATTGCCCAATGATGCCGGCGCCTATCTCGCGACGGGGGCAATCCAACGCCGGCAGGGAAAATGGGCTGAATCCAACGCCAGCCTGGAAAAAGCGGTCAGCCTTAGCCCCAACGACACCTGGGCGATGCAAAATCTCGGCATCAATTACGAAATGCAGCGCCGGTTTGATGACGCCACGAAGATTTTCGATCGCGCTCTCGCGGTTGACCCGCGCGCCTTCGGCATCAAAGAACTCAAAGCGAAACTCGCACTCGAGGAGAAGGGCGATTTCTCGGTGGCTCAGAAGTTCCTGGCTGCTGCAGATTCGATCGAGAATTTAAGTCCGGAGATCAAGACCCAGGTGGTTCAGGGGCGCATTCAGGTTTTGTTTTTCCTGCGCAAATTTGATGAGGCCGCGCATGAAGCCGAGAAGGTTCCGGATGATATGCTCGCTCGTTATCCGGGCGCGGTTTGTGGAAAATACATCACCCTTGGGGTCGCGAAAAAGCGGACAGGGGATGTGGCCGGTGCTCAACGGGTATTCGAAAATGCCAAGAGCATCGCCGAACGCGATATTCAGGAACGACCGAATGACGCCAATGCTCACGAAAATCTCGCCGAAGCTTTGGCGTGGCTTGGCCAGAAGGATGCCGCGTTGGCCGAGATCAAGCGAGCGCAGGACTTACTCCCTGAGAGCAAAGATGCCTTTGAAGGTCCACAGATCACCGAAGCACTCGCTCAGGTGCACGCGATTTTCGGGAATGCGTCCGGTGCGGTCCCTATTTTGGACGGCTTGTTACAACGCCCCAGCGGAGTCACAGTTCCAATCCTCAAATTGAACCCGATTTGGGATTCCATCCGTGACGATCCGCAATTCCAAGCTTTGATGGCAAAATACGGTGCGAAAGCTTAGCGCCGCAATTTTTCTGCTCCTTAGTTTTGCCACTGCCGAAGCGCAGTGGACGCAAATCTCGAATCAATCGGAGGGCCAGCCTGCGCGCGGGATCGAGCACCGATATTTAGTGATGGAGGATTCGGGCACCGGAGATCGGGCATCGCTGGAATTGGCGATTTTCTCGACGAAATCGTGTCGTTTAAAGGTCATCGATCAATCAACCGAGCCGCGGCTGGACTTGGAGGAAGTCATGGCCAAAGAGAATTGCCTGGCCGGGGTCAATGGCGGCTACTTTGATCCCGAATATCGGCCGATCGGTCTCTTGATTGTCGATGGAAAGATCGTCGCCCCGCTGCAAAAGGCCCGCCTCCTTTCGGGCGTGCTCAGCTCGACTGCGAAAAAAATCCAAATCTCCAGGGTGTCTGAATTCTCAATGCGCCAGAAACCGGATGCCGCGGTCGAGTGCGGACCGATGATTGTCGACGCAGGCAAACCGGTGGGCGGATTGGAATCCTCCAGAAACGCCCGGCGCACTTTTGCCGCCGTCAGCTCAAACGATCGAGCGGCGATCGGTTTCTGTTCGGATGTGACTCTGGCCGATTTGTCCAACATTCTTTTCACGGTTGCGATCGGCGATTTTAAAATCCAACGTGCGATCAACCTGGACGGCGGCTCGTCGAGCGCATTTTGGATAAAAAAAGCGAGTGGTAGTCCATTTTCGATCAGCGAACAAAAGCCGGTGCGTGATTTCGTTGCAGTTATACCGAGATAGCCAGGTCGTCCGAGCGAAGCGAGAATCTCGCACAGGGTGATAGAACTCACGATATAACCTGTGTAGTCTTCGCTTCGATTGTGAGATTCCTCACATTCGTTCGGGACATGCGATGAGAACATTTGGCGGCTTCAAATCAGGCGACAAAAATTTCTACGGCGAAGTCCGGGGCAGCGAGGTCCACATCTTGGCCACCCCGTATTGGACCAGCGTCGAATCAACCGGCGAAGTGCGGAAGTTAACAGACTTGGTCGTCGATCTTCCCGTCGCGCCATCAAAGTTGCTCGCTGTGGGATTGAACTATGCCGACCACATCGCGGAAATGAAGCGCACCCCATTAGGCACACCGTTGATCTGGTTCAAAGCACCTTCGTCGCTGTTGCCGAGTGAAGGCGTGATTGAAATCGCGTTTCCGGAACATCAAACTGATTATGAAACCGAGCTGGGGATCGTGATCGGGCGCGTGGCTAAAAATGTCTCCGTCGAACAAGCGAACGATTTCATCTTCGGCTACACCATCGGTCTGGATATCAGCGACCGCGACTTGCAGAAATCGGAGAAGCAATTTGGACGGTGTAAGTCATTCGATACTTACACGCCGGTCGGTCCGTTCGTTTATGCGGACGTCGACGTTCGCGACGTATCAATCGAGCTGCGGCAGAACGGCGAAATGCGGCAGAGCGCGCGCACCAGCCAGATGATTTATCCGCCGGCGGAAGTTGTTTCGTTCGCGAGTCAGTCGCTGACTTTGTTGCCAGGCGATGTCATCCTCACCGGAACTCCATCCGGCGTCGGACCCATTCGGGCAGGGGATCAGCTGGAGGCCCGGATCGCTAATTGGCCGGTTTTACGCAACCGGGCAGCCGCGCGCTGATAGTTTTTTCTTCAGTCGCCTCAAGGTTTCGATGCCTGCGTTACATCCTGCGAGCGTGGCTGATGCGAAATATTAAGCGGCGCTAGCCTGCGGAGCGTCCACTAAAGAAAAGTGAAAAGTTTTGCTCGACTCGCGTCCAAACCTTTTGGGATAAACCGGATGTACCGAGCAGTAAATTTAACTCCGCCGAAATTATGAAAACATTCCTAAGTTTGAGTCTCAGCTTGATCGCGCTGACTGCATTTGCTCAGCCGCCGCAGCGGCCTGGGCAACAACCGCCGCCGCCAAATGCGCCGCCTCCTTCCGCGGGCGCCCCGGCTAATCCCGCAGGCGCACAAGCGCCCGGTGCTCCCGCTCAACCGCCAGGCGTTCCAGCTCAACAACCTCCCGGTGTACCCGGTCAGCCCCCGCCAGCCGGAATGCCGCCCGGTGCGCCAGGAATGTCGCCGGCTGCACCCGGCGCACCCGGAGTTGCTGCTCCCGGGACGAGCGTTACTGCCACCCTAAGTCCGGGGCCCAGCGCCTCCCCCGCGCCCGCTGCGCACTTATACGAGACGAAGGTCACCGGCAACTATTTCATCGACAAGTTTAATCAAGGCGGCCCGGTGATGTGGCCGATCCTCATCGTCTCCATCGTCGCCCTCACGGTCGTGATCGAGCGAGTTTTCTGGTGGACCGGCCGCTGGTTCCGTCGCGATCCCAAACGGATCGAGAAAGTTTTTACCGCGATCGAAGTTGGCGACGTGGCGGAAGCGTCCCGACTGTCACGCGATTCACGGGATCCGGTTCTGCGCATGATGTGGAACGGTCTAAACCATCAACACGCGTCGTTGCAGGGCGCGTTGCAAGTGGCCGCCGGTATTGAAATCAAACGCGCCGGCCGGTTTCTGGTGGTGATGGACACCCTGGTGACCCTCGCGCCGTTGCTCGGGTTGTTAGGAACGGTCACCGGACTGATCAAGGCGTTCGGCGCTCTTGGTACCGAAGAAATCGCGGTGGTTGCGGTTACCGGTGGTATCGCCGAAGCGCTCATCGCTACGGCCTGCGGTCTGGGCATCGCGATTTTCTCGCTGATTCCGTTTAACTTTTTCACTTCGCGCGTGTCTAACTTAGAGTTCGAGCTGCAAACCGCGGCCACGAACCTCGAAGTTATGTTGGAAGCGCAAAGCAAAGGACAGCGCGAAGAAGTTGCGATCCCTCACGGATCATCGGCCCAGAGTTCGACCAAAGGGTCATCCATTTAGAACCTTATGCGCGTAAGCTCACCAATCCCGCATCACAAAGCACGGATCGAGATCATTCCGTTGATCGACATCATGTTCTTTTTGCTGGCGAGCTTCATGATGGTGAGTTTGAGCCAGGTGCACATGAAGGGAATGAAGGTGAATCTGCCCACGGGGCAGACTGGCGAAACCCAGGCCAAGAATGAGTACATCAGCGTTTCGGTGGACCGCGATGGCCATCCTTATTTCGATAAGGACGAGATGCGAAGTTACGAAGATTTGGCCGCCAGATTGAAAAAAGTGCACGACGAAAATCCGGAAGCCAAAGTCTTTATCCGCGGCGATGCCGACACCGTGCACTTCAACATTATCCGAGTACTTGACACATTGCGGTCGGTCGGTTTTTACAAGGTCGCATTCGAGATCAAGAGTGAGGCGCTTAAAGGCATGCCTGGCCCATCAACAGGACCATAACCTATGGCTAAACCGCTTCTCTATAAGCCGCCACCGAGATGGCAATTTTGGGCCGCTCTTGGAGGCGCCGTGCTGATAGAGGCGGCCTCGGTTGTGATCGCAGGAATTAAACACGAGCCGCCGGCCGTCGATTTGTCGCAAATTCCAACCGCGACCGTCGAGGCGACGTTGCAGCCCGAAGATCAACCGACTCCGCCGCCGGAAGATATTCCAATTCAGGAGCCGCCCCCGATTCCGGACGTGGCTCCGGAATTCCACGAAGAAAAACCGCCACCACCAAAAACCAACCGGCCAACTGGGCCGGTCAAAGCGCCACAAGGCGTCACCGGAACAATGTCCATTACCGGCGCCAAAGCGGTCGCGATTTTTGCACCGAAGCCGGAGTACCCCTACGAAGCACGTAGCCGCCACCAGACTGGAAGCGGGGTCGCGCTCTTAAGTGTCGACACCGCTAGCGGCAATGTTACCGATGTGTCGATGGCGCAGTCCATCGGGAGCCCGATTTTGGATCAGTCAACCATGAGCGCATTCCGGCGTTGGCGCTTTGCCCCCGGAAAGTGCGCGCCAAAGGTAAAAGTGCCCATCACTTACACGATGACAGGAGCTTCGTATTAGTTATGCAAGTCACTTCGCCGATTCCCAAGAAACACGCCCGGATCGAAATCATTCCGTTGATCGACATTATGTTCTTTCTACTGGCCAGTTTCATGATGGTGAGCTTGAGCCAGACTCACATGAAAGGAATCAAAGTTGCCTTGCCGTCGGCCACCGTGCCGCCGCCGAACCCGCCGAAGGACTTCGTTTCGGTCCGAGTCGGGGCAGGCGACGTCGTCAGCTTCGATGGACGAGTGGTTTCCCAGGATCAGGTGATGCCGATGTTGTTCCAGCTTCACGCCGCCAATCCAAATATTAAGGTTTCAATTAGCGCTGAGGGTATGGCGCTTCACGGCGATGTGATCACTGTGCTGGACGAAGTACGGCGGGCCGGAATTCAGAAAGTCGGTTATCAGATCCGGGCTGCCACCCCCGGCGGCCCTGGACCTGGCGCGCCTCCGGGAGCTCCACCACCGCCCGGACCTCCCCATTAATTTCCGATTTCGGAAAGGAACTCGCGCAATGCGGCGACCGCTTTCGCGCGGTGACTGATCCGGTTCTTTAGTTCAGCGGTCATTTCGGCAAACGTCTGTTGGTAACCGGCTGGCTGAAAGACCGGATCGTAACCAAATCCGAAACTGCCGCGGGGACAATCGACGATTGTTCCTTCGACGATTCCTTCAAAGGTACCCAATACGTTTCCCGCCCGCGCCAGGGCGATCACGCATCGAAAACGCGCCGACCGGTTCATTCCGGGTTTTAGTTCTCGCAGCAACTTGTCGACCTTGGCCATATCCGTCGATTTCTCTCCGGCATAACGGGCGGAATAGATTCCGGGAGCGCCATCAAGCCCGTCCACTTCGAGCCCGGAATCATCCGCAATGATGGCTTTGTCGACTCGCCTCGAAATGTTGTTCGCTTTCAGAATTGCGTTGTCTTCGTAGGTAACTCCGGTTTCATCCGGCATCTCGATGTTGGCGAAGCTGCTTAAATCGAGCAGCTCGCAATCATCTCCGAGGAGTTGTCGAAACTCCCGCGTTTTGTGCGGATTGCCGGTTGCAAGAACCAATTCCATTTTCCTGTTTTCCTGCTTTCCTGATTGATAATCCGATGAGCAGCGAGCGCCGCAAACCTTATCCGTTCGACCAGATCGAGCCGAAATGGCAGAAAATCTGGGAGGATCGCCAGAGCTTTCACGCGCCGAACCCGGGCGAGAACGGTTTTAATCCCAAGAAATCCAAATTCTACGTCCTCGACATGTTCCCGTATCCGAGCGGGGCGGGTCTGCACGTCGGACATCCTGAAGGTTACACCGCCACCGATATTATCGCTCGCTACAAGCGAATGCGCGGTTTCAACGTCTTGCATCCGATGGGATGGGACGCCTTCGGTCTCCCGGCCGAGCAATACGCCATCAAAAGTGGCCAGCATCCGGCGATCACCACCCGCGAAAACGTTGCCAAATTCAAATCGCAGTTAAAGCGGATTGGTTTTTCCTACGACTGGCAACGCGAGATCAACACCACCGATCCCGGTTACTACAAGTGGACCCAATGGATTTTTCTCAAGATCTACAACTCCTGGTTCAATCCGGAGACAAACAAGGCGGAGCCGATCTCGACCTACCGAGGGGATGATCCCGATTTTGTCCGGCTCGCTTACGTCGCCGATGTGCCGGTGAACTGGTGCCCGGAACTTGGAACCGTTCTGGCGAACGAAGAAGTGGTGGATGGCAAAAGTGAGGTCGGCGGTTTTCCAGTTGTCCGGCGGCCGATGCGACAATGGATGTTGCGCATTACTGCGTACGCCGAGCGACTGATTGACGAACTCGAAGGTCTCGATTGGCCGGAAGGCATCAAGTTGCTTCAACAAAACTGGATCGGCCGCAGCGAAGGCGCGGAGATCGATTTTAAAATTGATAACCACGAAACGCGCATCCGTGTGTTCACGACCCGGCCCGATACCCTCTACGGGGCGACCTACATGGTGCTCGCGCCGGAACATTCGTTGGTCGATCAAATCGTCACCGAAGAGGAGTGGCCCTCGGTTCGCGAATATCGGGAACGGACTGCGCGCAAAAGCGATCTCGAGCGCACCGAGCTCTCGAAAGAAAAAACCGGTGTCTTCACCGGCGCCTTCGCGATAAATCCAGCCAACGAAGAAAAGATTCCGATCTGGATCGCCGATTACGTCCTGCTTGGTTACGGGACCGGCGCGATTCAGGCTGTGCCGGCGCACGATGAGCGCGATCTCGAATTCGCGCGCAAGTTTGATCTGCCGATCCGGCAGGTAGTTCAGCCGCCTGGAGAAAGTGACATCGGCTTCCAGCCGGCGTCTCATTGGCAGGATGCCAATGCCACAGCCTTTGTCGGCGACGGCATTGCCGTCAATTCGCCGATTATTGACGGACTACCATCTCGCGATGCGATTCGAAAAATAACGGAGTGGCTGGAAAAACGCGGGCTCGGTAAACGCGCAATTAACTACAAACTCCGCGACTGGCTTTTCTCACGCCAGCGTTACTGGGGCGAACCGTTTCCGATCGTGTGGGAGCAGTGCGATCCGGGAGGGCATCTAAAACATCGTTCGTTAGGGGAAAAAGAACTCCCGGTAATCCCGCCGCCGTTGGAGGACTACAAACCGACCGGCACCGGTGAGCCGCCGCTTGCTAAGGCGAAGGATTGGATTCGTTACTCGGACAAAGCAACGCGCGAGCTGAACGTCATGCCCCAATGGGCGGGTTCATGTTGGTACTATCTGCGTTTTTGCGATCCGAAAAACGACAAACGTTTCGTCGGCGAGGACGCTGAAAAATATTGGATGGGAAGCGCGTCACCCGTCTCGAATGCCAGTCCGGCTCGGACTCGGTCGTCACTCAAATCGACTCCAGGCGGAGTCGATTTGTACGTAGGCGGGACGGAGCACGCCGTCTTGCACCTGCTTTATGCGCGTTTCTGGCACAAGGTGCTTTTCGATCTTGGATATCTGTCGAAATCCGAGCCGTTCCAGCGTCTGGTGAATCAGGGAATCATCCTCGGCGAAGACGGCCAGAAAATGTCGAAGTCCCGCGGGAACATCGTCAACCCCGACGACGTGATCGACCAGTACGGCGCGGACGCGTTTCGCTGTTACGAAATGTTCATGGGGCCGCTCGAGCAGATGAAACCGTGGAGTATGCACGGGGTCGAAGGCGTGGCGCGGTTTTTGGCGCGCGTCTGGCGCCTCATCATGACCGAAAACCAGGCAGGTGACTGGCAGTTGTCGAATGGACTAAAAGATGCCGAACTGACGAAGGCGCAAAGCAAAGTCCTTCACGCCACGATCAAAAAAGTCACGGAGGACATCGAATCGCTTTCGTTCAACACCGCGATTTCACAGATGATGATTTTCGTGAACGCATTTATTCCTCAGCGCGCGACTGATGCCGTCCCGATTTCTGCGATACGGACCTTCTTGACCTTGCTCAATCCATTCGCCCCGCATTTGAGCTCGGAGTTGTGGGAAAAATTGAGCTCGACCGGAGATATTAGCCAACAACCCTGGCCATCTTACGACGAGAAATTCCTCGTCGAAGACGAAGTCCAGATCGTCGTTCAAGTGAACGGAAAACTCCGAGATCGAATGATGATGTCGATGTCCGCGACCGAAGATGAAATCAAAGCCGCGGCCCTGGCGAACCCCAAAATCGCGGAACTCCTTGCCGGAAAGAATGTAATCAAGGTCGTCGTCGTTCCGAAAAAGCTTGTCAACATCGTCGTCGCCTAACTAAACAGGCGGCATGTGGAAGGAATTCAAAGAGTTCGCCATTAAAGGTAACGCGATCGATCTCGCCGTCGGCGTCATCATTGGGGCAGCGTTCGGTGGAATCGTGAACTCGTTAGTCAAAGACATCCTGATGCCGCCGATTGGGCTGCTGACCGGCGGTCTCGATTTCTCCAACAAGTTTTTGATTCTCAAAAACGCGCCCGGCGCAGGAGTGTTCAATACGCCGGCGGACGCGGCGAAGGCCGGAGCCGTTACGTGGAATTATGGAAACTTTATCACCCTGATAATTAATTTCCTGATCGTTGCGTTCTGTATCTTTCTCGTGATCAAGGCGATGAGCAAAATGAAGAAGCCATCGCCCGGTGCCGACCCCGTGGTGAAAGAGTGTCCGGCGTGCACCATGTCGATTCCGATCAAAGCGACGCGCTGTCCCCATTGCACCACGGAATTCTCGCGGATTTAGTGAACAACCTGTGAGTAACTTTCGCGTTTAGCGCGGTTCCTGCTGATTTTACCCAGCAGAAAGCGCTGGGGCTCAAAAAGATAAAATTGCGAACGCGTAAGATTATTCTTGCTACCGGGCCCTACAGTGCTATTTCAGGCCGCAGTGTTGTAAATGTTGAAAAGCCTTAACCTTACAATAGCTCTTGGAGCTACTTGTTTTCTTGTCGGATGCGCCGAACAGACTGCGGTGCAAAAACCATTGGCCGCAGTCGCAACCGCGAATTCCCATCTCGGTCGCATGCCTAATGTCCGGACCACCGCCTACACTCGAAAGGAAAAAGGCGGAATTCAGAATGCGCTCGGCAAATATTTGTCCGGCCGTCACGTGATGAGCGCCGCGGCGGATTGGTCGCGTTTTCCGCTCGGTACGCGGTTCCGAATCTGTAGCACCCGCGAAGAATTCATCATCGATGACTATGGGACGGCCCTGGTCGGATCGAACACGATTGATCTCTACAAACCGACCAAACTGGAAATGAAGCGATGGGGCGTGCGCAGTGTGGACATTGACGTGCTGCAATGGGGCTCAGAGCAGAAAAGCGTCGAGGTGCTCGCGCCACGCGCCAAATTCCCGCAAGTCCAGCAGATGCTTCTCGCCCTCCAAAACAAAACTCCGTCAAGCCCCGTGGCTGTCGCAGACGTGACGAAAGCTTTGAAGAAATCTAAGAAGCTCGCTTCCAGTGGATCACAATCCTCGGCAAAGCGATCGAAGCCGAAGATTTCTTCGAGTCGGACTTTGGATTGATTAACGGCGAAGGCCGCCGAGTTTTCCCGCGATGAAGATTCTCGTCGTCGGTGGCGCCGGTTACATCGGAAGTGTCTGTGCCGAGCTTTTACTGGATGAAGGGCACACCGTTTCGATCTTCGACAACTTAAGCGAAGGACATCGGGCGGCGATCGATCCGCGTGCTCAATTCGTCGAAGGCGATTTGGGTGACCGACAATCAGTCGAGAAGACGCTTTCGATACAGAAGCCGGATGCGGTGATGCATTTTGCTGCCAATGCCCTGGTTGGCGAGTCGATGCAAAATCCGTCGAAGTATTTTCGAAACAACGTGGGCAACGGCCTTAATCTCCTGGATGCGATGGTTCGAACGGGCGTCCAAAAAATAATTTTCTCATCTACCTGCGCGATCTTTGGCCCGCCGGAAAAACTTCCAATCGACGAAACAACGCCGAAGCACCCAATCAATCCCTACGGCGAATCGAAGCTGATATTCGAGAAAATTCTCCGCTGGTACCATCAGATCCATGGAGTGACATTTGTTTCCCTTCGCTATTTCAACGCCGCTGGAGCGTCGGCGAAGTTTGGCGAGGACCATCGGGTCGAGACTCATTTGATCCCCAACGTTCTCAAAGTCGCTCTCGGCGAAAAACCGAGCGTGGAAATCTTCGGGAGCGATTACGACACCCCGGACGGGACGTGCATTCGCGATTACATCCACATCGTCGATCTGGCCCGGGCTCATATGCTCGCGCTCGGCGCGTCGAAAAGTGATTTTTACAATCTTGGGACCGGCGGCGGGGCGAGTGTGCGACAAGTAATCGATTCCTGCCGGAAAGTTACCGGGCGTAAAATCCCCGTAATCGAGAAGCCTCGCCGGCCCGGAGATCCGCCGCGTTTAATTGCTTCCTCGGAAAAAATAAAACGCGAACTGGGCTGGGCGCCGGAATTTGAGTCACTGGACGCGATTCTCGAAAGCGCGTGGAAATGGCATCAGAGATTTCCGCGCGGCTACGGGGATTAGGCAGGGGCGATTGCCCCCAATCGCCCGTGATGATTGTTTGAACAATCTCGCAAAACAAAAAGCGCCCGCGAATTTCTCCGCGAGCGCTTTCGAATTTGTTGTAGCTTCGGCGCGAAGCGCCGCAATCAATCGATCAATAGCTGCGGTTTAGGGCTTTTTTGTCGTTGTCGTTGTGGTGGTCTCTTTTTCCACGACCGTCGGTTTGCTCAGCACAACCTTGCGCACGATCATCCGATCTCCGTCGCGAACATAATAAACTGTCGCGGGCACGTCAGGCCGGACGGATGACCAGGTTACGGTATGACCTTCGGGATCGAGCACCGTTGTGTCCTTGTTGTAGTAATAACGAACCGGAGCGCCGGTTGTTCCCGCGCGCAGCATCAGGGAGTCGCTCTCCGGCGTGTAGGTGGTAATTGTTCCGGAGGCGCTGGTGGTACTGGTCTCTGTGACCGCGGTTCCCGCTGCGCCATCTTTGGTTGTGACCGTGGTTGAAGTTTGGGCCATCGCAGTTACGGCGACTAAACCGCAAGCCACGGCCAATATTTTCGCTAATGTGTTTTCTTTCATAGTTGTTGTTTGCTTTGGTTACCCAATGCTCTTTGTTGTGAAGAAGTTTGACTCCGGGCAGGGGCGATTTATTCGACCACTGCGCCACAAATGGTTCGTGCCCAGTCGGCTGTCCGGTTTTTGAAAAATGCAGACACTCCCAGGTTTTCGAGATTTTTTGCCCGAAGATTGTGCGGTCCGAAACTACATCTTCGCGCGCTGGCGCGAGGTCTCGCGCCGGTACGGGTTCGTGGAGTGGGACGGCCCGGTCCTGGAATCGACCGATCTTTACCGCAAAAAAAGCGGCGCCGAAATTGTCGATCAGCTTTTTAATTTCACCGACAAAGGCGACCGTGAAGTTTCGATGCGACCCGAGCTGACGCCAACCCTCGCCCGGGTGGTCGCGGCTCACGAGCGCGCATTCAAAAAACCGCTGAAGTGGTTTTCAATCGGTCAATTCTTTCGCTACGAAAAGCAACAGCGCGGCCGGCTGCGCGAACATTACCAGTTGAATTGCGACATGATGGGCGAAACCGATTTCGCGGCCGACATCGAACTGATCGCGCTTTGCATCGACATTCTGCGCTCGTTCGGTCTGACCGAACAGGATTTCGTCGTTCGAATCAGCGATCGCGAGTTCTGGACGGATTTTTTGCAGGAGCAGGAGCTTCCCACGGAACGATGGGAGGAAGTTTTGCAAATCATCGATAAGTCGGGACGCGAACCGCGCGAAAAAACGGAAGAAAAACTTGGCCCGCTCGCCGCTCCGGTTTTCTCGATTTTCGACAAGGGCGGTTCCAACGGGAAACTCGATCGACTGGTGGATGGACTTGGGGCGCGCGGCCTCGCCGGATTTGTCGATATCGACGTCAAAATTGTCCGAGGACTTGCTTACTACACCGGGACGGTTTTCGAAGTTTTCGATCGCGCTGGAAAACTGCGGGCGATTGCCGGCGGCGGGCGCTACAACAATTTGATTGCCCAATTGAGCGACGGCGAGGTGTCCATGCCCGCACTTGGTTTTGCGATGGGAGATGTGGTTCTCGGCGAATTGTTGCGCGAACGGCCGGCGACTCGGGAACAGCTCGAACGCGCACTCAAGGAACAAAATCGAATCGACATCTACGCCGTCATCGCCAAGGAACAGCGCCGTTCCGATGCCCTCGAGCAGATTCAGGAACTGCGCGACCGCGGTTATCGAGTCGATTATCCGCTCACCGCCGACAAGGTTGGCAAACAATTTCAAAACGCGGAAAACGCCGGGGCCCGAATTGCGTTGCTCTACGGAGACGAATGGCCGCAGGTGAAGGTTAAAAATCTCGCAACGCGGGAAGAATCGCTGATCCCGAACGACGCCCTGCTGGACAGCGTGGCAAAATTCTTCAGGGTCTCCGGCTCGGTTTGATCATGTATCGCAGCCACGATTGCAATTCACTTCGTAAAACCGACATCGGCAAAGACGCCACCCTTGCCGGTTGGGTCCACGTCTCGCGAGATCATGGCGGGGTGATCTTCATCGATTTGCGAGATCGCGAGGGACTGACCCAGGTCGTCTTTCGGCCCGAGGAAAATGCGGCCCTCGCGAAACAAGCGCATGGTTTGGGTAGCGAAGACGTGATTCAAGTTTCGGGAAAAGTCGCGCCGCGGGTACCGGGAACGGAAAATCCAAAGCTGGCGACGGGGGACATCGAGCTAATTCCGGCCGAATTGAAAATCTTGAATCGCGCGGACGATCTCCCGTTCCCGATGGATGCCGACATTCACAACGAAGACTTGCGACTGACGTATCGTTATTACGATCTCCGCCGGCCCGAACTCTCGCGGAACTTGCGAATCCGTCACCGGGCGGCCAAAGCGACCCGTGATTATTTGGATTCCCAGGGTTATCTCGAGATCGAGACCCCGATTTTATCGAAGAGCACGCCGGAAGGAGCTCGAGATTTTTTGGTGCCGAGCCGATTGATGCCGGGAAAATTTTACGCTCTGCCTCAGGCCCCTCAGCAATACAAACAGCTGCTCCAGGTAGCCGGAGTGGAGAAATATTTTCAAATCGCGAAATGTTTCCGTGACGAAGATTTGCGGGCCGACCGTCAGCCGGAGTTCACCCAGATCGACATCGAAGCTTCTTTCGTCGAGCCGGAGGACATTTTCGCGCTGACCGAAGGAATGCTGGCCGCGATCTTCAAGGCCACGCTCAACATCGACATTAAGACACCGTTCGATCGGCTCACTTACCGGGAAGCAGTCGGCCGATTCGGCAGCGACAAACCGGACCGCCGGTTTGGAATCGAGCTGGTCGATCTCAGCGATGACTTCCGCGCTAGCAGTTTCAAAGTTTTTCGCGGCGCGCTCGATTCTGGTGGCGTGGTGAAGGCAATCAACGCCAAGGGATTCGCCGGAATCACGATTGGGCAAGTGGACGAGTTGACTGAAATCGCGAAGACATTTGGCGCGAAAGGTCTCGCATTCATCAAGGTCGAGAACGGCGAATGGAAATCGCCGATCGTGAAATTCTTTTCCGACACGGAAAAAGCGGCGCTCCAGGCGAAACTAAAAATCGAAGAAGGCGATTGCATTTTCTTCGCGGCCGACAAGTGGGACGTCGCCTGCGAAGTACTCGGACGGATTCGACTCCGCGTGGCAGAGATCCAGGATTTGCTTGGCACAGCGGTTAAAGGCCAGTCAAATGCCAGTGCGGCTCGCACGTCGGACTGGGATTTCTTGTGGGTTTACGATTTTCCGTTGCTCCTTTGGAGCGCGGAGGAAAACAAGTGGAACGCGATGCACCATCCGTTCACTCGTCCGAAAGTCGAAGATGTGGCGCTGCTCGATGACAAAACGAAATTGTCCGAGGTCCGGGCGGAAGCTTACGACGTCGTGTTGAACGGCGTTGAGATCGGCGGCGGCAGTATCCGGATTCACGAAACGCAGTTGCAGGACAAAATGTTCGGGGTGCTTGGGATCAGTCCAGAAGAGCGTCAGACCATGTTCGGGCATTTGCTGCGGGCGTTACGTCTCGGTGCGCCGCCTCATGGCGGCATTGCGATGGGCCTCGATCGGTTGGTGATGTTGATTTGCGGCGCCGATTCAATTCGTGACGTAATGGCGTTTCCGAAAAACAATCGCGGGATGGACCTGATGTCTCAATCGCCTGCCGACGTGGATCCCCGTCAATTACGCGAACTTGGGATTAAGCCGGCGTCCGACAAGAAAGTGGAATCAGAATGGCCGGCTCAGTAACCGAGCGCTTTTTTCTTGTCCAAGGCGCCGGGCAACGGGTCCTTCTTTTTCATAATCGGCTCCCCGCTGACATCCTTGATCTTATTGGCCTCAACCGCGTTGAATTCGATATCCTTGGTGAATTCCGCAGGAAGATCTGGCTCTGCGTAAATTGCGTGCACGGGACAGACGTCCACGCAGGCGGTGCAATCGATGCATTCATCGGGATGAATGACAACTTGATTGTCCATTTCGTAGAAGCAGGTGACGGGACAGACTTCGACACAGTCCGTGAACTTGCATCCGGTGCATTTATCGGTGACGACGTGAGCCATATGACTTAATAATTGGTAGGAAAGGAATCTCCCGGGTCAATCGCCGGCTTTCATTTAATTTGCGTCCTGCGGTGGCTGATGCTGGGGGCCGCTTCGGAAAAGGATCGCCACAGAAAAGGTGACGATCGTTCCGAAACAGATCCACCACGGAAACTCCATGACGGGCAACCAGCCGGGTTGTTCATAGAGCCTGGCTCCAAAAAGAGCGGCAATGTTGTTCGGTAGCCCGCTCAGGATGGCAACGACGATAAAGCCGATGATCATCGCCATCACGTTACCAAAATTGTTGCCCCTTGATTTTGTCAGCATGCCGGTCAGAAAAATACCGAGGACTGAGCCATAGGTGTAGCCGTAAATTCCGAGCACGATCGGGATGATGCGCACGTTGGGATAAACGATGACGACGTAAGCGGTGGTTGATGCGACCACGATCATCAGCGCCGAAAACGCGATGGTGGCCCAGCGGACGGCCCGCAAACTTTGTTCCGGGGTCGCTGCGCGATTGACGTAGTGCTCGTACCAATCCCGGGTGAAACTGGTTGCCAGGGCGTTGATTGCGGTGCTAAGCGAACCCATTGCGGTTGCGAAGATTCCGGCGAGAAGCAAACCGCGAATGCCGACCGGCATCTCGTAGAGAATGTAATGGCAGAAAATTTCGTTCGGGGTTTTCGGCAGAGTGGGATCGTTGTGGGTTTGGTAAAAGACCCAAAGCAAAACGCCAATGCTGAGAAAGGTGAAGGCGATCGGAATATCGGCGAGACCCGACAGGATCAGTGAGCGCCGGCTGCGACGCACGTCGGGAGCGGTCAACATTCGTTGGACCATGTCCTGGTCCGTTCCGTGAGTGGACATGGTCATGAAAGTCGAACCGATCAGTCCCGCAAAAATTGTGTACTCAATCGCGAACATGCCTTTGATTTTGTCCCAACCGGTTTTGGCCGGATCGAGCCCGGTGGTGATGAAATCGGAAAGATGAAAACCGCCGAGACGCTGTGCGATTTCGTGTCCGCCGCCCGGGATCGAAAAGTAAAGCAGGCCGACGGCAACGACTGCGCTGCCGATCATAATTGAAGCCTGGATGACGTCGGTCCAAATGACGGCCTTGATTCCACCAAGGGTCGTGTAAATCGCAGTCAAAAGGACAATCACGACGACGGCGCCGATGTAGATGAACAGAGTCTCGGTTTGATTCGGACGGACGCCCCGAATCATTTCGTAGCCGAGGGCGAGGGCGATCGCGGCGACGTACAAACGCGCGCCGGATGCGAGTAACCGGGTGAAAAGGAAAACGGCGGAGGCGGCGTTCTTGCTGCCGACACCGAAGCGAGCGGTCAGATATTCATAAATCGAGTAAACTTTGTAGTCGTAGTAGGGCTTGATGAAAATGTAGCTGACCAAGATGCGGGCGAGGATCGTGCCGAGGGCCAGCTGCAAGTAGGTGTAATTGCGAAAGGTGAAACCTTCACCCGGCGTGCCGAAAAATGTGCCAGCGCTGGTTTCGGCGGCGATGAGCGACGCGAGAATCGCCCACCACGCGATTTGCCGCCGACCGAGGGCGAAATCGGCAAGATCGCGTTCCTTGCGGCCCATGAACAGGCCGATGGAAATGATGACTACGAAATAAACCAGAAGCACTCCGCTATCGATCGCCAGCCGCGCGTCCATGACGGCGATACTTAGCCACAGATGAACCCAGATTCACACAGATATTGAGTGTTGGACGTTGAGGGTTCCGGCGTTGAACGTTTCCAAGTGGAGCCAACCAAAATCGTTACCATGGATTTCGATTTGGCGATGACCCTCGATTGCGGACAGGTGTTTCATTGGGAACCGTCCGGCGACGGATTCGTGGGAACGATTGGCGAACAAGCGGTTTTTGTGGAGCAGCGTGGAGATTTGTTAAGAGTGGCATCGGCTTCCAGCCGATGGGATAATGAACAGGGGCAGGATGCCCGTGCCACGGTCGCGCGTTATTTCGCCCTCGACCATCCGCTCAGGGAAATCTGCGCTTCGTTTCCAAACGATCCGGCGATGAATGCGGCGCGCGATTTTTGTCGCGGCTTGCGAATCATTCGGCAGCCAAAATGGGAGTGCCTGGCGAGCTTTATTTGTTCGTCAATGAAACAGGTCGCCCATATCCGGCAGATCTCGCACAAGCTGCGGGAACGATTTGGCGAACCACGAAGAATCAGAAACGAAGTCGTCTACACATTTCCATCGGCGGAACGGATCGCGGCCAGTTCGGAGAAGGAGCTGCGCAAATGCGCGCTCGGTTATCGGGCGAAAAATCTGCTGGCCACAGCGCGTCAAATCAGCTCGGGAGATGTCGATCTCGAGAGTCCGACCCAACTCTCCGATACCGAACTTCGCGCGCGCTTGTGCGATCTCCCGGGTGTGGGTGCGAAGGTTGCTAATTGTGTGATGCTTTTTGCCTATGAGCGATTAAGCGCGTTCCCGATCGACGTCTGGATCGAGCGGGTCCTGCGCGAGAAGTATTTTCCGCGGGCGCGAAAATTGAACGTCGCGCGGTTGCGGGCGTTCACAGAGAAATACTTCGGCAGCCATGGTGGTTATGCGCAGCAGTATTTATTTCATCACGCGCGGAAAAGTAGGGCCAAGACTAACAGGAAAGGGACGCACAGGCCGTTTGTCACCGTCCCGCGGGTGCGATAATGTTTCGATCCTGAATTCATGACCACGGCGGAGTTCATCATTGGTCATTCGGCGGATGACGCGGACGAGCGAAAACAAGAGATGCGCAAGATGTTCTGGGCGCTTTTGGCTGCGCTTTGTGTTCATCTGGTTATCGGTTACGCGCTCGCCGTTTATGGCGGCCTTTTGTATGCGCCGGTCGTCGCCGAAAATGACAAACCGGTAGAGCTGAGCTTTGTCGATCTCTCTGCGACGCCTGCGCCGATGAAGAACACGATGTTCGTTCCAAACGACGAATCGAAACAAACCGAGGCGCCGAAAGATAAAACTTTCGAGTCGAACGCGAACTCGATTGCAGCGACCGAGCAACCGGCGGCTGGGAGCATGCCGTTGCCGTCCCAGGACGGCAGTGAAAGAACGAAGCTTGATTTCAATTCGCAGGCTCCGTCCTTGACCAGTCAGGGCGCTCAACCCCAACCCAGTGTCGCTCCTCAAGAACAAGCGACTCCGCAGCCGACCGTCCAACCAACCCCGGTCTCGAAGTCCGACGAGTTCGCGATGTTGACTTCAACCCCCACGCCACGACCGAGCGTTGCCAAAAAGGCCCAGCCCCCAACATCGTCATACCAACCATTAAGAGAAAAGACGCGGCTGGCCGGATCGATTTCGAACCGTGGCTCGTCCGCCGTCAATGCCGTCGGCACACCACTTGGCCGGTATCAAAAGCTCGTCTACGACGCCATCGGCTCGCGATGGTACAGTTACATGGCGCAGAGTGGCGATTTGGTGAGTATAGGAACCGTGCGCGTTACCTTTTGGGTTGATCGCAGCGGGCGAGTCAAGCCCGGGTCGCTAAAAGTGCGAGAAAATAACTCGAATGAGGCTTTCGCCAATGTGTGTCTGCAATCTATCCTTGAGATTCAGCTGCCACCCATCCCTGAGGAAGTCGCAAGTACCCTGCCCTCAGAGGGTTTGGAACAAGAGATTAACTTTATAAATTTCCCAAACGGGTAACTGTGCTGCGAGATGTCGAACGTGCTTGAAACTGTTACCGGATTTTTTGCCAAGGGCGGCGTGTTCATGTGGCCATTGCTCGCGTGCTCCATCGTTTCCTTGACCGTCATCATCTTGCGAACCCTTGCCCTCCGGGGAAGAAATGTCCTGCCCCTCACCATCGAAAGCGAGATGGAGCGGCTCCCGCCCGGCGGAAATCCGGAGCGACTCTTTCGGATAGTTCAGCACGACAGTTCATCGCTGGCCCGCATTCTCCGAGTAGCCCTGGCGCATTTACGCTGGCCGCGCTCCGAAAATGTCGAGGCCGTGCAAACCCGCGCGCGCTACGAGATGGTGCGATTGGAGCGGGGACTTGTCGTCCTCGAAGTGATCATCGGCATTGCGCCCTTGATTGGTTTGATCGGAACTGTTTCCGGGTTGGTCCATGTGTTTGCCAGTCTCGGAGTCAGCGCCGGCTCGGCCGATCCGAAGATGATCGCGCGGGGAATTTCCGAAGCGTTGAATTGTACCGTGTTCGGATTGGGGATTGCGGTCCCGAGCTTGATCGCATTTGTCTATTTTTCGAAAAAAGTCGAAGTCCTTTCCGTGGAAATGGAATCACTGGTGACCGATTTGCTGTCGAAATGTTATTACGGCCGCTTGCTGGGCACTCGAAAGGCTCCGGCGCAAGTCCCGGCCGAGCCGATTACCCCGGCCCAACCCGCCACGCCGGAGATTGCGCCGATGGCGTGATGGGAAATGACGAAGGACGAATGTCGAATGTCGAAACAAGGTGACTCGGTGCATCGTTGCATCGTCAAATCGGTCCCGGCCTGCCGAATCAATCGACCTCGACTCACGAATCACGTGCATCCATGAAGTTTGCGGTCCGTAAGAGACGAGCGCCGTCGATAATCATAGTGTCTCTGGTCGATATCCTGACCATCCTCCTGATCTTTTTCGTTGTCTCGACCACCTTCAAGAAGGACCAGCCGGAAGTGCAGATTAATTTGCCGGAATCGAAAACGGCAACCAGCGCGCCGGCCGAGCTTGAGCACGCGCTTTTGACGGTGAGCGCGAACGACGAGATCAAACTCGATGGGAAGACGATTGCAGTGGAAGACCTGGAAAGCGCGGTGAAGAAGTTGCCCGATACGCGGCGGACCTCGCTCGCCTTGCAAGCCGACAAGAAGGCGTCTTTTGGGATCATCGTCAAAGTGATGGACGCGCTGAAACTGGCCGGGGTGAAAAACCTTCCGGCGTTTACTCGCGGCGAAAAATGAAATTGCAGATCGTGCAGTACGGTGACCCGGTCCTGCGGGCGAAGGGTTCACAAATTGAAAAGATCAACGATCGGATTCGCGAACTTGCTCAAAACATGATCGAAACCATGCACACGGCCAACGGCGTCGGCCTGGCGGCGCAACAAATCGGGGAGCCGATTCAGCTCACCGTGCTCGATGTGTCGCAGGTGAAGGACCGGCCGAGCACATTGAAGTTCAACGGACAAGACGTCGATCCAGCGACCGCGATGCCGCTCATCCTGATCAATCCGACGGTTGATGTGAGCGCCGAAACGGAAACCGGCACGGAAGGGTGTTTAAGTTTCCCCGAAATTACCGGCGAAATCCCGCGGTCAACTTCCATCGTCGTGCGCGCACAGGATTTGGATGGAAACTCGATTGAGATCAAGACCACCGGGTTCCTGGCGCGCGCTATTCAGCACGAAGTCGATCATCTGAACGGCATTTTGTTCATCGATCGGATGAGCTCCGCAGCAAAGATAAGTTTATCGAGCAGGCTCAAGCGGCTGCAGAAGGAAACTCAGCGCGGATTGAAGCATCGGCAACGGGCTGTCGCCGAGACGACTCTCTGATTGCCTCACCTTAATCCTCTCCGTGAGGGAGAGGAGATAGAGTCAGTGCGGTCGGAAGAACCGAACGTACCGAATCAAAATCGCGACGAGCATTGCAAACCACCCCAACCGCCAGGTTTTTGGCAGGGATTATTTGGAACGCACCAGTCTTACAGCGCTTTGTAGTCGACCGAAATCGTGCGGAACACGAGTTGGTCGTGCTGGGCCGAGAAATAGAAGAGCTCGAGCATCGTCGCGCCGATTGTCCATTGATAGCCCACCAGAGTTTGAATGACATCCGAGTCGGTATCGCGCGTTCGCGAGACTAATTTTCCGGTTCCGTATTTGGCGTCGAAGTAACGACGGATTTCGCCCATGCGCTCGTTGTAACGCTCGATCGACCAGTCGGGATACTCGTATTGGAGCTCAACGCCAAAGAGAGCGCCGCCCTTAAAAGTAAAGAGGGTGCGTTTCAAGCCCGGATGGACCAGGCCTTCCACTGTCCAGACCTCGCGATTTTCCTTTTTCTCCCGCGAAACAATGGTTGCTTTCGCGCCTTTCAGCACCGCTTCGACGCGAGACATTGGATCGTTCCAGCGAAATCCAAATGGTGGCAGTAATTCTTCGGCGCCACGCGCGATGGCGGCGGCAAGGAACAGAAACAGAACCGAAATCAGGAGGCGCGACATGACGATTTAGGGCGCGACGACAACATTAGCAGCCGGTTGGAGCAAAGAAAATACCGCCGCCCGGGGCGCGTGATCGAGTGACATTATGACAAAATTTCCTGCTCGCGGCACACGCTCGGATTGCTTTTTCAGTCAAGAATTTTTTGACCAACAAATAAAAATAAAGTTCAGATTTTTTCTTGTCGCTGTTCGACGCGATTTCTAATCTCAAGCCCGCGCCAGGGGACAAGAAAAAGGCGCATGTGAATAAGATGTGAACATGTCCGAGAAAGATTTGATTCCCTAGAATGAGCAAAGCCTTGACCCCGGTAAATCGAAATGATGAACGAGTCGTCAGTTCCAGTGCACATGGATTGACTACCTGGGCGCGAAAGGGCTGTTTCCCCTCGTATTTTGGCAATTTTGGCATTTTTAATCAGGTTTTGATGCGTGAGGTCGAGGCACGTTTTTCAAAGCGATGCCCTGGCAAGAAGGCTCAATTCCCTCTCATAACCGCCTTTATGGCGATTGTGTAACACTGTTAACAACTCCCATGGACGAGAAATGTACGCAGCTTTGGCAGAAACTCTCGGCCGCCCTCAAACCTCACGTCAGCGCCGACACATATAAGCGCTGGTTTTCCGCCGTCGAACTCGCGGCCGTGACACCCAAGTCACTGAGCTTTCGTGTTCCAAACAACATCTATCAGTATTGGATCGAGAGTAATCATATGGTGGCCCTGGAGGCTGCGGTGCTAACTGCCCTCGGCGAGTCGCGCGAAATAAAATTCATTTCCTCCGAATCACCGGTCGACGATTCCGAATTGACCACGGTTTCCAAAGAGGCCGATTCAGGCGGAAGCACAAAACCAGCGAGCACGAGTTCGTTCGGGCTCAATCCCCGCAACACTTTTGAATCGTTCGTGATCGGCCCCAACAACGAAATCGCCCACGCGGCTTCCCTGGCTGTCGCCCAGGCTCCGGCGCGCACTTACAACCCGCTTTTCATTTACGGCGGCGTCGGGCTCGGCAAAACCCACCTGATGCAGGCGATTGGGCAGTACGTCGTCGGGAAAAAGAAAAATACCAAAGTGATTTATCTTTCGAGCGAACTGTTCATCAACGAGTTCATCGACGCGATCCAGCACAACAACCTGGTGAAGTTCCGGAAGCGCTATCGTCAAGCCGACTTGCTTTGCATCGACGACATCCAATTCCTGGCCGGCAAAGAACGCTCGCAGGAGGAATTCTTCCACACCTTCAATACTCTCTTCGATGGCCACAAGCAGATTGTGCTCTCCTGTGATCGGCCGGCATCGGAAATCGCCAATCTCGAGCACCGGCTGGTTTCGCGGTTCGAATGGGGCCTGACCGCCGAGCTTCAGCCGCCCGCGATTGAAACGCGGCTCGCCATTTTGCGCAAAAAAGCCCGGGGCATGCAGATCAAGTTGCCGGACGAGATTTTTGAATTTCTGGCCAATCGAATCCGCAGCAACGTGCGGCGACTTGAAGGCGCGCTCATGCGGGTGGCATCATTCGCGTCGCTCAGCGGCAAAGCGCTCACCCAGGAAGTGATCGAGCATTTGCTGAAGGACATCCTGCAGGAAGAAGCGCGGACCTCGATTACGATCGAGCAAATTCAACGCAAGGTAGCGGAGCATTTCGATGTGCGTCTGGCCGACATGACGAGCAAACGCCGGCCCGCCAGCATCGCCTTCCCGCGACAGGTGGCAATGTATCTGGCGCGGGAGTTGACCAAGTCATCCCTCAACGAAATTGGAGATGCCTTTGGAGGTCGCGATCACGGCACGGTTCTGCACGCGTGCAAATTGGTGAAGAGACGGATGAAGGAGCAGGACAACATCAGGCAAACGATTTCGTTTATCGACAGTTCACTGCAACGCTGAGTGTACCGGTCGATCCCAACGCACAAGACTTTGCGGTTGCCGAATAAGACAGGCCGCCTAACATCTAAGTCAGATCAGTTTTCATGAAGTTTAGCGCCACTAAAGAAAAGTTGCTCGAAGGTTTGCAGCAGGTCCAGAATGTCGTCAGCACCCGGACGACGCTGCCAATTCTGTCGAACGTGCTCCTGCAGGCGAACGACGGCGCGGTTCATTTGACGACCACCGATCTTGACGTGGGAGTCCGGGGAAGCTTTGAGGCTGAGGTGGAAAAGGAAGGGGCAACGACCCTGCCGGCCCGGCGGTTGTTCAACATCGTTCGCGAATTACCCGCCAGCGAGATTCAAATCGACGTCGATGGTAAAAACGCAGCTTCGATTCGGAGCGGCCAGAGTTTTTTCAAGATATTGGGCTTGCCGGAAGAGGAATTTCCGCCGCTTCCGAAATTCGAAGAAGCGAAAGTGGTCACCATTCGCCAAAAAGACCTTCGAGACGGTTTGCGAAAAACTTCCTACGCCATCTCGACGGATGAAACTCGCTACGTTCTCAATGGTCTGTTGTTCAGTTTCAAAGACAACAAGCTGACCCTGGTGGCAACAGATGGACGTCGTCTGGCGATGGTTGATATCGAGCTGGAGATTCCGCGGAGTCAGGAAGCGGACATCATCGTTCCAACCAAGGCCGTTACCGAGCTGCAGCGGCTGTTGACTGATGAAGGCGATGTCAAAGTCAGCGTGGCCAGCGGTCAAATTGCCTTTGACCTGAACAAGACGTTGCTGGTCTCGAAATTGATTGAGGGTAATTACCCGAATTATAAGCAGGTCATTCCGGCCGAAGCGAAGGAACGGGTGACTCTCGAGCGCGAAACATTTCTGAATTCGTTGCGGCGCGTATCGCTTCTTGCGAGCGAGAAATCAAACTCAATCAAGCTCAACTTCAGCAAGAACAACATCGACATTACGGCTAACACCCCAGAAGTCGGTGAAGCCAAGGAATCGCTTCCAGTGCAATA
Organism: Chthoniobacterales bacterium; assembly: GCA_025934755.1. Lineage (GTDB taxonomy): Bacteria > Verrucomicrobiota > Verrucomicrobiia > Chthoniobacterales > UBA10450 > AV40. The sequence goes on along the minus strand of JAICWQ010000007.1, from coordinate 7,045 downwards.
CAAAGGGCGCGATTTCTCGATTGCCTTTAATCCCGAGTTTTTCATGGCGCCGCTGCGGGCATTGACTGAAGACGAAGTTTTCCTGGATCTGATTGATGAAATGAGTCCGGGCGTCCTGAAAATTCAGACGCCGTTCCTCTACGTCCTGATGCCTATGCGCATCAGCTCCTAGCAGGATTGGCAATGTCATTAACGCCTGGCTTCAGCCAGGGGTTTCGAGCGCGCGGGTGGATGGAACGTTCACCGGCTTCGGATGCCGCTCCTGACGGGGCTTTTGATGGATAAGAATGAATTTTGCTACAAACATGTCGCGCCTGCCGGCGCTTTCGCCATCCTCTAAGATCGACATCATCGTGGATGAGCCGTTTCAACGGCTTTTCGAGGTAGCGGCGAGGGCAAAGAAGCTGTTAAAACAGTTCCTCGTTACCGCGGCGAACGCACCGGCCTAAAGGCCGGTGTTAATTACAGCCTCCAATGTTTCCCGCACCTGATTCTGGTCCGGTTGTTGCAAGTCGCCGTTCGGCGCACGAATCACCCGCACATTTTCATTTAAAGGCGCCCAAATCGCGGGATCTGTCGGGCCAAACAGAAGAATACAGTTTGCGCCGGCGGCCGCTGCCAAATGCGAAATTCCGCTGTCGTGACCGACGAAGATTGTGTTTTTCAGCAGCGCTCCCAGTTCGGGAAGCGGCCAATGTTGTGCAAACCGGACCCGTGGAGATTGCCACACCGAGTGCAGTTGGTTTATTTGCGATGCGTCAGCTTCTCCAGCGACAATCACCAGCGAGCCGGAAAAGTTTCTGAGCAAATGATCTCCAAGCTGGACCCAGTTTTGCAGAGGCCAATTCTTCTTGTCGCTTCCGCTCCCGGGATGCAGGGCAATGATTGGCCGATCTAGTCCGATGAGGAACTTCGCGGCGCGATCTCGATCTTCACCCGACGGGAATACCTTCGGGGCAAAGTCTGAGATTTTTAACTCGATTTCCTGGATTGGCTGCGCGAGTTGCCTGGCCGCGTGCGAGTCATGGTTGATCCTGGCCGGGCCGTGAATGATCCGCTTGGCGCCGGCCTGCCGGAGATTGTTTTTGAAGATGGAGTCCGGATCGTAGAGATAGCTGATGATTAAATCGAAGTTGGCAAAATAAAGTGCCAGCTCGTGAGGCAACTCCGCGTCTTTGGCAAAGAATCTCGACAGCTCGGCGGATTCGATTGAGCGGACCCGGTCGGCGTGAAACTGGTTCATTCCAAGAATTGCAATGTGCCTGTAGCCGAGGATATCGATCTGCGCCGCAGGGTAGGCGTCGCGGAGCGTTTTGATCGCCGGCAGAGTGAGGATGAAATCGCCGATCGCCCCGCCGCGAATCACCAGGATTCGATTCAAGACAAATCAGTATTGAGTAAACGCGCAGGCGAGAATGGCGATGCCGTAAAGCGCGAAGATGCCGTGGACGGCGTGCCAGCGCGTGTTCGTGTGGGTGCTCCAATTAATGTGGTCGCGAAGCAGGTAGGGCATCGTCACCCAGAACAGGCCCGCGACGATCAGCAGATAGGCGAGCACCGTGAGGAATAACCGGCTTGTTTCGTAACGGAAGAACGCCGCCTCCAGAAGGGGTTCAGCAGCGAGCAGGCATAAAATTCCGAGCGCCCGGACTGCGAGAAATTCGTCGACGAACCGGATGATCAGCAAATAACCGATTGGCAAAATGATAAGGAGCGGCCGGCGAAAACTTGAAAACTCGCCCATTTCCATGGTTGCGATGAGCCAGAAGGACCAGACCAGAACGACCGTCAACAAGACGACTCCCGCGACGCGCGAGCGCGGCAAGTTCTTGACCCAGCTTTGGACCACGGCGGGCTTTATAAATCCGGGCAAACTGATCAGGACCAGCAGCGTGCCAGCGACGATACCGATAGTGTGAAGATCGAAGTCGTAAATCATGCGGCGGCCATTGAAGTTTTTGTTTCCAATTCCACGGGCGTTCCGTAAAGGCTGAATCCAGTGGCCCGTTCAATGTGTATGTCGACAAATTTGCCGGTGAGATTTTCCGGGCTTTCGAACAAAACAATTTTGTTGGTGCGGGTGCGTCCCATTAGACGAGAACGGTTCGTTTTGCTCGGGCCTTCGCAAAGAACCTGCGTTGTGCGTCCCACCAGTCGGTCGTTGATCCGGCGTGCGCAATCATCCACCACTTCAAGCAAATCGTGATTGCGCGCTTCCTTGACCCTTTCATCGATCTGGCCGGGCATTCCGGCAGCCGGCGTGTCGCGGCGCGGTGAATAACGAAACACAAACGCATTATCGAATTCGATTTCTCGCACAAGTTTCTTTGTCTGATGATAATCGTCATTCGTCTCGCCTGGAAATCCGACGATGATGTCGCTCGTGATAGCGAGTCCCTCGCGGGCTGCGCGAACCCGTCGAACAAGATCGACGTATCTCTCGGCGGTATAGGTGCGATGCATCGCTTTCAAGATTCTGTTGGAACCGGATTGCAGCGGCAAATGAAGATGGTCGACCAACTTCGGCAGACGCCGATAAGCCTCAACCAGATCTTCGCGAAAACCAATTGGATGCGGCGAAGTGAATCGCAGGCGCTCCAACCCATCGATCGCATGAATCGTCTCGAGTAACTGCACGAACGGGCTCTTGTTGCCGATTTTTGGAAATTCATGCCGGCCGTAGAGGTTGACGATCTGGCCGAGCAAGGTCACGTCTTTTACCCCGTGGGAAACCAGCTCGCTGACTTCGGCCACAATTTCCTCAATCGACCGGCTGCGCTCCGACCCACGGGTCTGCGGAACGATGCAAAACGTGCAGTGCATATTGCAGCCTTGCATGATCGAAACGAACGCAGTTGCCTGTTTGGGCGTTAGTTGCTGTTCGCGGATTGTCGATTGCGATCCCTTTTCCACCTCAACGTCGACGATTGAAAATCGAGGATCGTCCATCGCCCGATTGCGTTTGTTGTTCAGGGCATCTTGGACGTATTCGGCTACCCGATGGAACTTTTGGGTCCCGACGACGAGGTCCAAGTGGGGCAGATCTTTGAGAAGGTTGGCTCCGCGCGCCTGCGCCATGCACCCCAGAAAACCAAAAACGACCTCCGGCCGTTCCTTAGCGACCCGACCCAGCATTCCCATTTTACCAACCGCCTTTTGATCGGCCATGTCGCGAACGCTGCACGTGTTCAACAAGACCACGTCGGCGTCCGATTCATTCTCGACCCGTTGGTAACCTCGTTCGATCAGAGAGTGGGCGACCTGTTCCGAATCGCGCTCGTTCATCTGGCAACCGTAGGTTTTGATGAAAAACTTGGGCATCGGCGGGCGAAATAATACACCGCGGCGTCGCCTCCGCCACGGGGAGATTATCCGCTTTCCAAGTTGTCGATTTTTTCGATTAAATCGGTGGCCGAATGAAATCAGGCGTACCAGCAATAGGCGTCATTGGGGGCAGCGGTCTTTACCAAGTGGAGCAACTGCATGATGCGACCGAGCATAAAGTCGATACCCCGTTTGGTTCGCCATCAGACGCGTTGATCGGCGGCACCATCAGCGGCCGGGAGGTCTACTTCCTGCCGCGACACGCGCGCGGCCATCGGATCTTGCCGCACGAATTGAATCATCGCGCGAATATTTACGCGCTGCGCTCCGTTAACGTCCGCTGGATCATCGCGGTAACCGCAGTCGGCAGTCTCCAGGAGAGATACAAACCGCGCGATATTCTGCTGCCGTCGCAGTTCTACGACCGCACCAGTTTGCGCACGCAGCATACTTTTTTCGGACAAGGAATTGCCGCCCATATTTCTTTCGCCGAGCCGATCAGTGTTCAGTTGCGCAGCATGCTGGCCGAGTCGGCCAGAAAGGTCGGGGTCACGGTCCACAACGGGGGCACTTACGTAAACATGGACGGGCCCGCCTTTTCCACCCGCGCGGAATCGGAGCTCAACCGGCGCCACGGTTTTGATGTGATAGGGATGACGAATCTGCCGGAAGCGAAGTTGGCTCGCGAGGCGGAGATCGCCCTCGCCACGATGGCGATGATTACCGATTACGATTGCTGGAAAGCCGAGGAAGAACCGGTCTCGGCCCAGACGGTTTTTGGTCATTTAACGGCAAATGCGGAGGCGGCAAAGAAAGTATTGCTGGAGGCAATCCCGAGAATTCCAACGGAGCCGAACTGGCCGGAGCATTTCGCGCTCGATGCGGCCCTCACTACTGAACGAAGCCTCTGGCCGAGAGAGACAATCGAGAAGCTGGGGCCCATTCTGAGCCGTTTTTCCTGATGAGAAAAAAGTACTTGCCATGGCTCGCCGAATTATAGTAATTATAAACGCGTAACTGAATTACGTTTTTGCGCACCATGAAAATTGAAATCGCCTTTTGCTTGCTCGGTCTCGCCTTTCTGCCTGCTTGTTCGACCACCTCTCAGACCACGGCTGCTAATCAAACTCTCGAGCAGCGCTTGACCGCGAAATACGCCAGCAATGCAACAGAACCCGGCGTCCCCGGCGAAGAACCGGCGCCGCCAGCGGAAGGTCCGGAAGATGTCCCAGCAGACGCTCCGGATAACGTCGATCACAATCCGGCTTTGATGCCGAGTCCGTTACTGCGTTACTGGGCAGCCTCGCGCACGCCCTAACCGGCGGCGATTCAGCTCAACCAGCGGCCGGGTTCCAGAGCGCCCAGGCGAGCAATGCGCCCGCGTCTTTCCAGACGCCGGAATGGCTGTCGCCGAGCACAACCACGATAATATCTTTGCCCGGCCGGGACCCGCTCGCGATCAGGCATTTGCCTGCAGCTTCGGTGTAGCCGGTCTTCATCCCGTTGCAGTACGGCAGTCGTTTCAGGAGTTTATTCGTGTTCTCTAACTCGCGGGTTCGGCCGTTCGCGTAGCGGAAATTAAGCTGAGGAAGACACACAATCGACCGAATGATCGGGTTGGCGTATGCGACGCGTGCGATCGCCGATAAATCCCGAGCGGTAGAATATTGCCGCGCGTCGGGCAATCCGTTCGGATTGACCCAGTGGGAGTTGCGCGCTCCGATCGCGTAAGCCCGCTGGTTCATTTTCTCGGCGAACGCTTCAATGCTGCCGGCGTTGTCTCGCGCCACGCAACGAGCGACATCGTTGGGACTTTTGACTAACAAGGCCCGAAGCAAATCGAATCGCTGGTAAACGTCGCCCGGCTTAATGTTCAACTTCACCGGTTCGGCCAAAGTATCGGTCTGCTGGACAACCACCGGCCGATCGAGGTTCCCGCTTTCAGCGACAATCAGGCCGGTGAGAAGTTTTGTCGTGCTCGCCGGCGCGCGCATTTGATCGGCATTTTTCTCGTAAATGACCTGTCCGCTGGCGGCATTGATGACAATGACGGAGACCGCGGTGGTTTTCGGAATTGAGCCCGGGACGGTTTGAGTTGAAATCGAATCGTCGTCAGAACTGCGCGGGCGCGGCGCCCGATGTGCGCGACGGGATTTAGGGGTCGGGGTCGGACTTTCGTTCGAATCGGCAGCGGCCGACGCTTTAACTTTCGCATGCTGACGATGAGGAACGCCCGTGGGCCGGATTTCGTTCGCGTTGTCCTGGTCGGGCGAAACCGATGCCGGCTCAACCGCAAAGCAAAGAGAAGTAAACGCGATCGCGCAAAAAACGAAACCGGCGCGATTCCAGCGATTCATCGGCGGCAAATTAGCGGCAAAGATTCAATGCGCGCAAGCGGCTATAAATCTTTTCCGCGTTGAATCAGTTCGATTTCGTAGCCTTCGGGCGCGTCGATAAACGCTATCGCGCTGCCCCCCGACGTTTTATGGGGACCGTCCGACAGTGGATATCCTTTTGCGGCCGATTCGCCCGCAAATTTTTCGAGATCATCCACTTCGAAGGCGAGATGAGTCAGGTCGGGGCCGACGATCACCGGTCCGCTTTCGTCGAATTTGCAGATCTCGATCTCCTCGTCGCTTCCGGGAGCTTTGAAAAACACCAGTTGTGATCCGCGCCCGGAGGTGTGTCGCCGGATTTCCTGCAAGCCGAGCACGTTCTTGTAAAAATCGACCGTTTTTTCCAAGTCCTTCACTCGATAACGGGTGTGTAAGAGTTTTGTCACCATGCACAATCGTAGACACGAATTTCACGAATTCACACGAATAGTTGAAAACCGGCGTAGACACGAATTTCACGAATTCACACGAATAGTTGGAAACTGGATTGACACGGACTCACGAATTCACACGAATAGTTCCAAACGGATTGACTCTGAGCGCCGTAACGCGTGACAATCGACGTCCCCCCGGATGCGTGAGTTACTTCACAAACAGGAAGCTTTTCAACTTATCGGTTTTTGCATGGAGATTCACCGTTTACTGGGCAAGGGACATGATGAAATCATCTACAAGGATGCTCTCGTTGTGGAGCTGAGTCGCGCCGGAATTCCATTTTCTCGGGAAAGACCCTATTCAGTCAGTTACAAAGGAGTTGTCCTTCCCCACAGGTATTTCGCGGATTTCATTATTTGGGACAAGATTTTGTTCGAAGCAAAGGCCGTTGAACAGTTATGTGACGCCCACAAGAAACAAGTGTTGAACTACCTGGCTGCGTCCAAGATCAGACTCGGCTTGCTGGTAAATTTCGGTGGCGACTCGCTGGAATGGAAGAGGGTTGTCTTATGAGATTCAGTTCGGAGAGGAATTTGTCGAGACTTGCTGCAATGCTATGACTTCAGTCCGGACAGAGATCCCATCCTTCGGGCATTTTTGAGAATCGGAGGGGTTCGGTATGTCTTTAGTTCCCGTTAGTGAAAATCCGTGTAATTCGTGTCTAATCCGATGAAACTTGTGATCGCCGCCACTGGCGCCAGCGGCTCGATTTATCTCCAGCGTTTGCTGGACCAAATCGACGCCGCCGCCCATGAGGTCCATTTGGTGTTGAGTGGTCATGCCAAACAAGTTGCGAAACACGAGCTCGATTCGCTCAAAATTCCGAAAGGAATCATCCAGCACGCCGAGAACGATCTGAACGTGCCGTTCGTCAGCGGATCTGCCCGATT
>JAICWQ010000164.1 GCA_025934755.1 Chthoniobacterales bacterium | reverse complement strand
TCCTGCAAATGTTGAATGTGTAGGTACGACCGCATTTTTCCTCAAAAAGGCAAAACAGCCGGAGCCTTTCGACTCCGGCTGTTCGAATTCATTTGTTGTTTCGGCTTAGTAGTCCATGCCGCCCATTCCGCCGGGAGGCATTGGTGGGCCGGCTTTTTCCTTTTCAGGAACTTCCGTGACCAATGCTTCGGTGGTCAGCAATAGACCCGCGATCGACGCTGCGTTTTGTAAGGCACTGCGTGTGACCTTGGTTGGATCGACGATGCCGGCCTTTACCAGGTCGACGTATTCGCCCTTGGCGACGTCGTAACCTTCATTGCCTTTGCGCTTCCTGACTTCCTCGACGATGAGCGCGCCTTCCGCGCCGGCGTTGTCGGCCAGTTGACGCAACGGCTCTTCAACCGCGCGACGCACGATCTGGACACCGACTTTTTCGTCCTCGTTCAGACCGCGAAGATTCTCGATCGATTTCTGGGCCCGGATCAATGCGACACCGCCACCCGCGACGATGCCTTCCTCGACCGCCGCACGCGTGGCGTGCAACGCGTCTTCGACCCGCGCTTTCTTCTCTTTCATTTCGGTCTCGGTCGCTGCGCCGACGTTGATAACGGCAACACCGCCCGCGAGTTTCGCGAGTCGTTCCTGGAGTTTCTCGCGATCGTAATCGCTGGTCGTCTCTTCGATCTGGCGACGGATTTGAGCGACCCGGCCCTGGATATCGGCGTTCTTGCCCGTGCCTTCGACGATGGTGGTGTTTTCCTTGTCGATGGTCACGCGCTTGGCCTTGCCGAGATCTTCAACCTTGATGTTCTCGAGCTTGATGCCGAGGTCTTCGCTGATCAGTTTGCCGCCGGTCAGCACGGCGATGTCTTCCAGCATCGCCTTGCGACGATCGCCGAAGCCCGGGGCTTTGACCGCGCAGACTTGAAGCGTGCCGCGCAATTTGTTCACGACCAAAGTCGCGAGCGCTTCGCCTTCGACGTCTTCCGCAATGATGAGGAGCGGGCGTCCGGCTTTCGCGACTTTCTCGAGCAACGGAAGCAGGTCCTTGAGGCTCGAGATTTTCTTCTCGTAAATCAGGATGTAAGGATTTTCGAGCGCGGCTTCCATGTCTTCCGCGTTGGTGACGAAATACGGAGAGAGATAGCCCTTATCGAATTGCATTCCCTCGACCACTTCGAGAGTGGTGTCGATGGAACGCGCTTCCTCGACTGTGATCGTGCCGTCCTTGCCGACTTTGTCCATGGCGTCGGCGATGATCTCGCCGATCGTCCGGTCCCAGTTGGCTGAAACGGTCGCGACCTGCGCGATCTCGGTGCGATCGCTTACTTTCTTGGAGATTTTTTTCAGCTCCTCGGTGATTGCCTCGACGGCTTTCATGATGCCGCGTTGCAACGACGTCGGGTTAGCGCCGGCGGTGACGTTGCGCAGGCCTTCGCGGTAAATGGATTCCGCGAGGACAGTCGCCGTGGTCGTGCCGTCGCCCGCGACGTCCGAAGTTTTGGAAGCGACTTCGCGAACGAGCTGGGCGCCCATATTTTCATACGGATCTTCGAGCTCGATTTCTTTCGCGACCGTCACACCATCCTTGGTGATCGTCGGGCTGCCGAATTTCTTGTCGAGAATCACGTTGCGCCCGCTCGGTCCGAGGGTGGCCTTGACGGCCCGGGCAAGTTTCTCGACTCCGCGCAGCAAAGTGTGCCGCGCTGCCTCATCGAATTGTAATTGTTTAGCTGCCATATTCTTTAGTTCTTAGTTGAGAGTTGATTGTTGAGAGATGAAGAGGAATCTGGAATCCACGAATCCAGGAAAAGCATTCAGGGACTTTGGAATTCAAAATCCTTTCCTGGCTTCCTGGTTTCCTGATTAAATCCATTCTTCCTGGTTTCCTATCCGATGATGCCGAGGATGTCGTCCTCGCGCATGATCAGGAATGTATCGCCATCGATTTTGATTTCGGTGCCGCCGTATTTGGAAATGAGGACCTTGTCCCCTTTCTTCACGGTGAAATCCACCTTCTTGCCCTCTTCGTTCACCTTACCGGTGCCGAGAGCGACCACTTTGCCTTCCTGCGGTTTTTCTTTCGCAGTATCGGGAATGATAATCCCGCCTTTTTTGGTTTCCTGCTCTTCCATCGGCTGCACCAGCACCCGATCGCCGAGCGGTCTTACGTTAACGTTTGCCATAAGTTAGTTTGGTTTCTGTTGTTGGTTTTTGGTTGAGCCGGCGATCCGGCAGCAGCCGGACGGCCGACAAATTGTTCGTCTAATTAAATGTCTGCGACTTCGCGTGGGGAGCGCACCCGCCTCGGGTGCTGGTTGCGGCGCCCTCGTCGCAACGAACTTCCGGTGCAGTTACAAGCAAAGCCTGTGATGGCGAGGCGCCATCACCAACACGCGAGGGCGCGTGTGCTCCCCGGAACTCCGGTTCACGCATCGCCTTCGACCTTGTTACTCGGTTCATCACGCGAAAGATCAACACTTATTTCTTCTTGTCCTCATCCACGACTTCGAACTCAGCGTCGACGACGTCGCTCCCGCCATTGGCGGGACCGCGTTTCGCTCCGCCTTGTTCAGGCGTGGGTCGCCCGCCGGCTTCAGGTCCGGGCTGTGGACCTGCGCCCGCGCCCGGTTGAGGACCCGCCTGCGCTGAGGCTTGTTTGTAAAGCTCGGCGCTGATGTCCTGAAATTTGTTCTGCAAGTCGTCGTAAGCGCGCTTGATTGCGTCGGTGTCGTTCTTGTTGATCGCTTCCCGCACCGCAGCGATTGCATCCTCGACCGGTTTGCGTTTGTCGGCCGGGACTTTGTCGCCCAGTTCTTTCAACTGTTTCTCGGATTGATACGCAAGGGTGTCGGCGTTGTTTTTGATCTCGATCGCTTCCTTCGCCTTTTTGTCTTCGTCGGCGTGCGATTCCGCTTCCTGGCGCATCTTCTCGACTTCTTCCTTGCTCAACCCGCTCGAACCGGTGATGGAGATTTTCTGTTCCTTACCGGTGCCGAGATCTTTGGCCGAGACGTGAAGAATGCCGTTCGCGTCGATGTCGAAGGTCACTTCAATCTGTGGGACTCCGCGCGGGGCCGGCGGAATTCCATCGAGATGAAACGTGCCGAGGTTCTTGTTGTCGCGCGAGAGCGGGCGTTCGCCTTGTAACACTTTGATTTCCACGCCGGGCTGGTTGTCGCTGTAAGTCGAAAAGATCTGCGACTTCCTCGTCGGGATGGTGGTGTTACGCGGAATCATTGGTGTGGCTACTCCCCCGGCGGTTTCAATCGCCAGCGTGAGCGGAGTCACGTCTAAGAGGAGGACGTCTTTCACGTCGCCGCGAAGAACACCTCCTTGAATCGCCGCGCCGATGGCAACCACTTCGTCCGGGTTCACACCTTTGTGCGGCTCTTTGCCGATCAGGCCTCGGGCCGTCTCGACAACTTTGGGCATGCGGGTCATGCCCCCGACGAGCACGAGCTCGTTCACTTCGCGCTCGGAAATTTTCGCGTCCTTCAAACACGCTTTGACCGGCGGAATGGTCCGCTGAATCAAATCGTCAGTGAGCTGCTCGAGTTTCGAGCGAGTCAGCTTCTTCTGAATGTGTTTCGGACCACTCGCGTCCGCCGTAACAAACGGCAGATTGATTTCGTATTCCTGGGAGCTTGAGAGCGCGATCTTCGCTTTCTCAGCTTCCTCTTTGATCCGCTGAAGCGCATCGGGTTGCTTGCTCAGATCGATGCCGCTGTCCTTTTTGAATTCGGCCACGATCCAATCCATAATTTTCGCGTCCCAATCGTCACCGCCAAGGTGAGTATCGCCGTTGGTCGCTTTCACTTCGAAAACGCCATCGCCGATTTCGAGAACGGAAATATCGAACGTGCCGCCGCCCAAATCGTAAACCGCGATCTTCTCGTCCTTTTTCTTGTCCAAACCGTAAGCGAGCGACGCAGCGGTCGGCTCGTTGATGATGCGCAAAACTTCGAGACCGGCGATTTTGCCCGCGTCCTTGGTCGCGTTGCGTTGCGAATCGTTGAAATACGCCGGGACGGTAATCACCGCCTGGGTGATCTTTTCGCCGAGCTTCGCTTCCGCATCGGCTTTCAGCTTCGACAAAATCATCGCCGAAATTTCCGGCGGCGAAAACGTCTTACGTTCGCCGGCGACTTCGACTTGCACGTGCGCGTCGCCGTTGGCCGCCTTCACGATTTTGTAAGGCACGCGATGCTCTTCTTCGTGGATCTCATCGAACTTGCGGCCCATGAAGCGCTTGATCGAAAAAACGGTGTTCTGCGGATTGGTCACCGCTTGACGCTTTGCAGCCTGGCCGACCAGTCGCTCGCCGCTCTTGGTAAATGCGACGACCGACGGCGTGGTCCGCGCGCCTTCCGAATTTTCCAGAACTAACGGGTCGCCACCCTCCATCACTGACATGCAGGAATTGGTGGTCCCCAAATCGATACCTAAAACTTTTGCCATAAAATTTTGTTCCTTTCGGTTCCGTCGTTGGTTGGTCACTCGCCAGCTACGGCCTCAAACGGTGGCGAGACTTGTGATTGAGCGGGTCTTTAGCAAACCATAAGCCACTCCGAGCGTTTCTGCATAAGTTGCTTGTGGACAGCGAATAAGCTACAAATCGCTGCCGTTTCGGCTTCGCTGATTAGAGACAGGCCGTCACACTTTATCGAATCCGCCCGGCAGTCGAAGAGCCAGGGCGTCACGTAATTGCAGGGCAACCGCATCGGTTGCCGCTTCTGAAATGGGAGGCGGAGCGCCTGCCCTACAATTCTTTCTGATCGCTGTCCTCTGAGTGCGGCTCTCTGGTATAGCCCCTGCTCGTTCCGTTCGGGTGGAAACCACTAAAAATTCCCTGCGCCAAGTTGAATCCGATCCGGACATTTTCTTTCACTGCCAGCACTGCAAAGCTGCGCTGGTAGCGAACAAGTCGGCCGCGGGGATGAATTTGGCCTGCCAAAAGTGCAACCAGCAAACCCTCGTGCCGCAACCACAGGAGCCCGATGCGAACGCCCGAACATATGCAGAAGAAGTGCGCGGGAAACTGAAAGAAAACGAATCGCAGCGCGCGGAAGTAACGGGGCACATCAACCAGCTCACCATCCAATTGCATCGCTGGCAATTGCGTTTGCACACCCTGGATGAACGGAAAGCGCAGCTCGAAAAAGAGCTCGGGCCACGTTAACACCTGCAAGGGCCACTCCACCTAGTTCATCGCGCTCGGAGTGCGAGCCGCAGTCGGATTTGCGATCCAGGCGTCCGAAATTCGGACTAGCCTAACGAATTATTCCGTCGACGCCGTTTGATGAATTGGCGCGCTGTCACCGCCAGCCCGCAAATCGCGGCCGATACGCCGCCCGCCGAACTCTCGGGGAGATAGCTGATCGGTCCCAGCCCGATTGCCTGCGCGCCCAGCTTACCGTCGCTATTCGACCAATCGAATGAGAACTGAGTGATAGGCCCGTTAAACGTAATGTCGATTGTCCCCTGATTGGTTGAATTGCTCGCATTGGCGATGCCGGTTACGACAGTCGTAAGACCGGTCCCGGTGATCGTGTTATAGCCCGCGACGGCGCTGGTCACCGTGTCCGGTCCGACCGTGATGTTGCCTGGAGCGATGCCTTGGATGTTGAAAATCTTGTCAGCAAACTGGTTGTTCACCGCGTCCACGTCCCAAAGCTGGAAGGAGACGTTGGTCACCGGGCTCGCGAAGCTGACCGTTGTTCGGATGTAGGACGCGGTCGAACTTTGACCAGCTAGATAAAGCTGGAGACCGGTAACTCCGGTAAGACCTCCGGTGAGCGTCGTAGAGTCGATTTGGGGATATACCCCTAGCCAAGCCCCGCCCGTGCCAGCCGCGCCGTTGTTGTTAATGCTGACGGTGACGTCGTTCGGGTCAACGCTGGTAAAGCTTTGGCTTACGGTTTGACCCGGAGCCGGAGCTCCGGCCGTCCAACCGCCGTCGGGCCAGTTGAAAACGATGGAAGCGCGGACCGACACAGGGCCGGCGAAAAAAAGGACAATTGCAATGCAAACCGCCGTGGGCCAAAGGCGACCCAAGGCTCTCACTTCCATAGGCATAGGTCCCCT
>JAICWQ010000031.1 GCA_025934755.1 Chthoniobacterales bacterium | reverse complement strand
GGCCGCGGTGAACGCCACCCTTCCGGCGGTCCAACTAAACAGCGTCGTCTCGAGAAAAATTCACGGAAGCGCGGGGACTTTCGACGTCAACCTTCCGCTTACCGGTAATCCCGCCATCGAATGCCGGAGCGGCGGCACAAATAACACCTACACATTGGTGTTTACCTTCGCCAACCCGTTGACCAGCGTAAGCAGCGCATCGGTCAGCGCCGGTACGGGCTCAGTCGTCAGTAGCTCGATTGGAACCGATGCTCACCAGTACATCGTCAATCTCACCGGTGTCACCAACGCTCAGCGACTCACCGTTACTCTCGCGAACCTGAATGATAATGCCGGAGACTTCAGCGCCTCTGTTGCGGCAACAATGGCCGTCCTGGTGGGCGACACGACCGCGAATGGCGCCGTTAACTCCAGCGATATCGCGCAAACTCAGTCCCAATCTGGACAACCGGTGACTGCGAGCAATTTCCGGGAAGACGTAACCGTGAACGGGTCGATTAACAGTTCGGACATCGGACTGGTTCAATCGAAGTCAGGAACGGCTTTGCCTTAAACCCCAGCAACTGCGCGGTCTGCCGATTCGAAGTTATTTACTGTATGGGCATAAAATGAATTGACATGGACGCCCAAGTTCTGTTTCAATTCCGATTCTCAGTGCGACCCGTTCAAGCGCGCCCCGTATCTCTAATGATCATCCCGCTCGGCGTTTAATACGTAGCAATTATCCCACATGAAAAAGAACCCCACTTCCCAATCCGGAATTTTTAATTTACGCATCGTCATTGCCGTTGCCCTTTGCTCCCTGGGCGCATCCCTTGGCTTTTTTAGCATCGCATCGACACCGTCGAGCGGAGTCCTCACTCCCTCGACTCCGCTGCTGACGTATGATGCCGGACCATTCAACGTTCCCAATCAATCCCCACTCGGATTGGGCCAACTGGATACCGGCCCGCGCTGCGACGCCGCAGATCCCTGCGATAGCTTTGCGCTCACCGTCAATGTGCCCGCAGGCTACGCCGCCGCCCATCCGAACGGCGGGATTAAAGTCACGATGTTTTGGACCGATACCGGAAGCGGTCAGTCCAACTATGACCTCTATATATATAATGGAACCAACCCCACGGTGGATGGAAGCCATCCGGCTGATCATCAATCCGCCAGCAATTCAAACCCCGAAGTGGCGGTTATCAATCCGTTGATTGATGGCACGACCCAGTACACCCTTGAAATTGTTCCCAACACCCCCACGCAAGAAACTGTCCATGTCCGGATTGAATTGTTAGACGGGACCGGTGGTCACAACCCCAACTTCGGCGGCCCGGATTCAACTGCTCCCGGGATTCCGCGTTACCAGCTTTTCTACGCACCTGCCGGCTCTACCGCTGAACCGAGTCACGGCGAGTTCAATATTGGCTTCAACCCGCATACCAAACGCATCATGGTAATGAATTCGGGCCCCATTTGGCGCCTGACTCCCGGAGAGATTCAAGTACCCGCCAAGCCCGAATGCTGCGAGGCACTCTGGGAAGATAGATCTGCGATTACTACCAACACGCCCGCCGATCTCGATCCGATTTTGTGGACCGACCAGACGAGTGGGCGAACCTTTGCTTCGAACTCAACCGCTGGCGCCAACGCTTCCTACGCGTATAGCGACAGCGATGGCGAACCTTCAACGACCCAGCCGACCGGTTGGACGGAAGCCGGTTTTTCTCCGCCTGACGGCGGCGCTGACCACGAAACAATAGGTTCGGGACCGTATCCTCTTGTTGCCGGCCTACCGAACCCGCTCGCGACTCCCGTTAACCAGGGTGAGGCGGTGTATTATTGTTCGCAGGATGTTGTTGGCCCCGCCTCCTGTCAGCGGAGTGATGACCTCGGCGTCAGCTATGGCCCTGGAGTATTCGCGTACACCGGTAATGGCCTAACGAGTTGCGGTGGACTGCATGGACACCTCCACGTGGCACCTGATGGAACAGCCTGGCTCCCTGTTAACCAATGCGCCGGCGCCCAAGGCGGTGCGTTATCTACGACATTGGGGGGCACCTGGCAGGTATTCACCGTGCCGGGCAGTCATTCCCAGGAGCAGGGCGCTGATCCTTCCATCGCGATCGATTCGGACAGCACCATTTATTACGCTTACGTCAACAATGAGCCGGTAGCGCCAGGCAATCTGCCGGAGGGCCACCCCCACGTCCAGGTAGGCCACCGCAACTCTGATAACACAATTACCTGGACGCACGACTTCGACCTCGGCGCCTCTCACGGGATTAGAAACGCTGCTGAAATCGAAGCAGTCGGCGGCAGTTCCGGTCGCGCCGTGGTCGGATTTCTTGGCACTGATGTGAATGGCGATTATCAAGCCAATAGTTTTCCAGGCAAATGGTATGCGTTCATCGCTACCACGTATGATGGCGGCGTAACCTGGACCACGGTCAATGCCACCCCAAACGATCCCGTTCAGAGCATGACCGGCATCTGGCAACAGGGTGGCGGTGCTCTCGATCGCAATCTGCTCGATTTCACCGAGATCACGGTCGACGCCAAAGGCCGCGCGCTCTACGGCTTCAGTGATGGCTGCGTCACTCCCGACTGTATCGGAGGACGCGCACCGAACGATTTCGTCGCACATATGCGGGTGGCGCGGCAGACTGGCGGCAAGCCATTATTTTCTCTGTTTGATTCGCAGTTCGATACCACGGCCGCGGTTCTGCCAAAGCCACCTTGCCTTTCAGGCACGCGCGACCCGCTCGGATCGCATCTGACCTGGAAAGTACCGGATAACGGTGGTGCCGACATCGTCAAATACGAAATCTGGCGCGGGACGGCTTCCGGAAACGAAACAAAACTATTCACCACTCTGAATCCGGACCCCAACTACACTGATGTCAATCCACCCTCGAGTCTGCACCTTTTCTATTATGTGAAAGCGATCAATAGCGTCGGTACGGGAACGCAAAGCAATGAGATTGATTTGACCGTCGTGCTCCCGCCCCTTCCGCAGAGCGCTTGTGTGATCCCCGGTTTAACTAAGCTAACCGACCCGGCCGGCGACACTAGTCTCGTCCTTGGCGCGGTGAATACGCCGGCCCCGCCCGGATCGGATTTGCTCTCCTTCCAGTTGGCTCAGCCGTATCAGAACGATGGAGTGCCGCGGCTTGTCTTCACTATTAGTACCGACTCGAACCCGACCGGCACGGAGCCGGCAGGTTCCGCATGGTATGTCGCGATGGAAATCCCGGGACCCGACCCTGCCATTGCGGGCGATACTTCCAGTTTCCACTATCGCGCCGTCCACATGGCGTTCACAAATCCGACATCGCCGGTATTCGAATCTTACACTCCCTCAGGCAACCAGTCCGGCGGGGTCGATGGTCGATTTGTTACTTCGGGCTCGCAAATTCCCGCTGATCCCGCCAGCAACTACGATGCAGCTGGCGGAAAAGTTACGATCGTCGTTAAGGCGAGCGATTTAGGATTAAATCCTGGCGATAACATTTCTGGTTTTGTTGCTGCAGTATCGCAAACCACTAATCCGGTGGGGACCGGCCCCGCCGCCACCGCCCTTTACGATCAGATGCCGGATAGCTTGAGTTTTGCCAACAGTTACACGGTTAACTTCAACAGCATCTGCGCGCCGATGCCTCCGGGGGTTGTTTCCAGAAAAATCCACGGACCCGCCGGTGTCTTTGACCTTACTCTGCCGGCGACTGGAGCTGCTGCAATCGAGTGTCGAAGTGGTGGGCCGAGCAATGCTTACACGCTTGTTTATACCTTCGGTTCCAACGTTGGTTTCCCTGGCGCTGCCAGCGTAACACAAGGAAGCGCGACGATCGGCAGTCCGATGGTCGGTCCAAACTTGAATCAAGTGACCGTGTCACTGACAAAGGTTGATGATGTCCAACATCTGGTCGTAGCTCTTATCGGCGTGCTGGACATTAACAATGCAGCTCTGGGTTCTCAGTCAGCCCGGATGGATCTACTGGTAGGAGATACAACCGGAAACGGATTCGTTAATTCCAGCGACATCGCTCAGACCCAGTCTCAATCGGGTCAGCCCGTAACCGCATCCAATTTCCGTGAAGACGTAACGGGCAACGGCCTTATTAATAGCTCGGACATCTCCCTGGTGCAGTCTCTGTCCGGAACGGGCCTGCCCAGCGCGACGCCATCCCAGACCCCCTCCACGAAATCGAACAAACGCGAGCGCCTTCGCAGTCGAGCTTCACAATAATTAAAACCAGTCTTGCCGAAAGGCCGCTTCCTCGGAAGCGGCCTTTTTGTGTAAAGTTCGGGTGTGAAGATCCTCATCGTCGAAGATGAAAAGAAAACCGCCGCCTTCCTCGGCAAGGGGTTGCGTGAAGCGCGGTTTCGTGTCCGGATCGCGCGCGACGGAGTTGCCGCACTAGCAACGGCCCGCGCCCGCGAGTTCGATCTTCTGATCGTCGACATCATGCTGCCGAAAAAAGATGGCTGGACCCTGGTCAGGGAATTGCGCGAAGCGGGCGTGCAAACTCCGGTCATCTTTCTCACTGCCCGCGACAGCGTTCGTGATCGGGTCAAAGGACTTGAGCTTGGGGCCGACGATTATGTGGTCAAGCCGTTCGCTTTTCCCGAATTGCTCGCCCGCGTCCGCTCACTATTGCGTCGAACTCCGGCCAAGTCGGATGAGATCAATATCCAGGACCTGGAAATCGACACCCGTCATCATCGCGCGACCCGCCATGGTGTCCCGTTAAATCTGACTCCAAAAGAATTCCTTCTCCTGACTCATCTCGCTCGCGCTGGCGGCGAAGTCGTTTCGCGCAAAGAGATCGCCGAACACGTCTGGGGCATCGACTTCAGCACCGACACCAATGTGGTTGACGTCGTGGTGCGCCGATTACGGGCCAAGGTGGACGATCCCTTTAAAAAGAAACTCGTCCACACCATCCGCGGTGTTGGGTATGCTCTCAAACCAAACTGAACCGCGGTCCATCGCGAGGCAGTTGGTGCTGCTGTTCACAGTCTGCGCCGTGCTTTTGCTTTCGTGCAGCCTCGGTCTGTTTTACTGGATTGTTGTCCGTCACGCATTCGAAGAAGACAACGCGGTATTGGCAGACAAAGTGTCCGCGATTCGGGCCGCCATAAAACAACCGGACGGGGTAAACGAACTCGCCCGGGAGTTGAAGAATCCGCGCGCAGGAGAAGCTGCCATTTACTGGATTCGAATCATTGGACCAGATGCAGCGGTTGTTGCCGAAACCTCGGGAATGAGCCGCGCCCTTCCCATCTCCGTGTTCCCGGTGGCACATTCAATCGCTCCGCTCGTGCCAATGAGCTATAGCGATGGCGAAAAGTTTTTTTCGGTTTCCGCCGTAACCGAAACCGCCGACGGTCACAATTACACCCTTCAAATCGCTCAGGATCGTTCGGTCGATGCACGGTTCCGAAAAGAGTTTCGCGCCCTCTTAGCGCTTGTCCTCGGTCTCGGTGCCATTGCCTCCGCTCTGATCGCCATCACGGTGACTCGGCGCGGCTTGCGTCCATTGTCCCAAATGCGCCACGCGCTTGAACGAGTCCAGCCCGCTCATTTGAATGAGCGGATCGATCCGAAACGCTGGCCGGCTGAGCTTCGGCCTCTGGCCGCCTCCTTCGACGACATGCTCGGCCGTTTGGAGGATTCCTTCACCCGTCTTTCCCAATTCTCCGCCGATCTCGCGCACGAATTACGCACGCCGATCGGGAACATGCTTGGTGAAGCTCAGGTCGCATTAACCCGGGAACGTCGCCCCGACGAATACCGCGCTGTTATCGAATCCGCTGCCACCGAATGCCAACGTCTTTCGGGTATCATTGATAATCTTCTCTTTCTTGCGCGCGCCGAGTCTGCCGAACAGCAAGTTAATCGGGCAGTATTTAGTGGGCGCGCCGCACTCCAGAAAATTGCCTCTTTTTACGAAGTGTCCGCTGAAGATCGGCAAATCGCGATCACCTGTGAAGGCCAGGCGGACATATTCGCGGACCCGGTCCTCTTTAACCGCGCAATCGGAAACCTAATCGAGAACTCTCTTCGTTTTACGCCGGAGGGTGGTCGGATTGAGGTTTCCCTGCGCCAATCTGAAAACAACAGCGCCATCTCGGTTCGGGATTCCGGCTCAGGCATAGCGCCGGAACATTTGCCCAGAGTCTTCGATCGTTTTTATCGAGGCGACGCTTCGCGCAGCTCCGCTGGGACCGGCCTCGGACTCGCCCTGGTTAAATCCATCGTCGATCTTCACCACGGCTCGGTTTCAATCGAGAGCGCGGTCGGACACGGAACGACCATCACCCTCGCGTTTCCCGACCAGGGTCCGGTTAAACTGGAATGACCATTTAGAATTCGACCGAGAGACCGCCGTAACCCGAACGGAGGGGCGCCGGCTCGATCCCGTTACCAAAAATGCGGTCGTAGTATTTTTCGTTGGTCAAATTAGAAATGCCCATGATTACACGGACATTTTTGGTGATGTACCAATAACCGGACAAATTGAGAGTGTAGTAGGGCGGAATATGGGGTTTGATGACAGTCGGGAACGCTGTGCTCGGCGGCGTCGGAGGGATGCCCGGAACGACCCTGACTCCAGCATCCGTATCCGACCAGAATTGCTGCGAAACGTACACCGCCGACAGGGTAAGATTGAAGCACTTCTCCTTTTGAAATGAGAGTCCGCCCTTCCACAAAAACTGCGGTGCGAAAGCAGGCGTATTCCCGACAATCGTGTCGGTGCTTCCCGGCGGGGGAGCCTGGCCATTGGGCAGAGGCTGGAGCAACTGGCTGTCGATATATTCCGCGTCCAGATACTGGGCGTTGCTGAAAAGGATCAATTTCAGAGGATGATAATCCGTCAGAGAGACGCCCGGCACTGGCGTAGCTTTTGAATCTTTTGAATCGACCACGTTCTTATCGCTAAAGTTCTTCGGCTCCGGCGCTTCGGGCACCGGCGGGTGTTGAAACGGCGCCAGGAAATCGTAAGAGATCTCGCCCTCGAAGCCCCGGTGGCGCGAGCTGCCGGTGTTCAAGATGGTGAACTCAGTGTTGCTCCCGGGCGTGTTAAAACTCTCCGTGCGGTTGTCGAATACCATCCAAAACGCGCCGACATCGTACCAGAAGCCTTTGTAAGGCGTCCCATGCACGCCGAGCTCAAAGTCAAGAGAATGAAACGGATCCGGCACATCTTGTCCGGGCTGGATAGTTCGACTTGTGCTGGCGATATCAAAGTATCGGGTGGGTCGCCAACCGGTTGACGCACTGAAATAAGTTTCGTTGCGATCGCCGAAATCGTTCCCCATGCCGAATCCCCAAAGCGGAACCCAATGCTCGGCACTGATCGAAGAGGGGCCAATCAATGGAGAGCCGGGAGGAAGGGGAGGACTCAGCCACGGGGCATGGGCCGAATCGACTTCCACGGTTTCATGATCCAGGCGGAACGAACCGACAACGTGAAATTTTCCAAGGCGGATAAGATCCTCAGCGAACAGCGCCTGGTAATCGGACGCGCGATCCTGGTCGAGAGTCGGACCAATATCGATTCCCCCGGCAAACGTGTCTGCCGTCGAACCGCGCGGAGCATAGAGGAAATTTGGACCAAAATTCGCAGCATTCAGCGTGTAGCGTTGGAACGGCGCTTCGCCATGAAACACGACCCCGCCCAATGTGAGCACACTGCCGTGAAAGATTGTGTCGTCGCCCCAATCTTTTCGGAGGCGGGCGTCCGCTCCGCCGTTGTTGAACTCCTCATAACCAAACACCGTGCTGGTGGGATTTGCGCCGACTCTTGTCACGTTTCCGGCGGCCCGCGCATCAATCTCCTGATGAGTCCCCCATCCTTTCACCTGAAGCAGCCAGCCGTCGCCAAATTTGTGCTCGTGAAAGAGGATTCCGGTGTAACGATCGACCCAATCTTCGTTGTAGGGCGTCAAGGTCTGGTCCTGGTCTTGTCGAAACAGGCTCACTGACGGAAGACGCCCGGGATCGCCGCCATCGAATCGACTGGCGTAAAACTGAATGCCGGTGACCTGTTTGTCGTCTGGCCGATAACCAAGATAAAAATCAGTTTGGTAAAGATCATAATTGGAATTGTCTCGCTCCCCATCGGAATGAATGTAGCCGCCATCCAGGCGCATTTCCCAAGGGCCTGACGCTTCTTCCACAGAACCAAAGCTCGACAAAAACGCGTTGGCTCCCGCCAGGGTCTCGAAGTAAGCGGTCCAGGGTTCGCCAGGCGTTGGACGTTTTGAAACAAAATTGATGGCCGGCGCGGGCTCTGGTCCATAGAGTAAGCTGCTCCCGCCGCGGATGACTTGGATTTCACTGATCGCCTGCGGCAACGGCAAATAATAGAGCGTCGGAAACCCGATCCAGTCACTTGCCAGGGGAAGGCCGTCCCGCATCGCAGTTACGAATTCTGACTCCTGGGGATTGCCCAGGCCGCGATAACTGAAATTGAACTGGCCGGGCGTGTGTTGTTCGGTAACCAACAAGCCCGGCGCCTTAATGAGTTCCGTTTGTAGATCGTTATTCTCTACTGGCGGCTGTTGATCGAGTTTAATCACGGTCGCCTTTTTCGTGACCGTGATTTGCGTAGCCGATACTTCCGGCATGATGTGATCGCGTTTTTCCTTCCAATTATCCCACGGCGTCGGCGCCGGAGTGGCGCTGACCACGACTCCCTCCACCGTGGGCGTCGAATCGCTCGCAGAGACCAACGCCGCGGAAGCCGATGCGGTCCCGGCCGGCACGGCCGTGCCATCTGCTGTCGTCGTTTGCGCCTGAGTGGTCGCGCAAATGACGGACGCCGAGGCGATGGTTAGCGCAAAGGTGATAATCCGTGGACCCGACAAGGCTATTGAGGAAATGGAATTCATGTTGGGCTGGAGTGTCTGGTTAAGCGCTTCCGAGCGGCTTCCATCTCGGATTGGGCCGAAGTATTACAAAACTGTAATGATAATGTCCATCACAAAATGTAATCGTGTTCTCCGGTATCAAGTCCTTCAACAGGGGCCCTTTAGCATTCGAAAAACAGTTTGGAATATGGCGAAAGCATTACAGATTCGTCATAATTGGCCTCCGCGGACTGCCTCCCCGATACCAATCGGGAAATTTGATGCATGCGAGACGGTTGGTCGTTGGCGCTCTCTGCGCCTGCGCCCGCCCGCTTTTTGAACGCAACCTTCCGCTCATCCCCCAACTCGCAGCCTTCCTTTTCTGGAATCTTGCGGCCACGACATTACAAAATTGTAATTGACTGAGATTACAAAGTTGTCATACTTAACCTGCGCTTCAAGGCGCATTTGGAATGGGTGAAAAGGGCGGTCGCGGTCGAATACGCGACCGCTTCTTCTTTTTGGCAATTCGCTCTCCCGCCGCCAGGGCGGCTACCACCTTGACCGGCCCCCCTGAGTTCCGTACCCTTTTCCCAGGAAAGGAGCGCACCGGGTGAAGACCGAAGTCTCGATCGAATATTGCGTCGTTTGAAACTACACGCCGAAGGCCGTCAGTTTGGCGACCCAAATTCTTGAACTCGGCGAACGTATCAAAGCGCTCACCCTCATTCCCTCGAAGGGTGGCGCATTTGAAATTCGCGCCAATGGCAAACTGCTCCATTCCAAACTCGATTCGGGCGACTGGCCCGATTTCGACTCCATCGTCAGCCAGATCAAAAAGCTCAAGTAACTGTCGCGCTTCGCGGTCCTTTCCGGAGGGTCTCGCTTTTCCAGTTGTTCGACATTTTCAGCGGACGTCGAACATTGAACCGGTTCAGGCTTCCGTAGTTCGATGTTGGGCGTTCGGTGTTCGGCGTTCGGCGTTTTCTTCTTCTCGGAGAGTGAAGGGTGCCTGGTGGTCCTCGCGGTCTTCAAAACCGCCGTCGCTACGCAAGTGGCGAGATAGGTTCGATTCCTATCCTCTCCGCTCAATCATTTTCAATTTCCAATTTCCTATTGCCAATTGCGTCGTAGCTACCGGCCGTCTCGCGAGGCAGCTACTCGAACCTCGAAGATCAAACCTCAAGCTCTGGAAGGGAGGTGAATGGTGTCCCGCGAACAGATTCGTCGGCTGACGTCGTTATCGACCTGTGCCGGTTGAGCAGCCAAGTTGAGCCAACAGGCCCTGTCGCAAGTTTTGCGGCAGCTACCGACCTATCGAAATCGAAACGTGCTCGTGAGCTCAAGCACCTTCGATGACGCCGGCGTTTATCGTTTGGATTCGCGTCGCGCCCTTGTGCAGACCGTGGATTTTTTCACACCGATCGTCGACGACCCGTTCGCCTACGGACAGATCGCCGCCGCCAATGCGCTCTCCGATGTTTTTGCCATGGGCGGCCGGCCGATTACCGCACTGAATTTGATGGGCTTTCCTCAAAAACTTGTTTCGCCAAAAACCATCGCGCGAGTTTTACAGGGCGGTTTGGAAAAGACGGCCGAAGTTGGCTGCGCGATCATCGGCGGACATTCGATACGTAATCCGGAACCGATCTACGGGCTCGCCGTCACCGGCATCGTCGACCTTCGCCACATTTTGAGCAACGCCAACGCACGCGCCGGGGATTTACTTGTTCTGACCAAGCCGCTTGGCACCGGAATCGCCACCACTGCCATCAAACGGAGGATGGCTACGCGCAAACTCGAGAAAAAAGTGATCGGCCTCATGTCTGAAATTAATTCGGTCGGCGCCGAGCTCGCCGAAAAACATCTCGTTCGCGCCGCAACGGATATCACCGGGTTTGGATTACTCGGTCATCTGGCCAATGTTTGCCGGGCCAGCAAGCTCAGCGCTGAAATTTTTCCGGAGCGCGTCCCGGCAATCAACGATGAAATCTTTGAACTAATCGATCGGGACTGCATTCCCGGCGGTACCCGGGACAATTTAAAAGCGGCGGCCCGGATTGCCGACCTGAAATCAGCCTCTTCAATTCAACGCGCTCTGCTCTCCGATGCTCAGACCAGCGGCGGATTACTGCTTTGCGTTCCCGAACGCTCGTTCAGGAAAGTCTCGGTAATCCTGAAGAAACATCGAGTTCCGTGCGCCGCAGTCATTGGCCGGATGGCGCGCCGAAAGGCAGAATTGATATGCACGACAAAGTGAAAGCTCGCCCGCGTCGGGAGATTCCGGCCGTAAACAAAATCCTCGATTCGTTAGGTCAGGTCGATTTGCCGCGACCGTTGGTGGTTGATACGGTGCGACGCGAGCTCGCCGAATTGCGCCAGCTGCGCGAAATTCCGGAGTTTGAGGTGATTTTAGATGGTGTTTGGGTCGCGATTCAACGGCTTCAAACCAGTCGGGTCCAGCCAGTCATCAATGGAACCGGGATCGTCATTCACACCAATCTCGGGCGCGCTCCCCTCCCCCAGGGCGCCGGCGAAATCCTCCGCCACGTCGCTTCCGCTTATAATAATATAGAGCTCGATCTCGGGGCCGGCGATCGCGGTAATCGAGGCGCGTATCTTGAGCGGGCCATCGCGGTCCTGTGCGAGGCCGAAGCTGCAACTGTCGTGAATAACTGCGCGGCAGCTTTGGTTTTGATCGTCCGCCATTTCGCCAAAAATAAAGCCGAGGTCCTCATCTCGCGGGGGGAGCTGATTCAAATCGGCGGCGGATTTCGAATCGGTGAAATCTTGGAAGCCAGCGGCGCAAAACTCCGCGAAGTCGGAGCGACCAATAAGACAACTCTCGCGGATTACGCTCGAGCGATTGGCAAACAAACCGCGCTCATTCTGAAAGTTCATCGGAGCAATTTCTTCATGAGCGGATTTGTCGAATCGCCACCGGTGGCTGACCTGGCCACGCTTGCGCGCAAAAAACGGATTCCCTTCGTCGAAGACCTGGGAAGTGGCGCAATGATCGCGACGGACGAAATCGGTTTGCATCAACACGAGCCAACCCCGATGGAATCGCTAAAAGGCGGCGCCGATCTGGTCTGTTTTAGCGGCGATAAGTTATTTGGCGGACCGCAGGCTGGAATCATCATCGGAAAAAAAAGATTGATCGAGAGCCTCAAACGCGAGCCGCTGTTTAGGGCATTACGGTGCGACAAGCTGACCTTCGCTGCGCTCCAGACCACCGTCGACCTTCACCTGAACCGAGTGACCAGCGAAATCCCGGCCCTGGCCCTCCTTCAAATTCCGAAAGACGAATTACGAGCGCGCGCGGCGGCAATCGTCACCCGGCTCCAGGGATTGCCGCTAAAAATTACAATCGGTTCCGGCACAGGCAAAGTGGGGGGCGGCACCTTGCCCAAAGCAATTGTGCCGTCCATCACGATCGATTTGCTGCCCGAAACCGGTTCCGTGGAAAAATTTGGGCAGATGCTCCGACGCGCGAAGCCACCGGTGGTGTCTTACATCAGCAACGCGCGCATCAAGCTCGATTTGCGGACGATCTTTTCGCATCAGGATGATTTGCTGGTGGATGCGATTCGCACCGCTGCGACAACGCGATGACAAATTTCATCCTGGCCACCGCCGGACACGTCGATCATGGCAAAAGTGCGCTGGTGAAGGCGTTAACCGGCACCGATCCTGACCGTTTGCCGGAAGAAAAAGCGCGAGGGATCACCATTGATCTTGGATTCGCGCACCTCGAGCTAACAACAACTCCTTCATCCTTCATCCCTCATCCTTCAACCTTTTCCGTCGGCATCGTCGACGTTCCGGGCCACGAAGATTTCGTACGCAACATGATCGCCGGAGTCGGATCGATCGATCTCGCGCTGCTGGCGGTTGCGGCAAACGAGGGGTGGATGCCGCAAACCGAAGAGCATCTGCAGATCCTCTCTTATCTGGGCGTCAAACGCCTGGTCGTCGCCTTGACTAAAACGGATTTAGAGGGCGCGGCCCAGGCGGCCGATCGCGTTCGTGAAAAGCTCCGTGACACGGAATTTGCTAATGCTCGAATTGTTCCCACTTCGGTGCGCAGTGGCGCCGGCCTTCAAGACCTGAAAAATGCGCTGGCTGATGAATTCGCGACGTTGTCGCCGGCGCGTGACATCGGAAAACCGCGTCTCTTTGTCGACCGGGCATTCACCTTGCGTGGAATTGGAACCGTTGTCACGGGGACATTGCTCGATGGCGTGTTTCGCGCAGCCCAAGCCGCTTTCGTTCAACCGAGAAACATTTCAGGGCGGATTCGTTCGCTCCATAATCATGGCCGCGAGGTCGATGTTGTTCAGCCGGGCACACGGGCGGCATTGAATCTGCCGGACCTCGAAATTGAAAACGATGTCCGCCGCGGCGATGTCATGACCGACCGCGCGTTTGAAGCGACGTCGGTTCTGGACGTTTTTCTCACTCGCTCGCGGCGACTGCCGCGCAAAGCCGCGATTAAATCGGGCAGCTTCGTTTACGTTCATCACGGCACTCAGCGAGTGCTGACAAAAGTAGTTTTACCGGAGATGGATTCACTTCCACCTGGGGCGAGCGGACTCGCTCAGCTTC
This sequence comes from Chthoniobacterales bacterium, assembly GCA_025934755.1. Classification (GTDB taxonomy): domain Bacteria; phylum Verrucomicrobiota; class Verrucomicrobiia; order Chthoniobacterales; family UBA10450; genus AV40. The sequence goes on along the minus strand of JAICWQ010000031.1, from coordinate 9,793 downwards.
GATTGAACACCCCACTCATCGCCTTCGTGGGCGATCGTTTGATCGTGCGCGATGCGTCGGAGCGTCAGACCCTCGCCGGTGCCGTCGTTCTCAACCTCGATTCAAACGAGATGCGGCCCGCGCCGGAGCGCGCCCTTGTTGCCTCGCGAGCGGTTGCGCCCACCGATGTCGCCCTCGCGGTCTGGACGGAAATCGCACGGGGCGAAATCCTGGAACCATCTCGCGTCCTCGATCGGTCACGCTTTAGCCAGGACGAAATTGCGACGGCTCTGCAGCGGTTATCCGAGCACGGCGAAATTTTCCTGAGCGATAACGTCGCCGCAAAAATGCTCGTTTGGCGAGAGCTGGGCGAGCGTGCCACCGGATTTATCGATGCGGTCCACAAAAAACATCCGGAACGCCGCGGGCTTGAACTCAGTGAGTTGCGCACGGATTTAAGTTCGATGCCGCCAACCGCGTTCGACGCGTTGATCGCTGATCTTTGTCAAAGCGGGTTTGTTCGGGCCGGGTCGATCATTTCGCGCGCGTCGCATCGCACCGCTCTGCCGCTCCAGTTGCGAGTCGCGGCGGACAAAATACGGATGGCCCTGGCCGAAAAACCATTTGATCCACCCGGACGAAAAGACTTCTCAAAAGATCACGAACAGCAGCAGGCACTTAAGTTTCTGATTGAGCAAGGCGAACTTGTTCAAATCAGTGATGAAATTATTGTGCTTCGCGATTCTTTCGATCGGATGCAAACCACGGTGACAGATTTCATTTCCGCGAACGGCCCGGCTACGGCAAGTCAGCTTCGCGATAAAATTGGAACGTCCAGACGGGTTATCATTCCTTTCCTCGAATATCTGGATCGAACCGGTCTGACCAAACGCCTTGGCGATCAACGCGTGCTCGCGCAGAAAGTTTCCGCCGCTAAATTAGCCGATGCCGCAAACACGCCGCGAGCCTAAACCGAACTCGTCGCGCGTTTCATTGCACATTGGAGCTTCGCCGGAAGCAGCGTGGCAAAACACGGTTCGGCCCTGGTTCGAAAAAATCCGGCAGAATGGGTTATCCGATCCACGCCCGGTCGCGGTCGTGACCGCTTCGAGAAGCCAGGCATATTTTTTCCGAGATCGACTTCTCGCGGGCGGGAACTCACTTCTTGGGGTAAAATTTCTTTCCCCGCCGCAAGCGCGCGAACATTTACTTCGGGGTATCAAACTCAATGTCCCGTTGCGCGAGCACCTTCGTTTACTACTCGCGGTTACCGCCGAACAATTCGCGGCTGAAAAGATCGACAAGGAGGAGATCGCGCTGGTCGCGAAGTCGATCGCACGCGATCCCGACCATTTTCTGCGTGCGCTCGATCAACTTGGCGCCGCCGGATGGCAGTTTCAAGAAATCGAATCGACTACCCTTCAGGAAATCGCAGGCCGATTTGAGAAACGCGTTCGTAATTGTGGCTTCGAATTCGTTTACGAAGCCGATCGCGCCGCCGTTCAACAAATCGAGCACTCGGCGCCGCTGTTTAGCCAACTGCTTGTCTTCGGATTTGACGCGATCCACTGGCCGCTGTGGCCTCTCCTTCGGGCCGCGACACTCGCATCGGTGGAAGCAACCGTCGTCTTGAACGATCCGCGCGACGAAGCGCGCGATGTCGATGAGACCTGGGTCGGAACATGGGAAGAAACATTCGGTGCCGCCGAAATGATTCCGGCGACCGCCGAAAGATCGACATCATCCGCCGCCGAGTCTTTTCCAGGGCGGGATCATATTCAATTCGTGGTCGGTCGCGACACCACGCGGCAGGCGCGGGCAATTGTCGCGCTGGCTGCGAAATATTTGACCGATCCCTTGTGCGAGCGGCTCGGGATTGTCTTCAGCGGGCCGGGCGCGTTGCCGCGGTTGGTCGCAACTTTCCTCGAGTCCGCCCAGATCGCGCACAACGATGGGATCGCGCATCTCGCGCCGAGCGTGTTTGATGACGAAACCTGGCGCGCCTGGCTCGAACTTCAACAAGCGCCCCGTCTGAAATCGCTGTTTCATTTTTTGCGCGCCAGCCGGGTGGAGATTTTCGAGCAATTGTCGATCCTCGACGTCGAAAAAACTTTGCGCAGCGCTTACAACGAACTGCTGATCGACGACATCGAGCTGCTCCGGGACTATTGCGCCGGCAGTGACGATTTGCGGAACAGCGTTGCGGTCGCGGGCGGATTGGAAAAAATCCAGTTTCTGCCGGCGTCTACCACGCTCGCGGAATTCCTTTCGCAGACCCGGAACATTTTTTCGCAATTGGGCTGGAAGGAACATTGGAATGAAGTTGAGCGACTTAGTCGTCATTGGGTCGAATCGCTCGCCATTCCGTTTTCGAAAAGCACTTACCTTCGTTGGCTCCGCGAAATTCTAGGTGCGCCGTCCTTGCAACGCGATGATTTCGGCGCCCATTCTTACGCACGGGTCCATTTGCTTTCCTACGCTGACGCGCAAGGCCAGCCGTGGTCGAGCGTCATTTTCGCCGGATTAAACGACGATCTCTGGCCGTCGTTGGACGATGAGCTTGGTTTTGTTCGCGAGGAAAAAATCGACGACCTGAATCGGCAAAACAAAGCACTGAACCGGCGGGCGTCGAAGCGCGGACGACAAGGCGAAGGTCACTGGAGCGTGCGCGAAGGCAAAACGCTGTTGCTCGGAGCGAACGAGCGCCGCCAAATTCGGCGTCGCCAGCTTCTCAATCTGGTCGAATCGGTCACCGGCGGCATTGGCGCGAGCGCGAATCTTTATTCCGACGCTCAGCCAGGCCGGATCGCAAATCCGAGCGAATTTTTCTCGTGGCTCTACTTCAATGCGCACGGTCGCGGCGTTTCCCAACAAACTTTGCAAAAGCTCGAGCAGCAAACACGGAGTTGGCTGAAGGATTGGTCGCCAGTCGACGCCCAGAAAGTTGATTCGATCAGCGTTGGCCGAACGCGTTACGCTTTCGATGCCCGCCGCCAAGAGCGTGCTGCCGGCGAGTTCGAATTCGCACTCAAAACTCCGCCGGAAAATGAAATATCGCTGCGTGTGACGCAATGGGAACAAGCGTTCCGATGGCCGGCAATTATTTGGATGGAAGTTTTTCTCGGAGTCGAAAGCGCCGATGAAAATGGCGACGCCTGGCCGGTCGCTACTGGTCAATGGGTGCATCGGTGGCTGGCCAATAGCGTTCGCGACGGCGCCGAAAACGTATTTGTCGATGTCGCCTGCGCCGATCAAATCCGTGCGCGGATTCTCGAACAAGCGCGTGCGTTTCAAGCCGAGATTGAGGCGCTATGTCGGCGTCGTGGCAAAACCGTTCCCGATTGGTGGACCTCCGGCCTGAGCAACGCGCTTTACCTAGCCGATTGTCTGGCCGCCAAGGTTTCCGATCTGCAAGACTGGTCGGAGATGGCGGTGGAATGGTCGCTCGGCGCGCCAGCGGCGGCGATTTCATTGACCGAACACAAAACGCTTCGAGTTCGAGGCCGAATCGATTTGATTCTCGCGCGCCGCAAGTCAGACCAGTCGCAGCTTGGGTATGTCGATCTCTGGGTCGTTGATTACAAAACCGGGCGCCAGCGCGGCTTTAATCTAAAAGAGCTGCGCCGCAGAGACACGCCCGCACAGAAATTTCTTCGGCAATTAATCGAAGGCCGCGGTGTTCAGCTCGCCTTGTACGCCCTCGCCGTCCATGGTCTCGGCGCCGAGGACGTTCAACTCACATTGTTGTCGCCAGCCGAGGAATTGAAATCGCAGTTCCAGCTTTCCCACGTTCTCGCACAGCAACATTTCTGGAGCGAACTTCATCGGATGCAGGAAACCGGCATCTTCGGAATGCTCGGTCCGGTCCATCGGGACTTTGGATTCGCCAGGAAATATCCGCTCGCGACGTTGCCGATCGATCCCGACCTGCTTAAAACCAAGTGGCTGCTGACGCACCCGGCGTTTGCGATCGAAGCCGAGGAGGGTTCGAAGTGAACACGATTACGGACGAAGCCGCGCGCCAGCGTTTCGCCGAGGAATTGGACCGAAACTTTTCGGTAATCGCTTCCGCGGGCTCAGGCAAGACGCGCGCCATTACCGATCGCATCGTTCAGATTGCGCAGAATCGACAGCGCGCGACGGAATGGCTGCCGCAGCTGGTTATCGTCACCTACACCAACCGCGCGGCCGACGAAATGCAGCAGCGCACGCGGCAACGGATTCTAGAAGCAAAGTTGCCTCTCGAGACGGTCGAGGCATTTGGACGCGTCTTTTGCGGAACGATCCACGCCTTTTGCGTAAAGCTCCTGACGGCACACGGCCATCGGCTTGGTCTGCCAGCAAGGCTGGAATTGGTCACCGACGATGACGATTTGTGGAATGAATTCGTCCAACAGCAAACGACGCTCGGCCGTTCGTTGAGCGAACAAAATCGGCGCCTGCTCTTGCGCCTGATGCAGGCCCGCCAATTGATGGAGTTGGCGCGCAATCAGGACCAGGATTTCGCCGCCGCGCAACCGAACAAACCTTGTCCGGAATGCGATTTCAGCAAAGTCGAAGCCGCGATTGAGACGGCGCAGGCCAAGAACATTCCAAAAGCAAAAGCGCAGTTGCGCGATTGGATTCGGCGTTGGCGGGAAACCGGCGAGTTTGCGCCATGGCCCCCCTGCTCGACAACTGCCAAAGATTTCGTTCAGCGCTGGCGGGAAGCGTTCAGGCCGTTGCGGGATTGGGCGAGCGCCTGCGCGTCCTGTGTGGCCGCAGAAGTGCAACGCGATTATCGCGACTTTCGCCTGGCGCGGGGCGCAATCACTTATCGCGACCAAGTTGTGCTGGCGACGGAATTGTTGCGTCTTCCTGACGTCGCGAAACGCATTCGCGAGAAAAATTACCGGGTCATTCTCGATGAGGCGCAGGACACTGATCCCTCGCAATTCTTCGTTCTGCTCGGCATCACGCCCCAGGCGGAATGCGATTTCCAAGGGCATTCGCAAACCGAACCGCCCCTCCTGCCACGACCCGGTCACTTTTCGATGGTCGGCGATTTTCAGCAATCGATCTATCGCGATCCTCAAGATCTCGCACATTATCGCGACCTCCATCGCAGACTGATCGAAACGCGCGCGGCTGAGGAACTAAAATTGTCAGTGACCTTTCGTCTCGATCAAGCCCAGCTCAGGTTCGTCAACAGCACATTCGCCAAAATTCTGAATAACGAAGATGACCAGGTCGAATTCGTCGCGCTAAGTCCCCGTCCGGAGGTTTTGCCGGGCCAAGTGATTCGGTTCGAGCTTGGCTCCGATATCGATCTTAAATTGACCGAAACGCAGCGAGCGCAAATCGAGGCGCAGCGTTTGGCCCGGTGGATCCGTGAAACCGGTTTGGAGAAATTACGCGCGAAATCGTGGCGTGAAGTAGCTGTCCTCTGTCCACGCAAAGCGTGGCTCGGCCAATTGCGAGACGCCTTGCTCGCCGAACAGATCCCAGTCGAGGTCCAATCGGAGAACGATCGTCAGGCAGAGCAACCGGCGTATGCCTGGCTGACCGCTCTCCTCGCGATCATGCTCGATCCAAACGCCCATTACGAAATCGTGGGCGTGTTAAGAGAAGTTTTTGGAATCTCGGACGACGAGCTCGCCCGCTTTGCCCAACGCGATAACTACACATTCCAAATCGAGCGGAAAACAACTGGCCGGGGGGTGGTGGCGGACACGCTGAATTTGCTGACCAGGATTCGGGAAACCTTGCCGCATCAGCCACTTTTCAGCGCGGTTTCCGAGATTGTGCGAATGACGCAACTGCGCGAGCGTCTACGCGATCTACCGCGCGAGGAGTTCGGCGATTCGGTCAATGAACTGGACAAACTTCTCAGCGGGATCGCTTCTGCCGAGGCGCAGCAAAATTCATTGGCAGACGTCGCGCTCGCGCTCCGGCGGAACTTCGACAAGATCCGCGAGACCGAACCGGCGGAGAGCGATGCGATCCAACTGATTACCGCTCACAAGGCGAAAGGATCGGAATGGGACGCCGTAATCGTTCCGTTTCTGGCCCGAGAAGCGCGCCTCGCTCCATCCGGCGCGTATCCGCGAGTGATTCCCGGCGAACAACCGCTAATCGCCTTCGATTACAGCGACGTCGCCGAGGTGAAAGAAAAGCTGGAGCGCATTCAACGGCAAGAAATGGAGCGCTTGCTTTATGTGGCTCTCACCCGCGCGCGGCATTCACTCGTGTTTGCGCTGGACGCCGATTTCTTTCGCGGTTCAAAAGGACAAGTCCATAGCGACACGCAACTGAAGTGGTTAAAGGCCGACGTTGGCGAGCCGAACGCTGAAATCCTGGCCGCCGCAGGGACAGAAGGCAACGCTTGCGATGAAACAGCTGCCCGGCAACGCGACCTGAAGACGGAGGCGGTCCCCAAAAGCTTAGGCGCGCTCCCGCTGGAGACCGGCTGGATCGACATCGCCCGGCAGAAAGCGGGTACTATTATAGAGACGGTCAGTCCAAGCCGGTTTGCGCCCGAGGAGGAAGTGACCGCCAAAAGCCCCAGCACCGAGGAATGGATCGAGATCGAGCCGGAACTGCGTCCACCGCGGATCGACAACCCGGCCACGCGCTACGGCGTTTGGTGGCACCATTTTACGGAGCAACTGGTTTGGGTCCGAGCCGGACTGGCCTTTGATACCAATGAGCAATCCAAACTTTGGGACGAGACTTTTCAAATGACGGTCGCATCCTCTCCGGATCTGGCACGATCGAAACGCGAGTGGCAGCTTTTGCAAAAACAAATCGACTCCTCCGAGGAACTGCCGAGAAAACTGCGGGAGGCGAATGTGGTTCGACAGGAAATGCCATTCTTCTGGAGTCCGAGCCGGACTGGCCGTAATCCCAACGGACTCGCAGGCAAATCGCTCGAGGGCATTGTCGATCTTGCCTTGTTCAATCAGAAAGCGAACGAGGTTTTCATTCTCGATTGGAAAACGAACCGGATTGCTGCCGAGAAGATCGACAACCTGCGCGATCTTTATCTCCCGCAAATGGCGGCGTATTGGCAGGCGATCTCCAGCTTGACGAACGCGCGGGTCAGCGCGGCGATTTATTCGACCGCCACAGGTCGCCTGCTCATTTACGATACCGACAAGCTTCGGGCGGAGTGGGAGCGGCGGGCAGAGAACTTGTAATTCAAATCTTCTTGTTGCGGGTCTTGCGGGCCAGAATGTCTTCGAGGGTCCGCGCGTCATCGACGGATCGAAATCCGGACCGTGGAATCCAGTTGAACATTCGCTTCTGCGGATAAAGCAAAAAGCCGTCCCGGACGGTGCAGGTCTTCAGATAGAGATTCCAATCGCACTTCAGCGTTGCATGTTCGCTTTGCAGCTCCAGACCATTATCGTTAAAGGTCCAGTTCAATGTGTTATTGAATTGAGGATGCTTTTTCAGCGTCCGCCGAAATGCGAGCCCGGTAATCCAATAACGGAGGATAAAATATAACCCGGCAAGCACCACGACTACTGGAGCGGGGCTGTGCGGCACTTTATTAAACAAATATAATCCCAACACGAGGCCTGCGATCCCGAAGGCGAAGGAGATGATCCACCAGTGCGGATTCGTTCGCCAAAACCAGTAGCGTCCAACCGACATGGTAGGGATATCGAATTTCGATGAAGCGCTACAGCTGTTCACCCTTTGGATTTGCTGGCAGCCACCGGTCCAACAACGTCTTAGTGCTTCAACTTTCCGACTTCCGGATTCTTCATCACAAAGGCGTACATCTTTTCATTGTAGAGACGCGCGTATTTTTCCTGCTTTTCGCGAAGTGGAATGTCCTGGACGAAGCAGCCAACGCCTGCGTCGGCCCGCGGATACTGTTTTGCGAATTCGATCGGCACACCGACGGGAAATACTGCGATGCTACCCGACCAATAGAACTGAATGCGCTGCGCCTTAATGTCTTTCTCCGCGTCGTTAGCGGCGTCCCCCGGATTCCAGGTCGGCTGTTCAGCTGCGAAGCCCACAGTCGTTCCAATCAAACTGGCGAGGGCCAAGAATCCTCGGGTGAATATTAGTCGCCTCAACATCTCAACCTCTCAACGGCTCAACTTCTTCGTCATTTTTCCCTGGCGACATCGATTTGCAGAAGGGCGCCGATTGCCGCCATGTCCTGACGGATCTCGTCGTGCCGTTTGTGCTCGATCTCAAGTAAGAGGTTCGACATGCGAATCAATCGAGCGGCCGCATCGTGAATGCGATCCTGCGGAGGAACCAGACGGAACAATCGCATCAGTTCGTGAAAGGGGAGCGCCGTGATCGCTGATCGCAACCGCGCGGAGAGCTGGCGAAGTTTCTCCGAAATCTCGGCTTGCTCGTCTCGCTTCGAACTGGCCGGCTCGCTGATAATGAGGTTCGCGTAATAGATCAGGGTGTACGAAATCTCGGCCAGGACTTTGCGATAACCGACATACGGTTTGATGATTCCTTGGGCGGCGAGTTGCGCGACGAGAAACAGCGCGCCAACGAAGATCAAAATCACAAATGCGGTAGCCACGGCTTATTCCAGAGAACGATCAGTCCACTTTCAAAAAATGGCCACTGCTTTTTGGTCTGTTTCTCCGAAAGAAAAGTCAGACGAAGGTTGCACAGTCACCAGTGATAGCGCAGCTTTTCGCACGAATGAAACGCGTACTGATAATCACTTGGATGTTAGGGATGGGATGGGTCATCCAGGCGGCGGACAAGCCGGTGCTAAAGGTCTTCGTTGCCGCGAAAGATCCGGGCACCGGATTGCATCAGGCCGATTTCCCTCAATTTCCGAAGGTCGGCTATATTAGGGACAAAGCCGATCTGACAATTTCTCAGCTCGAGGATGTAGCGTATGGGGTTGGGCCGCGCTACCCGAAACCGGATGGTGGCTATTTTCCACCTACCGAAAACAAGCGAGAACTCGAGCTTCGGTTGACCGCGAAAGACGCGGAGGCGCTCCGGAAGCTCACCTACGATCATGTTGGATCGCGTCTTCTCCTGATGCTGGACGGTAAACCCCTGGTGGCGCCGGATATTAAAACACCGATGACGGGCGAAACAATGTACATCAACTCGCTGCCGATGGGCTTCGATGCGGGAGAGGTGAAAGCAAAACTCGAAACGCTGGTCCAGAAGCCAAAGGGCGCCAAACCAAGCGCGACACCTGCACCGAAAGTGTGACTTAAGCCGATTCGGCCACACCATTTCAGCGACGGGGCGCGGTGACGCGAGCGCCTAATGAGGATGAGATTGTCGATTACCAGACCTGGGCTGATCTCATTTCATCCTTCAACCTTTCGTCGAACTTCGTAACGAAGTTCGACCGTGCCGCTCTTGTAGGCTTTGACCTCCGCCAGATGAAGGGAGACGTGCCGGTCGAGCTTGCCGAAGAACGGGATTCCCTCGCCAATCAGGATAGGCAGGATCGAATAACGAACTTCATCGGCCAGCCCAAGTCGAAGGCATTCGCCGGAAACCAGACCGCCTCCAACACACCAGATGGAACGGAACCTGGGCCGAAGGCGCCCATTCACGAACTGCGCGAGATCGCCTGAGTAGAATTCCACGGTGTCCCGGTTCCGGGGGAGATCGCGAGTGGTGAGGACAAAAGTAGGTTTATCGCCGTAGGCCCAGCCCAATCCTTTCGCTTCAAAATTCAACGCCGTCTCATAGGTTCGCGATCCCATGACGTAGCAGTCAATCGTTTTGAGAAACGCCTCGACGAATCCTGGGTCGAGGGTTTCTCCGCCTGCGAATTCATCTGAGGTCTCGAGCCAGTCGACCCGCCCGTCCTTTC
>JAICWQ010000059.1 GCA_025934755.1 Chthoniobacterales bacterium | reverse complement strand
TTGAACTTTCTTTTCATTGAGGCAGGGCTTGGACGAGGGCGCGAAATTGATCGCCGCGGTCTACATAACTTTTAAACATGTCGAAGGAGGATGTGCCGGGGGAAAAAAGAACTACTTCGCCTGACTGGGCCGTGGCGTGCGCGCGTTCAACCGCATCCGCCAGCGATGTTGCGATCTCGGTTTTGACGGCACCGTCCCAGTCGCGCGCGATCTGTTTTGCCATTTCGCCGATGAGAATGGTCGCGCGAACCTTTTCCTTCACCAGTTCGCGCATCGGTTGATAGTTGAATCCCTTGTCCTTGCCTCCGGCGATCAGGACCACCGGCTTGCTTTGGGCCTGAAGCGCTTTTTCCATCGCGTCGAGGTTCGTGGCCTTGGAATCGTTGATGTAATCAACCCCGCCGATTTGGCGGACGAACTCGCAGCGATGCGGTTGGGGCTCATAGGCCGACAACGAAGGCACCATCTGCTTGAAGGATAATCCACGGGCGTGACCGGCCGCGAGTGTCGCCATCAGGTTTTCGATATTATGGGAACCACGCAGTTTCGTTTCACTCATGCGCAGGACCGGCTGGTTCTGAAAAATGATTACCCCTTCGGATAATCGAAAATCGCCGCGATTGGTATAAGCGCTGAAGCTGATCCGGCGGCCCCGCACTTCCGGCAAATTCTCGCTCGCGTTGACGATCGCTACGTCGCCGGCGTTTTGGTTTTCAAAAATCCGCAATTTCGCCGCGCGATATTCCCCGACCGACCGGTAACGATCGAGATGATCGGGCGCGAAGTTTAACCAAAGCGCGATCGAGGGACGAAACGTCCTGATCGTTTCGAGTTGGAACGAGCTGACCTCGACCGTGAGGACATCGTATTTGATTTTTTCGCGCGCAACTTCAGACAGCGGTTTGCCAATATTACCGCAGGCAATCGTTTTCTGCCCGCACTGATTCAACATTTGAGCCAGCATCTCGGTCGTGGTCGTCTTGCCGTTAGTGCCGGTGATCGCAATGACCGGCGTTTCGCATGAACGCCAGCCGAGCTCGAGCTCGCCAATAACTTCGATTTGGCGCGACCAAAAATTGCGGCCCAGCGCCGAGCCAGGATCGATTCCGGGACTCGCCACGATGAAATCGTATTTGTCCCCGTTGCGATCGGCATCCGCCCCGCAGATCACTCGCACTGCTTGCCCGCGCAAATTGTCGAGGGTCGATCGCAAAAGTTTTTTTTCCTCGGCGCTGTCGAGAACGGTAACGTTGGCGCCTTCCGATCGCAAAAGAAGCGCGGCGGATGCGCCGCTCAATCCGGCTCCCAGAACTGCGACGTTTTGGTTGGAGTAACGCAATTTTTCTACCTCAACTTCAACGTGGCCAGGCCGAGGAGGGCGAAGATTCCGGATAAAATCCAGAACCGGACGATCACGGTGTTTTCCTTCCACCCAGCCAGCTCGAAATGGTGATGGATCGGCGACATCGCGAAAATCCGTTTGCCGGTGAGTTTAAAACTCAAGACCTGAAGAATGACCGACACTGCTTCGATCACGAAAACGCCGCCCACCACGACCAGCAGCAGTTCCTGTTTGCAGCAGATTGCCACCACTCCAAGCATTCCGCCGATGGCGAGCGAGCCGGTATCGCCCATAAAAACTTTCGCCGGGTGACAATTGAACCAGAGGAAACCGAGACCGGCGCCCACCAAGGCGGCGCATAGAACCGTCAATTCGGCGGTGAACGGGTAGAATGGAACCTGCAAATATTCGGCCAGCCGAAAATTGCCCGCGACGTAGGAAAGCAAGGCGTAATCGAAAGCGACCGTAACAGTGCAGCCTGTCGCTAGCCCGTCGAGCCCGTCGGTAAGATTTACCGCATTGGAGCAACCGACGATCACCAGCCCGAAAAAGAAAAACGTGAACCAGCTCATGTTGGCCACGACAGGGGCCTTAATGAAGGGGACGAAAAGTTCGCGCGCCTGGACTTGGAGAAGCGGGCTCGTCAAAAAAACCGCCGTGATAATCGCAGCGAGGGTGAATTGAAAAACCAACTTGATCCGGCCGTTGACTCCCGAAGTATTTTTCTTGGTGACTTTGAGATAATCGTCCGCGAAGCCGAGCGCGCCGAGATAAAGCATCGAGAACAGGGCCAGCCAGACGAAGCGATTGTCGGGGCGGGCCCAAAGCACGCTCGAAATAAAGACCGTGCCAATGATCAGAACGCCACCCATGGTCGGCGTTCCCTGTTTCACCCCGTGCAATTCCGCGAGTCGATGAACTTCCGATGCTTGCCGAATCGGTTGGCCGAGCTTCAGCGCAGTCAAGATGCGGATGACCAGGGTTCCAAACAACAGCGAGAGCACGAAAGCGGTGATGGCCGCAGCGACGGCGCGAAACGTGACGTAAAAAAATACGTTAAAGCCGCCGATGTGCTCGTTTAGCCGATGAAGGTAGTAGAACATACTTAGTGACGAGTGACGAGTGACGGGTGACGAGCGCCGAATTGCTCGATCACTTCTTCGGTTCGAGCCAGGCGGCTTCCTTTGATTAGGACGAGATCTCCAGGTCCGGCGGTTTGGGCCAATAACTCCGCCGCGTCTGCCGTTGAATCGACGGTGCTGCTTTTTTCAAGGCCCGCTTTTTTGGCGGCATCAACAATTAACGCACCCATCTTGCCAATTCCAATCAAGTGATCGATCTCGAGCGCCGCTGCTTCCTGTCCGACTTCCCGGTGTCCGCGCTCGGTTTCCGGTCCGAGTTCGCGCATTTCACCGAGGACCGCGATTTTTTTTCCGTCGGCGTGCAGTTCAACCAGCGTTCGTAAAGCCGCTTTCATTGAATCGGGATTCGCGTTGTAGCTGTCGTCCAGAAATTGCACGCCGTTGACTTCTTTGATTTGCAATCGCGCTTTGGTGAGCGGCGCGGTGGCCAAACCGATGGCGCACTCTTCGAGAGGAACGCCAAAAGCACGGCCGGCGGCGACCGCGAGCAACGCGTTCTGCACCATGTGCAGACCGGGCACCGACAATTGGGCACGACAACGATGCGCGCCTTCCAAAATGGTGAATTCAGAACCACCCGGGCTTTGCGCAATTTCAGTGGCCCGAAGAGTTCCGTTGTTGATTCCGGCAAGGACAACGCGCGCGGTGGTTCGTTTGCCGATTCCTTCGGTAAACGGATCGTCCGCGTTGAGAATCACGGCTCCGGTGTTGCCCACTGCTTCCGCGAGCATCCCTTTTTCCTGCGCGATCGCTTCGCGCGAGCCCATAAATTCAATGTGCGCGACTCCGACGTTGGTAATGATTGCAGCGTCGGGAGCGGCAATGCGGGCCAGGGATGCGACTTCGCCGGGATGATTCATTCCAATTTCCCAAACTGCGAATTCATCCTGCGAACCGGCGTCCAGAATCGTACGAGGGAGACCGACGTGATTGTTAAAATTGCCCTGGGTTTTGGTGACGCGAAACTTTCGACCGAGCACGGATGCGGAAAAATCCTTCGTGCTCGTTTTGCCGTTGCTTCCAGTAATCGCGAGAACTTTAAGCGGAAGCGATTTTCGATAATTCGCGGCCAGGTTTTGGTACCCGAGCAACGTGTCTTTGGCGCGAATGATGGCAAAGGTGGATCGGGTTCTCCGAAGACGATCAACGCATTCGGAGAACGCGTTCCACCAATCGAAATCGACCATCGCGCCGGCAGCGCCCCGCTTGGCGACGTCTTCAACGAACTTGTGAGCATCAAAGTTTTCCCCGCGAAGGGCGACGAACAATTCGCCCTGGTTAATGGTTCGTGAATCGGTGCTGACTCTTTCAACCAGGAGATTCCCGTCGCCACTTTCCAGCTTGGCTTGAGCCAGGTCCGCAATCTGCGCGATCGATAACCGATTCATTTGACGGTGGATCGCGACCTCCGGGCGCGATGGAGGTGGCCGGGACAGGAGCGAATAATTACTGCCATCGTGCTCGGAGAGCACGATCCGCCACCGAAAATCTGCGCGATTGATAACGGATTCATTTGAATTCTACCGGACGACTTTCGATGGCCCGGCGCGCGACCTGAATGTCTTCGAACGGCACGGTGTGATCGGCAAACTCCTGATAATTCTCGTGACCTTTGCCCGCGATCAAAACGATGTCCCGCGGTTGAGCAAGCTCGATCGCTCTCGAAATTGCCGCGGCCCGATCGGTGATTTTTTCGAAATTGCTGGCGCGAAAACCCTTTTCGACCTCGGAGATGATCTTATCCGGATCTTCCTTCCGCGGATTGTCCGAAGTGATGATCGCGTAATCGGCGTTTTGATCGACGGCCTGGCCCATTAACGGCCGTTTCTCGCGATCGCGGTTTCCGCCGCAGCCAAAAACCACGATGAGCCGGCGCGGTTCGAGTTCACGCAATGTTTTGATGACATTGACCAGCGCGTCCGGAGTGTGAGCATAGTCGACGAAGACCTGGAACTGCCGTTTCGCAGGGACCATTTCCAATCGGCCGGGAACTTGCGGCGATTTGGCAAGACTCAGGACCGTTTCGCGCAGACTCACACCAAGAGCATTTGCGGCGGCGATTGCGGCCACAGAGTTCGCGACGTTGAATCTGCCAATCAATGGGACCCGCACGAGATAACTCTTACCGCGCGCGTCGAGCTGGTAGGACGTGCCGCCAAATTCCATCCGGTAGTTCGAAGCGCGAAAGTCGGCGTTTAGTCCTGTCCCGAAAGTTATGACAGAAACATTCTTAGCGATCTTCCGGACCAGTTTTTGGCCGTAGCGATCGTCGATGTTGATAATCGCGACCGGTTTTTTCTTTCGCTCCTGTCGCGCCAGCTGTTCAAACAATGAGGCTTTCGCTTCGAAATAATTCTCCATCGTACCGTGATAGTCGAGATGGTCCTGGGTGAGGTTGGTAAACACCGCCGTGTCCCACTCGATCCCGCGCGTGCGTTCCTGCGCCAAAGCGTGGGATGAAACTTCCATGGCGGCTGCGCGACAGCCTGCATCCCGGATTTGGGCCAGCAATTCCTGAAGATCGAGGGACTCCGGAGTGGTGCGCGCGGCCGGCAGCATGCGCTCGCCGATTTCGTAACGAACGGTGCCGAGCAAACCGCAGCGCAGGCCGGCTTTCTCGCAAATGTGTTTGATCAGAAACGTCGTAGTGGTCTTGCCATTCGTCCCGGTGACGCCGGCCAATTTCAATTTGCGCGCGGGGTAATTGAAGAAGCGCGCGGCAAGATCGGCCATCGCACCGCGGGTATTTTCGACGACGACAGCGGTGGCTCGCGAGTTTTTCTCTGCGCGCTCGGCGACGATCACCGCAGCGCCTTTGTCAATGGCCTGCCCGATGAAGTCGTGGCCATCGCTTTTTTCGCCGCGCAGTGCCACGAACAGCCCATCCCTCTGTACACGGCGCGAGTCATACGCGATGCTTTCCACCGCGCGATCAACTGGGCCGATGATTTCGCGAACGGAAGTCGCGGCGAGAAGGGTTTTGAGCTGCATGAGGGTCCGCCATTTTTGGGCCAAGGAGTCAATGGCGCGAAGAACTGGTTAAGGCAACTCGCTCCACCGGAGTGGCTCGGCGGATTTCCTCATGCGGCTCAAGATCGAGATAACGGGCCGCTTTTTCGGCGATGTGTGAGAAAATGGGACCGGCGACGGTGCCGCCGTAATTTTGTTCGGGCTTGGTCTGGGCATCGTCGAGCACCACCAGGCCGACGAACTCCGGATGCTCCGCCGGCAGATAACCGCAGAAGGAAACGACTTCCTTGCCTTTCTCGTATCCGCCATGCGGCCCAACCTTTTGGGCGGTGCCGGTTTTTCCGGCAATGGTGAATCCCGGAACGGCCGCGGCCGCCGCGGTGCCCCGATCGCTGACCACACCGCGCAACGCCATTCCGATTTGGTTGGCGGTTTGCGGCGAAATGACCTGTCGCAGGACGATTGGCTTTAGCGTGCTGATCGTCTTGCCGTCAGCGGTGGTGATCGATTTCACGATGCGCGGCGTCATCAACTTTCCACCGTTGGCAATCGCGCACATCGCAGTGGCCATTTGCAAAGGCGTCACCCCGATTTCGTGCCCCATCGGAATGTGCGTGATCGAAATTTTGCTCCACGACTGAGGGGATCGCAGCAAACCGGGAATCTCGCCGGGAAGCTCGATTCCAGTGCGATCGCCGAATCCAAAACGCCGAATGTATTCGTAGAATTTCTGATCGCCGAGGGTGACGGCCATTTTTGCCGCGCCGATGTTGCTCGACTTCACCAGAATGTCTTTGACGCTGAGATCGCCGAATGCGGCGTGATCGTGCAGGGGAGTTCCGCCGTAGTTCCACATGCCATTCTCGCAAAAGATGTAGGAATCGAGACCGAACTTATGCTCGTTGAGCGCTGCAGCCGCGGTCACGATCTTGAAAGTCGAGCCCGGCTCCATCATGTCGCAGATCGCGCGGTTTTTCATTTGTTCCGGTTTCGCCTCGGACCGGTTGTTCAGGTCAAATGCGGGACGGTTTGCCATGGCCAGGATTTCGCCGGTTTGAGGCCGCATTAAAATGATGGTCGCTTTTTTCGGCGAATATTCGCGCATTGCCGCGTCGATTTCGTTTTCGACGATGTTCTGCAAATTCAGGTCGATGGTGAGATGGACCTGATAACCGTTGCGCGGCGCCCGTTCCTGGCCGCGATACAACACAATCTCCTGGCCGGCGCGATTGTGCTCGATGTAGCGGTAACCATCCTGACCGTGCAGATATTGATCGAGCGAACCTTCAACGCCCTGGATGCCCTTGTGCTCAAAGTCGGTAAAACCGATTACGTGGCAAAGCATTGCGCCATTCGGATAAATCCGGGTCGCGTCCTGCTCGAAATAAATGCCGCGAAGATTCTTCGCCCGAAGTTGTTGTCGCAACGAATCGGCGCTGGCTTTCGCGACTTCCCGTTTTAAGACGATGTAGCGCCGGTCGGTGTGCAGTTTTTCCGAAACCTCACCCCGTGGCAGCTGAAGCCCTTTGCTAACAAGGTCGACCGTCGTCTCGACGTCGTTGAGATGGGTGGCATCGGCGACGACGGTTTCAACCGGAACGTTGTTAGCCAGGACTTCGTTGTTCGCATCGAGAATGGTTCCGCGCTCGGCGAAAATCGGCTGCTTGATGACGTGTTTCTCAGCCGCGAGGCCTGCGTACTGGTCGTGCTTGATCATCTGAAGATAGATCAAGCGAAAGGAGAACAGGCTGAAGAGGAGAACGAAGCCGAGACAGACGGTGGCGCATCTTGTTCGGCTGTTCCATTTCATCTCGAACTCCGAGGGTTCGAGACCGGTTGAATGGCGTCGTCCGGATTTCGATTGGGGATGGTCAGGCGAACGATGTTGTGCTCGGCGATTGGAATCATTTTCAGGTAGCCTTCCTTGAGGCGCCGTTGCAGGGCGGCACGCGAGGTGAGGGCGGCGATCTGGGCGCTGGCCACTTCATTTTGCATCTTCAAATTCGTGACCTCGGTCTCAAGCGCCTTCTTGCGATCGCCCAGATGGTAAAGCTGAAGAGTGAGATAAACGTAGATCAACCCCGTCAAGGCCACGAATCCGGTCAGAACAATCCAGCGGGCCAGCGATGCGGCGTTAACTTCGTTCCAATTTCGTCGCGACCTGCTCATCCGATTTTCTCCGCCACTCGCAACTTGGCGCTGCGCGAACGCGGATTTGTCCGGCGCTCATTTTCACCCGGCTCGACCGGCTTGTCGGTGATCGCGCGCAAATCGTAATCCGGATTACGCCGCGGCTCCGGCCATTCCGGACGATCGATCCACTCCCGGCTGTGATCGCGGAAGAAATTCTTCACAATGCGGTCTTCCAGCGAGTGGAAGGTAATGACCGCAATGCGGGCGCCAATTTCGAGCCGGGCAGTCAAAACTCGCAGGCCTTTTTCGAGCGCGCCCAGCTCGTCGTTCACTTCCATTCGCAGCGCTTGAAACGCCTGAGTAGCCGGATGGCGTCGCCCATGACGCCCCACCACTTTCTCGATCGCCTTGGCCAGCTGGAGAGTTTCGGTGAAGGGCGTGTCTTTGCGCATTTTCACGACCAGGCTGGCAATCCGTCGGGCGGCCGGTTCTTCACCGAGATCGCGAAAGATTCGAGTCAGCTCTTCCTCGCTGTAAGTGTTGACGATCTGCGCCGCGTTGATCATCGAGGTCGGATCCATTCGCATGTCCAGCGGACCGTTTCGCATCATGCTGAAGCCGCGCGCCGCGTTCTCCAATTGACGGGAAGAAACACCGAGGTCCAAAATTGCGCCGCCGATTTTTTGAATACCGAGCTCATCGAGGATTTTGTCCGCATCGCGAAAGTTGATGTGGCGCAGGGTGACCCGGCCGCCGTAAGAGGCGAGTTCTTCGCGGGCTTGGGCGATTGCGTCAGGATCCTGATCGAGGGCGAGCACATCGGCCCCGGTTTTCAGAATCGCTTCGGTGTGTCCGCCTCCGCCGACCGTGCCGTCGACAACCAGCGATCCAGGGTGGGGCGCGAGTAATTCGACCGCCTCCGCGGCCAGCACAGGATGATGGTAAGTGAAATCTTCCATTTGCTCCGGCTCCTCTTCCAGCACGAGCGGACCAGTGGCAAACCAGACCGGGCGCTCAAACAATAATGCGTTCATATGTGGGTTGATCACAGACCAATGACGTTGGCAACGTGTTGGTAGGTGGGCGTCTCCTCCGTGTCCGCCTTCTTTCGTTTCTGCAGGTTCCAAATTTCAAAACGGCCGCGGCCGCCGACCAGAACGACCTCGCCCTTTAGTCCAACTTTTTGGCAAAGGTCGAGCGGCAGAACGAGACGGCCTTGTTTGTCGGCGGTGGAGTGCTGGGCGCGGGCATGAAGTTGCCGAAAGAAAACGCGGCGATCTCGCGCGGAAACATTTGGATCGGCTTCAGCGGCGGCGCTCATACGAGAAAATTCTTCAGGCGACATGACCAGAAGAAACTGGTGAGTCGCTTCCGGAAGAAGGATGAATTCCTCGGCAGAATCCCGGCGCCAGCGTGCGGGAATGGTGATACGATTTTTTTCGTCGATGAAGTGACGAAATTCGCCGGCGTAGAAGCGTTGGTCAGGCTGTTGCATTGGCGGGTAGGAAATTGTTCCATTTTAACCCACTTCTCCCCACCTTTAACCACCTTCCGCGCCAAGCGTCAACACAAATTAATTCCCTTCTTCAGCCCCGCTCCGACCGCTAAAATGTCTCCCTCAAAATGCCGCGCCCTTACTTCCTTCTTTTGTTTTCGCTGATCGCGTCGTTTTCTTTCTCAGCTGCCACGGCGCAAACCGGTCCTATTAATTCAAACGACACCGTCCGCGTCACCGTAACGGTAAACGCCGATGGATCGCGGACCACGTATCAATATGATAACGCGAAGCACGAAGCGATCGCGACCACGGCTGACCCGGACGGCAAAGCTCGGGGCAAAGTCGTTTACCGAATCGACGATGCTGGCCGGTTCGGCAGTGGGGCCGTTTTTGGCCCGGACGGCAAGTTCCTGTTCAAGACTCTATATAAGTACGATGCGGCGGGCCGGCTGGAACAGGAGACCCGTCTCGCTAAAGACGATTCGGTCACTCATAAGATCATTTATCAATATGATCCTGCCGGAAAACAGGTGGGCTACTCGATCTTCGATGGGGCCGGGAAACTGATCTCCAGTTCGCCCCCGCCGGGACCAGCTTCAAAAGCTCATAAGCCGTTGGGGCGGTAGGACTGGCTCCGGCTTGCCCGATTCCCGAAATGGGGCTAAAAGGATAGCCCCCATGATTGATTACATCCAAAAGGGCGGTTTGCTTATGTGGCCGATCCTGGCCTGCAGCATCGTCGCCATTGCTGTCTTTCTGGAGCGGTGGTTTTACTTGCATCGGGCCTCGATCCACGTCGGCGAATTTCTCAAAGGCCTCTCGAACCTGGTCCAACGCCGCAACTTCGCCGAAGCTCTTCATGAATCGGCCGGCACCCCGGGCCCGGTGGCGCGGGTGATTCATGCCGCGATTCTGCGTCACGACATGCCGCGTTCCGAACTGCGCGAAATCGTGCAGGAAGCCGGACAACTGGAAGTGCCCAGGCTCGAAAGATTTCTCGGCGTCCTGGCCACGCTCGCTTTTCTGGCGCCGTTACTCGGACTGCTCGGAACGGTTTCGGGAATGATCGACGCCTTTGGAATGATCGCGTCGCATGGCGGCTACGCGACCGTCACCGAACTTTCGGGCGGCATTTACAAGAGCCTGTTAACGACTGCAGCGGGACTTGTTGTCGCGGCCCCAACTTTCGTCGGTTACAGCTATCTTTCGTCGCGGGTGAACACGATGCTCCATGAAATGGAACGTGCCGGGATTGAGATCGTGCACATGTTGAAGGACAGCGAAGCCCTCACCGGCATCATCAGTTTTCAGCAAACTGCGGAACCGCTTTCGGGTTCGCGGGAAGCGCGCCGCGATCGTTGATTTCCAAATTGCGGCCCGCGAATTACGCGAATGGACGCGAAAGCAAAAGCAGTTAGAGACGAATTTCACACGAAGGCGGGTTCCCAGGACACGATTCCATCGGTTAAAGATTGGTGGTCACTCGCGCAATTCGTGTCAGGCATTCTGTTTCGCGTGAATTTGCGTGATTAGCGGGTGAAATCATGAAGCTTGCTCGCACCAAACAATACAATTTTGGGTGGCTCGTTGTTTTCCCGCTGATTGACGTGGTTTTTCTTCTGATTTTCTTCACTCTGCTGAGCTCGAACTTTATTCTGCAACCTGGCGTCGCGGTTTCCGCTCCGGCCACTCCGTTTTTGCTGGGCGCGCAGCGAAATCCGCAAATCATCAGCATCACGAGCGGGGCCGTTCCGGCGATTTATTTTCGCGATCAAAAGACTTCGCTGGAAGGCCTGGGCCCGTTGCTCGACGCAGCCAAGCGCGAAAATCGTTCGATAATTATTAAAGCGGACCGGCAGACGCCGTACGAATTGGTAGTCGCCGTCACCAGCACCGCGCTTGAGCATGGGATCACCTCCGTCTCTCTGGCCGGCGCTCTTCCAAAATGAACGCGTCTGCTACTGCGCCCTTCATTTTCAACTGGGACCAGCCACAGCGGCGGAAGCTTGTTCTAAGTGGATTCATTGGGCTCTCCTTCGTGATTCACCTGCTGGCTTTTTATCTTTTTCAAGTTGTCTATCCGCAGACGGTCTCGCTCCTTCCGGCGCCCCAACGGGTGAGTTTGATGACCGCCAATTCCGAACAAACCGCGACGTTGCTCCGTTGGATCGATTCCGAGGACCCGGCCCTGGCCTCAACCACTCGAAGACCAGCCCACATGCAGCGCCGCGAAATGGGAAAGGTTGAACACGCTCCTTCCTACTTCTCGCGCGAAGCTGCGCTGAAAGAACCGCCGCCCCTGACTGTCGATCTCCGTATTCCAAGTGCGCAACCGCCCGGGCCCGTGCCAATCATTCGTTCGACCGCACCGGCACCGGTTGGAATACAGCCGACCCGGGTGACCTTTTCGCCTGAGTTACAGCACCTCGGCGCGGCAAATTTTGTTCCGGCAAATTTCAGAACTTCCACCAACGAGACGCCTCAGAACGCGCAGTTCCGCCTCGCGGTCGATGGAAAAGGCGCGGTGGTCTACTGTTTCATCCTGGCGTCATCAGGCGATAGCGGCCTGGACGAGGCGGCCCGCCAGCATCTTGCCCTTTGCCGTTTTCCCGCGCAGCCGGCATCGAATGACGATTCGCTGACTTGGGGGATTGCGACGATCGAATGGGGCAATGATGTGAGCGCCCCGAGTCCAAAATCAACTCCGACCGCACCGTGATTCGCGTCAGTCTCGCAACGCTGGCCACAATTTATCTGCTCCTTTCTCTTGCCACGATTTTTCTTCTCTGGATAGTAGGTGAGTGGAACCGGCGCCGGCGTGAGCGGCGCGCATTGCGCTACCGGTTACGTTGCGTGATTTGCGCGTTCGAGTTTGAGGATCGAACGGCGGCCTTACTCCCACGCTGCCCGCGGTGCGGCAGTTTGAACGAAAGATTTAGATTGGAGCAGATTTAATTATGGGAATGTGGATTGGCCGAAATCGAAAAGCGCGCGTGACCTATGGGTTCGACGAGATCGCGCTGGTGCCGGGACGCGTTACGATCAACCCGAACGAAGTTGATATCGCGTTTCGTTTGCCTCGCCGGAATTCCGCCGCCCTGGAATTGAAAATTCCAATCCTGGCCAGCGCCATGGATGGCGTGGTCGATGTGAAATTTGCCGTAGCAATGAGCAAGCTCGGAGGACTCGCGGTTTTGAATCTCGAAGGCGTCCAAACCCGCTACAAAAGTCCGCAGGAAGTTCTGCAAAAGGTTGTCGACACCGACAAATCCGAAGTCACAGCGTTGCTTCAGCGGATTTATCAGGAACCGGTCCATCCCGATCTGATCGCCGCCCGGGTAAAACAGATTAAAGACGAAGGCGGCGTCGCGGCGGTCAGTTCCATTCCGCAACGCGCGTCGGAGTTCGGCCCGATCGCCCAGGAAGCGGGCGCCGATGTTTACGTTGTGCAAAGCACAGTCTCGACCGCGCGCCACATTTCCAGCGAATACAAGTCGCTCGATCTCGCAAAATTTTGCAAAGACATGCGCATTCCGGTGATCGTTGGGAACACCGTCGGCCACGATGTGACGTTGGAAATCATGGAATGCGGTCCGGCAGGAGTCTTGATTGGGGTGGGTCCCGGAGCGGCTTGCACTTCGCGCGGCGTGCTCGGCCTTGGCGTTCCGCAAGTTACGGCAACGGTCGATTGCGCCGCGGCCCGCGACGCTTATTTCAAGAAAACTTCGCGTTATGTTCCGATCATTACCGACGGCGGCATGAGCAAGGGTGGCGACGTTTGCAAAGCGCTCGCTTGCGGGGCGGATGCGGTCATGGTCGGGAGCGCGTTCGCTCGCGCGCAGGAATCGCCTGGCGGCGGTTATCACTGGGGAATGGCCACTCCGCACCAAAATTTGCCACGCGGCACACGGATCAAAGTTGGCACGACCGGATCTCTGAAACAGATTTTATTCGGCCCGGCGGAAGTCGATGACGGCAGCCAGAATCTGGTCGGGGCGATCACCACCTGCATGGGGAACGTCGGCGCGAAAGATATTGCCGAGTTTCAACAAACCGAAATCATTATCGCGCCATCGATCAAAACTGAAGGCAAACTCTTCCAGACCGTGCAGAGTGTCGGCATGGGAACGCGCTAAAAGCAGTGACAAGTGACCTGTGACAAGAGACAAGTTAATTCTGCATTGCTTGTCTGATCACTGGTCACCGATCACTGGTCACATTTATGAATGACCGAAGAGTTGTAATCACCGGTATCGGCGTCATCTCGCCGGTCGGCAACGATCTGGAGACTTTTTGGACGAGCTTGAAGGAAGGCAGGAGCGGCATCGGCCGAATCAGCGCCTTCGACATCTCGCAGTACGATTGCCAGATCGCTGGTGAAGTCCGCAATTTTGATCCGAAACCGGTTTTCAAAAATCCGAAAGACATTCGGCGCACCGACCGTTTCGTGCATCTGGCGATGGCTGCGGCCAAGATGTCGATCCAGGACAGCGGCATCGATTTGGAAAAAGTAAATCGGGATCGGTTCGGAACGATCATCAGCAGCGGGATCGGCGGACTGAAGACCCTCGAGGAGCAGTTCACCATTCTGATGAACAAAGGACCCTCCCGGACCTCGCCGTTTACCATTCCGATGCTGATCAGCAACATGGCCAGTGGCGTCATCTCGATGGAGTTCGGTTTACGCGGGCCGAACATGTGCATCGTCACCGCTTGCGCGACCTCCAACAATTCGATCGGTGAATCGTGGCGTATCATTAAATTTGGCGACGCCGATATTTTTCTCGCGGGTGGCTCCGAAGCTTCCATCGTCGAACTCGGTCTTGCCGGATTTTCATCGATGAGAGCGCTTAGCAAGCGGAACGACCAACCCGAGCGCGCGTCGCGGCCGTTCGATCGCGACCGCGACGGGTTCGTAATGAGTGAGGGTGCGGGGGTCTGCGTGGTCGAAGAGCTCGAACACGCGAAGAAGCGCGGCGCAAAAATTTATTGCGAGATCACGGGCTACGGAGTTACCGCCGACGCCCATCACATGACCGCGCCGCCCGACGACGGCGAAGGCGCGGCCCGCGCGATGAAGATGGCGCTGGACCATGCCAAGCTTTCCCCGGCTGATGTGGATTACATCAACGCCCATGCGACCTCGACCGGGCTCGGCGACATTGCCGAAACCAAAGCCATCAAGATGGTTTGGGGAGACGAAGAGGCGAAAAAGGTTTCCATCAGCGCGACCAAATCGATGACCGGTCACTTGTTAGGCGGGGCCGGCGCGGTCGAAATGGCAGCGTGCGCAATGGCAATCCGCGACGGTGTCATTCCGCCGACGATCAATCTCGAACATCCCGACGAACTCTGCGATTTGGATTACACGCCGAACAAAGCGAAGGAAAAGAAAGTCCGCGTCGCGCTCAACAACTCGTTCGGCTTCGGCGGTCACAACGCGACGTTGGTGGCGACGGCGTTTGATGGTTAATCCAGGCTGCATCATTGGAATTATTTTTTTAACGGCACTAACAAGCTGCGTTTCCAGATCTGAGTAACATGGATCGATCGCGACGCTTCGTTGAGGATGGCGGACAAAGAACTGGCCTCTGCTAAAGCGAAAGCGCGCGGCGGAAATGGTAAGGAGGCTTTTGCGGTTTTTATTCATTATGCGTGGGGATTACACGACCACACCCGGGGAGAACCATGGTTGCGTCTGGCTTTAAAAAACGGCAACCGAAGTGCTCGTGGCTACATCAAACAGTGGCAAATTGCGCAGCCGGCAGATTACGCACGCTTTGCAAAAGGAAAAGCGGTACCAAAGGGTAGCGATTAAAATGTCAGTTCTCCGGATTAACCGGAAAGTGTTTGTTTTTGAGATTTTCCGGCACGCGTTTGGTCCGTTCCGCTTCGATTTGTTCGCTCGCTTCGTTTAGTGCTTCGTAAGCTTCGCGACTTTTCCTGGCGCGACACATATATGCCGTCGCGTGCGCCAGCGGAATCTTCGCTTCGGGCATACCGACAAATTCGACCGCGTGTTGGGTCGCGATCGCGAGCGGCAACGCTTCGGGATCCGCCAGGCCGACGTCTTCGCTTGCAAAGATCACGATCCGGCGCGCGATGAAACGAAAGTCTTCGCCGGCGTGCAGCATTTTCGCGAGCCAGTACATCGCGCCTGTCTCATCCGATCCGCGCATGCTCTTGATGAACGCGCTGATTGTGTCGTAATGCGCGTCGCCCGCGCGATCGTAGACCACCGCCTTCTGTTGAATGCTTTCCTCGGCGACCGCGAGAGTGAAATGAATCGTG
>JAICWQ010000235.1 GCA_025934755.1 Chthoniobacterales bacterium | reverse complement strand
AGGGAAGCAGTATTTATGCAGAAAACGAAAATCTGCAACTGGCGGATCGGGTGACGTTTCAAGGTAGGGGCGATTGCCCTCAATCGCCCGCGGGCCGTTGGGGGCAACGGCCCCTACCTAAACTTCGTCCCGCACCAAGTCTTTCCAGCTTTGACGTTTGCGGATGAGGTTCAGCTCGTTGCCGCGAACGATGGCTTCGGCGGGCAGCGGCCGCGAATTGTAATTAGACGCCATGGTAAATCCGTAGGCGCCGGCGCTCATGACGGCCAGGAGATCCCCTTGGCCCACTTCGGGCATCTCACGATCGATCGCGAAAAAATCGCCGGATTCACAAACCGGCCCGACGATATCGACCTTGTCCAGAGGCTTGCTCGAATGGCGACTCGCCGCCTTCGCATTGCTACGGCGTGCCAGGGGTGAGTCGCCGCTACCTGTTTCGACCGGAACGATTTGGTGCCAGGCCTGATAGAGCGCGGGGCGAATGAGGTCGTTCATTCCCGCGTCAACGATCACGAATCTTTTTTGCGCGGTGCTCTTAATATAGAGGATGCGGGTGAGGAGGACGCCGGCGTTCCCGACGAGGAACCGGCCGGGCTCAAGAAGAACGCGGAGACCAAGGTCGCGAAGCGGCGGCAGGATCGCATTCGCGTAATCGCGCACGCTAAAGGCGGAGGATTCGCTGGCATGATCGTGCCACCACTTGCCGGAACCGCTTTCGATCGCGCGCCGGTAAATAATTCCCATTCCACCGCCGATGCTGAAGAACTTAATCCCGTGTTTTGATTTCAGATCGCGGGCAAGCGGCGCGACCTTTTTGATCGCAGCCGCGAACGGCCCGGCGTCGGTGATCTGCGAACCGATGTGCATTTGCACTCCGGCGATTTCAATGTTGCGCATTTTGGCGGCGCGCTCGTAAACCGCCGGCGCGTCGCTGAGCGCGATCCCGAACTTGTTCTCGTGCGACCCGGTTGAAATGTATTTGTGGGTGTGGGAATCGACATCGGGATTGACCCGCAAGGCGATCGGTGCGCGCAGGTTTTTCGCGGCGGCGATTTTGTCGATTAACTCCAGCTCGGCTTCGCTTTCAACGTTGAAACTGTAAACGCCGTGGTCGAGGGCGTATTCGATTTCGTCGCGAGTTTTTCCGACTCCGGCAAAAGTGCACTCTTGCGGATTGGCTCCGGCATTGATCGCGCGAAACAGTTCGCCCCCGGAAACGATGTCGAACCCCGCCCCGGCGTCGGCCAGCAGTTTGAGAATCGCGCGGTTCGAGTTCGCCTTGACCGCGTAGCAGATCAGATGATCGAGCGGGGCCAGCGCTTCATTGAGCCGGGTGTAGTGATCGAGAATTGTGCCGGCGCTGTAGACATAAAGTGGGGTGCCGAATTCAGTCGCGGCCCGCGATAGATCGACATCTTCGCAAAAGAGTTTGCCGTCGCGGTAGCGGAATGAATGCACAAGGTTCTGTAGAGGCAGCCGTGGCGGCTGCAAATGATTTCAGCGAATGCAGGCGGACGCCTGGCCGCTGCAGTTCGGAAATGACGACCGACGTAGCAGAAGACGCCAGAAGGTGTCGAAAACAGGCTTGCCATCACGGCAAAGATTGCTCTCTTCGGTCAGGTAGCGGTGGTTACGCTCCCGTTAGTTCATCCAGAATGTGCCCGTTTATAGATCGCCGCAGAAGCGGCATGATTCACCGAACCGCCGATGGCGATTGAGGTCAATCGCCGCTACCTAATCAGATGATCGCGCGTTGGATTGTTGGTCCATTGTTGGTTGGAATTTGCCGGGTCGTTTTCGCAGCCGAGCCAGCCCAGCTGCCCGAGCTCCGCGACCTCGACCTGACCGGGTGGGATTGCCTGAGTCAACGGAGCGGCGTGGCGCGAACTCAGGACGGCAACGAACGGAACATTCAGAAAAATCGCAGCCCAACCGAAATCACCGGCAAAATTTCGTCATTCGATTTTGCGGGATTTCTGGCGCGCGCGGCGGAGAACGATCGTCAGATCGGGCGCGATCACCGGCGCGATCTGAGTCCGGAGCAAAAAGAAAAGGTCGCATCGCTGGAGAAACAAATCGTTTCGGTGACCGGGTGGCTGAATCTGGCTTATCAGGGCGTGCCGGAAACGACAAATTGCCGGAGCAAAGATTTTCTCGATTGGCATCTGGAATTATCACCCGCGGCAATCGATCACCCGCCGCAAGCCGGCGATGCGACGCCGATCATTTGTGAAATAACGCCGCGAACGCAGGCGTTGATTTATCGCAGCGGGGTGCGGATTCAGAAACTGGCGGCGTTTATGCGTTTGCCGGACAATAGTTTCGTTGCGACTGGAAGCCGGCCGCACAAAATCCGCGTGACCGGATATTTGTTGTGGGACGACGAGCACAATAAGGCGGACAGCGACATCGGTTCCAACATCGAATGGTTTAGCGCAGAGGGTTATCATCATCCCTGGCGGGCCACGGCGTGGGAGGTCCATCCGATTTTGAAAATCGAAGATTTGGGCACGGAATGATTATCAGATTACCCTCACCTGCCGTTTCACGGCTTCCTCTCCCTGAGGGAGAGGAGGAACCATCGCGCGGAATATCCGGTTTGGCGGTCTGTCCTTTGAGGAAGCGGTGTAAGCAGCGCGCAGAATATCCGGTAGGCCCCCTTTGTCCCTGAGCAAGCATCGCGCTGAAACAATCAGCGCCGTAGGCGCGAAATGTT
>JAICWQ010000149.1 GCA_025934755.1 Chthoniobacterales bacterium | reverse complement strand
GCCTTCCCCCCACGAAAGCGCCAAGTCGTCGGTTCAGCCTCCGGTTAATCTGGAGAGTTGGATCGAAAAAAACCGCGATTTATTCAAACCACCGGTCAGTAATCGTTATCTTTATGACGGCCGCGATTTTTTCGTGATGGTGATCAAGGGCCCGAATGCCCGCAACGATTTCCACAAAGTCGACTCGGAAGAGTATTTTTATCAGCTCAAGGGCGACATCAAAGTGCGGATCCGTGAGGGTGACAAAATTGTCGATCATTTGGTGCGCGAAGGCGAAACCTTCTTCATTCCTCCGAATGTTCCGCACGCGCCGGTCCGGCCGCCCGATACGATTGGGGTGGTCGTGGAGAAACGCCGTCCGCCCGGTGAACACGAGCATGTGATTTTTTACTGCGAAAACTGCGGCATGCTGGTCGAGGACATCGACTTCGATTGTGCGGACATTGTTGAGCATTTCAGCCAGGCGATGAAAGATTTTTGGTCAGATGACGCGAGGCGAACTTGCAAAAATTGCGGCCACAAGGTCCCGCAACCTGAGCCGGTGAAGCCGTTCGGAGAACGGCGGTGACGAGTGACATGTGACGGGTGACGAGTTTTTTCTGGCGTCGCTCTTCCTTTCTTGTCACATGTCACGCGTCACACGTCACTTCCCTTGAAGATCGACATTCACACTCATATCCTTCCGCGGGAGTGGCCGGACCTGGATAAGAAGTTCGGTTATTCCGGATTCATCCGGCTGGAGCACTGCGACAAATGCAGCGCTCGAATGATGAAGGGCGACCGGGTGTTTCGCGAGATCACCGACAACGTCTGGAATCCATCACGGCGCATCGAAGAAATGGACCAGACTGGCGTTACCCTTCAGGCGCTTTCGACCGTCCCAGTCATGTTTAGTTATTGGGCAAAGCCGCGCGATACGCTCGAGCTTTGTCACATTCTCAATGATCACATCGCCGGTGTCGTCCGGGAAAATCCGAAACGCTTTACCGGCCTCGGCACAATTCCGTTGCAGGACGTGGATCTCGCCGCTCAGGAAATGACCCGCTGTGTCCGCGAACTTGGATTGCGCGGAGTTGAGATCGGCACCCATGTCGACCCAAACAATCATTGTCACGGTCCGAATTGTCGCAATCTCGATCACCCGTCGCTCGACGTTGTTTGGAAAACAGCAGAGGAATTGGGCGCGGCGATCTTCGTGCATCCGTGGGATATGATGGGCAAGGATCGAATGCCGAAATACTGGATGCCCTGGCTGGTCGGCATGCCCGCCGAAACTTCGCTGGCAATCTGCTCGATGATCTTTGGCGGTGTCTTCGAACGTTTTCCGACGTTGCGCGTGGCATTCGCCCACGGCGGCGGCGCGTTTCCCGGGACGATCGGCCGAATCGAACATGGCTTTCACGTGAGACCGGACTTGGTCGCGATCGATAACAAAACCGAGCCGCGAAAATATCTGGCAAGCGATCATGGCCCGGCGCGCTTTTACGCCGATTCACTGGTTCACAATGCCGATGCCGTGAAAATGCTGATCAAAATCTTCGGCGTGCAACGGGTCGCGCTCGGTTCCGATTATCCTTTCCCTCTCGGCGAAGCGGAACCGGGCAAACTCATCGAATCGATCTCGGATTTGTCCGTCACTCAGAAGGCCCAATTGTTGTCAGAGACCGCGAAAGAGTTTCTCGCGTTGTAGAGGCGCTTGTCTCAAGCGCCTCTTTGTTGGATTCGGTGCTTGAGACAAGCACCGCTACAACTGCGGTTCGTCAGAGTTCGGGTTTCGCCCCGGCGAGCCGGCTACATTTCATGCCGGATGGCCCAGAGATCGGGAAAGATCGGGCGGAAAAGCGATTCTTTCAGGAACGGAACGCCCGGCGAACCGCCGGTACCATGTTTTGCACCAATCGTGCGCTCGACCAGTTTGATGTGGCGATAACGCCATTCCTGCAATCCTTCGTCGAAATCGGTCATCAACTCGAACAGGATCGAGACTTCAGGCGAGGATTTGTAGAGTTTCAGGATTTCGTGCTGCACTTGCTCGCTCGGACCATTCGGCTGAGTGAGATCACGCTTCTTCAACTCCTCTGGAATTTTGGCGCCGCGAGTTTCAAGGAAATCGTAGAAGTGATCGATCACCGTCCGTTCGTGGAGCCGGTGCTGCAAGCGATCCGCTCCCGGAAAATCCGGCTTCACATATCTCAGGGTGGATTCGCGTTTGTAACCGAGGACGAACTCAACTTCGCGAAATTGGATCGATTGAAATCCTGACGCAGTTTCGAGCCGGTCTCGAAAACTTGAGAATGACGACGGGGTCATTGTTTCGAGAATGTCGATCTGCGCGACCAGGACTTTCATTATTGTCCGGACGCGCTTGAACGAATGGATCGCGCCAAACAAATCGCCTCCGGAAAAATCCTTTTCAATTTTCTCAAACTCGTGGAGCAGTTGTTTGAACCAAAGCTCGTAGGTTTGGTGGATAATAATGAAGAGCATCTCATCGTGCTCCGGCGGAGTGGAGCGCGGGCGTTGCAAGGTGAGCAACTTTTCAAGGTCAAGATAGTTCGCGTAAGTCAGTGGTGGCATAACGGAGAGCGATCCACAGATTTCACAGATGTACGCAGATTAAACAAACAATCAAAAGACAGAGACAATAGAACGTCCCGAAAATCTTTGAGGGAATGTGGGTTCTGAAAATCTGAGGATAAAATCAGCCTGCTTGCTGCAGATAGTAATGGTCCCACGCTGCGGGAATCGATTCCCGGGCAGAATAGGGGCCCGGCTTGTACGCCCGCGATGAAATTCCTTCCTGACTGAGCTCGCACATGTGCCAATCCTGCCGGTTGGTTATATCCCAAAACTCAATCGCGTCTTCGGGGTTGAAATCCTTGCCCTCGAACGCGTCTGGATGAAACAACCAATCGCAAATGATCAGCGTTCGCTCCGGAGATTGCGGTAAAAGTTGGTGCACCATCACGTATTCCGGATGCAGGCTGAGGAGCATGTTCGGAAAGATTGAGTAATAAAAAACCTGTTGAAGGTTTTCAATTTTCCCGACGAACGATGCGCAGGCGTTTCCGCTCATGGTCAGGCTTTTGCCGGGGTTGATTTTCATGAACCCGCCCAGAAACGGGCCTTCTCGCAGATCGTTCTCGGCCGAATCGTAAGGCGACACTTTTTGCAACTGCGGATGCACCCCGGGACAGTGATAACACTCGGAATAATTTTCGAACATCAGCTTCCAGTTCGCGCGCACGTCGTACTCAATCCGTTTCGCGGGGCGCAGCTTTGGGATGTTCCAGTGTGAAAACTTTCCATTCAACGCGGCGAACCAGTTTTCAACTGGCTCCGGGTTGTGTTCCAGATTCACGAAAATGAATCCTTCCCAAAGGCCAACGTTGGCGGAATGCAGCGAATAATCGGCCTTATCGAACCCCGGCACTTCGTCCATGTGGGGCGCCCCGATTAATTTCCCATCGAGTCCGTAGGTCCATGCGTGATAAGGACATTGAATGGTCGACGAGTGTCCACAGGCATCTTCCTTCACCCGTGTCCCGCGATGACGACAAACATTAAAGAAAGCTCTGATCACTGATCCCTGGTCCCGGGTCACTATGAGATTTTCCCCGGTGACTGTTGCCAGGAAAAAATCGCCCGATCGGGGAATCTGACTCTGATGTCCAACGAGCAACCAATTCTTCGAGAAAATGTTCTTCTGTTCCGTCGCAAAAATATCCGGCGACACAAAATACTTTCGCGGCATCGATCTCGCGTCGGATTTGGAAATGGTCTTGGCTGCCTGTCGATGCATTGCTGTGTTCGGCGATTCTAACGGTCAACGATTAGCCGACAACTCTCAACCGGCCCGAGTTTAGACGCGCAGGACGTGAGCAGGATCGAGGCGTGAGGCGCGGCGAGCGGGAACAAAGCAGGCGATCAAGGCGACGAGAATCAGAATGATGAGCGCTAATCCGAACGCGACCGGATCCCGCGGGCTAACTTTGTAAAGCATCGTGCCCATTAATCGGGTGAGGAGAAGAGCTGCTATTCCGCCAAGTGCGACTCCGGCCAGGGTTAATCGCAGTCCGCGCGAAAGAACGAGCCGAAGAATGTCCCTCGCGCCGGCGCCGAGCGCGATCCGCATGCCGAGCTCACGCGTGCTTTGCGAAACCGAGTAGGACATCACCGCGTAAAGTCCGATCGCCGCCAGGAACAAGGCCATTCCGCCGAAAAGCGCCACCAAAGTGACGGCGAGTCGTTGGGCATAACTGATACGGTCGATTTGTTCCTGCAATCGAGACGGCGCAATCGGCGCCAACGTCGGGTCGAGCGCATGGATCTCCCGCGCCATCGCATTCATGACCGCACCGAGACTTTCCCGCGTTCGGATCAGGAAAGTGTTCTGCACAAAAAAATTCTGCCGCATTGGCACATAAAAGAACGGCATCGGCTTTTCCAGTTTTGTCCGGTAATTCGTTGTCTTGGCGACGCCAACAATCTGCATCCAGCTGTCCCTGACCTTGAGTCGCTGACCCAGCGGATCTTTTCCCGGCCAATATTTCGCCGCCATCGTTTCGTTGATGATCGCGACGAGCGGAGAATTCTCGTCGTCGTTTCGGGTAAATTCGCGACCGGAGATCAACGGAATCCCGAGGGTCGCAAAATAGTCGTCTCCAATTTGGATGTAGTCTCCTTCCGGTCGCTCGGTGGGAGCAGGTTGATAGCCGTCGACCTCGATCGGTGCGGAAGAGAAAACATTGTAGCTGAATGGCATCACGCGCGCCACGCTTGCCGATTCGACACCGGGAATCGTCCGAACTCGATCGAGCAACAGAGTGACGAAAGTCTTTGCCCGATCCGGTTTGTAGCCAGCCGAAAACAAATCGGCCCCCGTGGACACCACGTCGGTTGCAAAACCTGGGCTCGCATTTCGCATTTTGCTCAGGCTCTGCAAAAGCAATCCGGTCCCGGCCAGGAGAACGAAACTGAGCGCGACCTGAACGAGGACGAGAGCAGAGCGCAAACGCGATCGGCTCGTGCCGGAAACCACACCGCCGCCGTCGGTCTTGAGCGCGCCGGAAAGATCGACATGACTCGCCTGAATGGCGGGCATGAGTGCGAACACAACCGTTGCGAGGATGCAAATGCCGGTGCTCACTGCGAGTACGCGCCAATCAATTTGACCAGGGAAATCGATTACGATTCCAGCGGTGGGCTCGGGGAAGGCGAGGACGAGGGCATTGCGACACCAATACGCAACCGCAATCCCTCCGAGCGCGGCGATTAACGAAAGCAGCAACCCTTCGGTGACGAGTTGCTTGATCAAACGCCGACGGCCTGCCCCGAGCGCGAGCCGCATTGTCATCTCATGCCGGCGCAACAGCGATCGCGCGAGCAGAAGATTGCTGACGTTGGCGCAGGCGATGAGCAGCACCAAAAATACAACCGCCATGGTGATGGCAAGGGTGGGGGACATGTTCCCGGCGCCATTGAACGGCGTTTTCCACAGCGGAAAAAGTTCAACCTCATGGCCGCGGTCTATTTCCGGGAAGTCGTTTTCCAGACGTTGCGCGATCGAGTCCAGTTCCGACTGGGCTTGCTGACGGCTAACTCCGGGTTTCAGAAACGCGTAACCTTCGATCCAACGCGCGCCGCGCTCTTCCAATTTGTAACCGGTGGGGTCGAATGTCTCCTGCATCGAGACCGGCACCCAAAAGTTGAACGAGTAGCCGACGAACGTTCCATGAAATCTTTCCGGCGCGACGCCGACGATCGTGTGCTGCACGCCGTTCAGGTACTGAGTGCGTCCGATGATGTTGGGGTCAAAGTTGTAACGGTCTCGCCAGGTTCGATAACTGATGACGGTAACCGGATGCGCATTGCGACCAATGCCTTCTTCACGGGTGAAGCCGCGGCCCAAAATTGGATGTACTCCGAGCGCATCAAAATAATTCGCGGAGACGATCCCGCACGACGCGCGTTCGGCCCGGTCGCCCACGCTCAACGTTGTCCCAGTGATCTTGTCGACAATGAACGATTCAAACAACGTCGAGTTCTTTTCAAAATCGAGAAAGTCGGGATAGGAAAGTCCGTTGTGTCCTTCGACCCCGCGGGTTGTGCCGATAATCGCGAACATGCGATCCTGATGCGGCACCAGGGGATAAGGCCGAAACAAAATTCCTTCGATCCAACTCAGGACGGCCGCGTTCGTTCCGATCCCAAGGGTCAGACAGAGAATTGCAAGCAACGAAAATCCCGGTGTTCGCAGAAGCATTCGCGCGCCAAAACGGATGTCCTGAAGAAATTCATCGGCCCACCTCCAGGTGCGTTGTTCGCGCGCGATTTCTTTAATTTGTTCGACTCCGCCAAATTCTCGCAACGCGGCATTGCGCGCTGCTTCAGCCGACATTCCAGCGGCCATGTTTCGCTCCGTCAACAGGTCGACATGGGTCTGCATTTCTTCGGCCATCTCGGCGTCGCGGCGATTTTTGCGAAACAATCCAGCCAATCGACAGAACCAGGCGCGAACTCGCGGCATAAGTTGTCAGGCTTCGGACAAGACGAGGTCGATTCCCTTTGTGATGCGCGACCAGTGGTCTCGCTCTACCGCAAGTTGTTTACGCCCGGCAGCGGTCAGTTTGTAATAACGGGCCCTGCGATTGTTATCGGAGACGCCCCATTCGGCTTTGATCCAGCCTTGCCCTTCCAAGCGATAAAGCGCCGGGTAAAGCGAGCCTTGTTCGACGCGTAAGATGTCTTTCGACATTTGCTGGATGCGGTCTGCGATTCCCAGCCCGTGTCGCGGACCGTGCTGAAGCGCTTTCAGGATCAACATGTCGAGCGTTCCGTGAACCAGATCGGGTTTTTCTTTGGCCATAAACTTAGGACGCAATGCGTGCGGCTGCTTTTTGTTTTAACGCAAAATCGATGCTCCAGTGGCCAGGTCCATAAAACACCATATAGAGAAAGGCGACACAATAGGTCACGGACATCTCACCGCCGTTTGCGATCGGGAAGATCCCGCGACCGGCGGCCGTCATTAAATAAGCGACGGCCATTTCGCCGCTGGCAATGAATGCGCCGGCCCTGGCGAACAAACCAAGCGCGACTAGGAACCCACATATTAATTCAATCCAGCCCGTGACGAACCCGAGTGTACTCGCCGCCGGGCCGTATGAACTTACTGGAAAACCGAGGATCTTGGTCCCCCCGTGACAGGCAAACATCAGCCCCAGCACAACGCGCAGGACGCAATACAAGAGATCAGAGTAGCGGTTGAGCTTGTCCATCAGATCCCTAGACAGTCTGGGTGAGAGATTGTTCAATCTTTCAACCTAACTGTCAGGATAAGAACCCGAATTACCAAGGCGGCTTGTGTGAAACAACGCCCGAAAGCGACGCGCGTATTCCTCAAGACGCACGAGCCTGAAAACGGAGCCAGAATCAAAGTTGCTCTGTTTCACGCGGCGCTAACATGCGTCCTAATATCCAACAAAATATTTATTGACTTACTTTTCTTATAATGTAGAACTAT
>JAICWQ010000064.1 GCA_025934755.1 Chthoniobacterales bacterium | reverse complement strand
GAAAAAGCAGATCCCCTTTTGATTTCTCAATGTAATCGATCGCAATTCTTACCTTCTTGAGGGGTATCTTGTACTGGTGCCGAATCAGATGAAGAACATGAGCCAAAACTACATCTATAAACGAAAGAGGCTCACCCGTTGGCGTATGAGAAGTCAGAACTGATTTAACCGCACGCTGGTAACGTTTCGTGCTTTGATAGGGCTGCCTTCCGCGAAACCAAACGCTTAGCGTGGAGGGATTCGAGCCAATTAGACGGGCCGCACCAGCCAGCGAGTATGCCGGTAGGAACTTAATTTCGTCAGGTTTGGGTTGCGGCACAGCCATTTCTAATCCTCGCTTACAATAAATCAATTCTTAACGAGCCAACTCGACAACAGGCGGTCTAAGAGACCAGAAATATTACTTTCTCGTGATTTGGCCCTTTCCACGTTGGCCTCTGTCAAGGTGACTGTGTAAGGAGCCTTGCCTTCTGATTTACGGCCCGCACCCTTTCGCCGACCGCCCCAGGTTCGTTGTCTCTTCATTTGAAAAAATACGTATATTTTCTTGTTGACCTGCCATGATACTATACATATCTTTTCAACATGAACAAGCGCCTTTCCAAAGAAAAGCAGGCTTTAGTTTTGGCGGCATTGTGCGAGGGCACACCCATTGAAGCGGTCGCCCGAATGTTCAAGATCGGGACGAACACAATCACGCGGGTCATTCGTGAAACTGGCGAAGCGTTTACTGATTACGTGGACGCCAATTTCCGCGACCTGCCATGCGCACGAATCGAGATGGATGAGCAGTGGCAATACGTGGGTTGCCACGCAGGCCGGATGCCAAAACCGACAGCGGTCTATCAGAAGCGCGACAAGACACGCGGAGACTTCTGGCTTTGGGCGTGTATAGACGCCGATACTAAGCTCGTTTTTTCCCACAAGATCGGAAAACGCGATATGCACACAGGCCGCGCGTTCGTTGAAGATGTGCGGGCCAGAATTAAAGGGCCGGTTCAGATCGCCACAGACAATTTCAGACAATACCCGTTCCACGTTCGAGCAGCTTTCGGATACGAGGGTTTCTCGTACGGAACGGAAACAAAGGTGTTTGGCGAGCCGGAACTGCTGAATGGCACGCTGGCGCGTCTTGGCAAGAACGAAGGCGTTCGCAAGATGAAAACCGCGCAGCGCGAGGCAGTCATTGGCTCGCCGGACTTAGGCACGCTCACGACTTCCCATATTGAGCGAACATTTCTGACCGTTCGACAAGAGCTAAAGCGATTTCAACGCAAGGGACTTGGTTACTCAAAAGACCTTGAGACACACAAAGCAGCGGTCGCGCTTTTCCTTGGCGTTTACAATTTTGTCCGCGTTCACAAAACGCTGGAAACGACACCAGCAGTTGCCGCAGGCGTGGAATTTGAACGTTGGGATTTAGAACGGGGCGTGGAAATGACCGCCGAGTATTTCCGCCGGAAAGATGACGCTAAGTTTGAAGCTGCTTTCGCTGAGTTGGAGGGATAGAAAGCCCTGATGGGCTGGGCTGATATTGTTGCGATTCTTGAGGGGGAACTAGCGAATTTTGCTGACCCGCCAGAGCGTCTAAAAGCTCTCCGAGATTGGAACAAGTATTCATCCCGCGAGGCTGCGATAGATGCGTTGAAGTTTGATGAATCAACGCATTGGAAAATTGTGAACAAAGCGTGCGTGCAATTCGCAGAAACGAGGACATGGCCGCAATTAAACCAAGAACAGCTATTCTGGATTTACGCCAGGCTGCATACGGCCCGCGTTCTCGCGCAGATCGCTTTAAACAGTAAAAGGACCAAAGGATTTGTCTTTCCTGATCCCGACAAAGACGTACCAGAGCGGAGCGTTCTGGAAGACCTCTTGGTGAGGTACTGGCTTTTTCAAGGACGATCCGCATTTCTCGGGTCCATAATTTTTGACCCGATGGGTCCATACGACCCGTTAGCTGGCATACCGCCACCGGAGTTTTAATTTCCATACTCAATCAGGGACAACACAAATCGTAGGGTGTTGGTAGGCTTTGAGTATGGTTTTTAGAAACTTACGGAATCGGCGTCAATGGCCGGACCATATCAGAATCTTCTATTAACTCCGGCGCAAGGCGTCGCCCGCCAACTTCAACGAGTGCGACTTGAACGCCCTGTCTGCGGGCTAGTTTCAGGGCCGGAATCATGTCGCAATCGCCAGAAAATAGAATTATCCGCTCGACCTGCTTTCGAATAGCCAAGGTCGCAACGTCGATTCCGATTCGCATATCGACTCCCTTTTGTTCAAACGACATCGCAATGTCAGTGTCTTTCGGTGGATGGATTGGAGTGGAACTCTTCATTGCCGCTTTGACGTAGTTTCTGCTCAAGGTCCAGCCTCTTGGCCTGACATAACCCCGCCGCAAAGCCACTAGCCCCTTTTGCCCCATTTCCTTGAAGAATCGCTTTCTGGCGACATTGCCGGTGCTTACCGCGTAGTCGATTGTCTTTTTGCTGATCGGATTCTTTTCCTTGCGTTCGTGAGGGACAGAATCATAAAAAAATAGCCGAAATACTTCTTCGTCCGGTTGCTTTACCTCCATTGCGTTCCGGTAAATTACGTCCGCGTTGATGGCAACTTGGAGAGTGTTTTGGAGAGTCCGGCGAAACCATTCACCGTCGATCAAAAGGGCGATTTTCTTCATGGGGTTAAGGGGTTTTGGGGGCAAAGAAAAACCCCCGAGTCCGTTTATAGGACAGAGGGGTAAGTTTCTGCCAGCCTACTGGCGTAACGGTATGTTGAGAAGCAGAGCAAGGTACAGGCCACACTCTGCCCGTCAAGTATAAAGTTCGTAAGAACTTCAAGGGTTGGACGCCTCTTTTTTGGGTTTTGTTTCATCTTTTCAAGGCCTCGAAAGCGGCCTCAAATTCGACTTCCTCTTTTCGTCGCAAATAGGCGTCCTTCATTTCGATCACGTCTTCTAAACCCCAACGTTTCAATTCCACACCGGCTGCGACCGCTGGCGTTGTTTTGAGTGTGTCGTGGCGGCGAACGAAATTGTAAACCCCGAAGAAAAACGCGACTGCTGCCTTGTGCATTTCCACGTCCTCCATAACCAAAGGCGTACCAACACCCTACGATTGGTGCTGGTACGGTTTGAGTATGGTTTTTCAGGTTCTATTTCGACCGGTGAAATGTGCCGGAAATTCGATAGTTATGGTAGTCGACGGCGGAATTGGTCACCTCATCGCGTGACGCGATGTCGGTATTGGTACCTGTCTCGATCAGAGCCTTGCCATCCGCCGAAAGGCGCACGCTCAGTTTGCAGTGCCCAGCTTCAAAATTTATGGCGTCACGATTCCGCTGCACAACGTTAAAGCGTCCGGGGCAAAATCCACCGAGGACGCCGACGAGCGTTCCGCCTTGAGCAATAACGATTGTCGTGTTGGTCGTACGACATGCAGCTTTGGGCACCCACTTAGATTGCTGCAACGTGACAGTCTCAGTGCCGACCCATATTCCGTCAAAACGGGAATCGGGCGCTTGAGCGAAACAAGTTGCTGACAGGCCGATGCTAACTAGAGCGGTCGTTAAATTCATGGCCGTGCTTTAGCAAACTGCGACCGCATATTGCAACCGTGCTATGACCCTGCTGATAGCCGCGCTTGGCGATTTAGTCGTCTGCGCCACCGAGTTTCCCAAAGTTAAGGCCTTAATGACGGTCACTTCTGGATTCCTGATCCTGGTTTCCGCGGTTTGGTACAGGGACGTCTTCGGCAATATCGGTTTCTCATCAACAATTTAAGGAAGATTTCTTGAGGTGACGTTGTTCTTTGTCTTCGCCTTGATAAACGCGACGGTGTGCATCATGCTTCCTAAGAAGGACCGCATCGAACAATGAACTTCGTGCTCTTGATACTTTCCGGCATCGTCTCAATCGCCGGTGCGATCGTTGCCGTTATTGCTGTCCACCGCGCATCGTCTCCCTCGCACCGACGAAATCGCGCCGCCCACGTTTAAGAGACTTTAACGTCCCCTCTTCGGTCGCCGCGGTTACGCGATTTCCAATATTTTGTTCAATCCGATTCCTGAAGTAGATACCGGTTTGGTCGCGTCGCTATTCTGCGCTGTAGTTGCCGTCGCAGAACGCTATCGCAGACACGGCTCAAAGAAAACGGCGCATCCTGGCTCTGAAAGAAACCACGGCTAGCATCACCCGGAATTTTTTATTGGGACTGGAAATTTTCGCGCGCGGTCCGATCGAAATGTTGAGGAATATCCGTGAGCTTTTGCAAAACCAGCATCGAGCTGGCGCTTCTCCATTTCTTGGCTGCGCCTTGTCGCACTAATTCGTCGCAAACCCGAAGTACTCCTGGCGCATAATCCGGCGCAACCTCGGGTTTTTGTCGTTTCCGAAACTTGTTCTTCACGCGAGTCCAGAAATGGTTCATCCGCCGATCGGCGTCGCGCCATTTAAAATTATCGTTCGGTAACGCGTCGTGAAACGCGGCCAGCGCGAGATTTCCGCCGTGCGGCTGGAGAGACATCCAATGCGCAAGAACATCTGCGAGCACGCCCTCGAAGCTGTGATCGCCATCGATGAACAACAGGCCAAAAGATAAGTTCGGCAGCGGTTCGCGAGAATCGGTCACCAACAAATGCACGCGGTGTTTGTTTTCCGGCCGGGCCAGATAATTTTTGCACGCGGTGTCCTCGTGCGAACGATTGTCGATCGAATAAACTTCGCGGTTGGCCGCGGCGGCGGCAAGCAAGACCGTTGAGCCAGCGAAATTCCGGCCGACTTCAAGAATATTGCCGGACGAGACTTTGACCGCTTTCCATAGCAACGCCGCTTCATCGAATCCCTGGCGGATCAAACCGCGATTGCGGCTGTCGCAGGTGAAAAGCCACGTCAAATCTTCAAACTTCTCCGTCGGCGAAGCATCAGGTGGGATCACGTTGGCCATACAATCGCGACTCGTTCGCTAGCGCAACTCGCCATTTTCTGAGCAGCTCGACGCATTTCGACAAGTCGCTCGCGGGCCTCGAAGTCAGTTTCACGTTGTCACGCCGGACAGTGTGAGAGATGCTCTTATGGAACTGAGAGCATATGTCTCACCCCTCGCCGGTCATTTCGCACGCCAAGATTGGGGACGCTCCTACGCCAGAGCGCGCCAACACACGACATATCGGTTCGATCGTCGATCATCTTTTTGGCCGGCGACATGTAAACCGTGTTGATTTTATCGTTGGCGGTGTTCAGAAGGCCGGGACGACTGCGTTGCACGATTTTCTGGCCCAACATCCACACGTCGCGCTGCTGCGCGATCAGGCACTTCATTTTTTTGACAAGGAAGAGCATTTTGCGGCCGAACCGGATTACGGAATTCTGCACCACAACTTTGCTCCGGGCTGGCGGTGGCGGGTGGCGGGTGAAGTCACGGCCGATTATCTCTATTATCCGCGCGCCCTTGAGCGGATCGCGCGTTACAACCCGCGGATGAAACTCGTGGTTTCATTGCGAAACCCGACCGAACGCGCGTTTTCGCAATGGAACATGCGCCGCGACAAAGGCCAGGAACCGCTGGAGTTTATTGACGCTCTCAAGCGCGACCAGGAAATCGGGATTTGGAAACGCCCGCGCGGCAACGGGTACATCGCTCGCAGTTTGTATTCGCCGCAGCTTGAAAAAGCTTTCGATCTTTTTCTCCGCGACCAAGTCCTGGTTCTCAAGTACGAAGAGTTTCGGAGCGATCCGTCGCCAATGCTGAAGCGATTATTCGACTTCCTCGGTGTTCAGCCATTGCCGGGGTTTAAAAACAAGCGACGAAATGTCGGTTCCTATTCCAGAAAGTTAACCGCTGACGAACACCAGTACGCGTCAGGAGTTTTCGAAGAGGACATCGCGAAAACCGAAAACCTTCTCGATTGGAACTGCGCCGATTGGCGCTCGCAACCAAAAGAGGTTGAGATGTTGAGATGTTGAGATGATTTAATACTGAACGTCTTTTCAACCGCTCAACGACTCAACTTCTCAACCGCTCAACGACTCAACTTCTCAACCTCCATTCAGACATTGCTTCCGCTCCACTTCAGCTTCTGTCGCACCACGCTGAAGAACGAGACCCCGGGCAAAGCTGCCAATCGCAGCTTTTTTTTCGCTTTTCGGATTTCCACAACTGCGTCTTTCGCAACCCGCAACGGTTGACGACCATCCACCGTCAGGAAAACAGGATAGTCCGGCTCGCTCGCTTCCACTTCGATCACCGAGTCTTCCGACACGATGATCGACCGGTTTGTCAGCACGTGCGGACAAATCGGCGTAATGACGAAAACCCCGGATTCCGGCTCCATGATCGGTCCGCCGGCCGAAAGCGAATACGCTGTGGAACCGGTTGGGGTCGCAATGATCAAACCGTCGGCATTGAATTCCGTGAGTGCTTCGCCGTTCACCCGAGCGTGCAAACGAATCAATCGGGAGATTTCGCCGCGCGTGAGCACGGCGTCGTTCAACCCAACCATTGGCGGATGCTTTCCTTTCGAATCACGGAGAACGACTTCCAGCAAAGTCCGGTTACTGAAAGTGATTTTGCCTTCAACGATGCATTCGACTGCCTGGCGGAATGTTTGAGAACCGGCGCAGGTCAGAAAACCAAGCGAGCCCACATTGATTCCAAATATCGGCGTAGTTGCCTCGCCCATCCGGTCCGCCACGCTCAAAATCGTTCCGTCACCACCGGCGACGACAAGCAGGTCTGCTTTTGCCGCGATCTCTGCGACACTCAGATCCGATCGTTGTCCGGCCACCACTGCGGTCGCTTTCTCCATCAAAGTCGACATCGCATGACTTTTGAAGTCGGCGGCGAGCGAGTTGATGAGCTCCCCCACTCCGGGTTTACCGGGATGCGCGATCAATCCGATCGTTTTCGGATGCATATGAAAAATTCCTGGTTGCCGTCAGTTCCAGTAATGGTCGAGGCAACCAAGCCAACTACATGATAAGCCGCTTCTCGAACGAAGTTCACAATTTTCTGCTGGGCCTTTTCGTGGAGGGCCGGTTCGCGAACGATCCCGCCGCGGCCAACATCTTTGCGCTGCAACTCAAACTGCGGTTTGATCAAGGCGAGAATCACGCCGTCTGGAGTTATCAATTCAAAAGCCCGAGGCAAGATCAAAGTCAGCGAAATAAACGAGACGTCGATAACGCACAGTTCGACGGGTTGCGGGATCTCTTCACCCGAGAGAAACCGCGCGTTTACTTTCTCGAGGACAACCACCCGCGGATCGTTCCTGATTTTCCAGGCGAGTTGGCCGCGACCAACGTCGACCGCAAAAACCTTCGCCGCGCCGCGTTGCAACAAACAATCCGTAAATCCGCCGGTGGAGGCGCCGATATCGAGCGCGAGCTTGTTGGTGGCATCGAGCTTGAAAAAATCGAGCGCGCCCGAAAGTTTCGTCGCGCCACGGCCGACGAACTGAGGCGACTCCGCAACGGAAAGCAGCGCATCCACGGCGATCATCGTTGCTGGTTTCGTAATCAGTTGTTCCCCCACCCTGATGTCGCCCGCCATGATCGCGCGCTGAGCCCGCTCGCGGCTTTCAAAAAACCCGCGCTCGACCAAAGTTTGATCGATTCGCGCCTTTTTCTTCATGGGGTCGAAATGGGGTCGTGCCTACACGTTCAACATTTGCTGAGGAGCCTCCAATCATCAACCCAGTCGCACCTGGCAAATCGGTGCCTGCCGGAAAATGCGCTCGAAACCTCCACACCCGCGAAATGTTGAATACGTAGGTACG
Organism: Chthoniobacterales bacterium; assembly: GCA_025934755.1. Lineage (GTDB taxonomy): Bacteria > Verrucomicrobiota > Verrucomicrobiia > Chthoniobacterales > UBA10450 > AV40. The sequence goes on along the minus strand of JAICWQ010000064.1, from coordinate 6,226 downwards.
ACCCTGCATGTTAATGTCTAGGTCCGACCCCAATCGGTGATCAGTTTGTCGATTGAGGCGACGTCGTCTGCTGACGCCCGACGACGTTGATATTTTCGGCCAATGATATCCTTCAGTTTCAACAGATCGTCGAGCAGCGGCCGGTCGTAGTAGGTCCAGTCCGTTTCATCCGAGGTCTTCGCCTGGAGTCGCCATTTTCCGCCAAACTTGGTCGCACGGACTTCGCGTTTCCGGCCTTCCTCGTCTTTTTCGGTCCATATGTGTTGACTCGGCATCGCAGGAAAACCTTACATTAACCGGGTTGAAGGATGCAGTCAGATTGCTGGTTTATTTGCTGGCGACGATCGTGTTGGGCGCGTTGCTGGCCCCGCCACTTTTCTGGGCCGCGCAATGGTTGATCGGTCATGGTTGGCTGACTTTTCTCAGCCGGTTCGATTTTGAAACTTTCTTTCATCGCGCGCTTTTAATCGCCGCGATAGTTTTGGTCTGGCCGCTGGCCCGTTCCCTTAGCATTCGCAGCCGGGGGGATTTGGAAATTGAAAAGAATGCGGGTTGGGGTCCCGACCTGCTCATTGGTTTTCTTTCCTCCGCCATTCCCCTTCTCTGTTGCGGCGCAATCCTTTTGGCGACGCCATTTTATTCGATTCGGAACCTGATTGATTGGTTGGCCGTCGGCAAAGCAATCGCAGCCGCTGCCGTCGTGCCTCTGATCGAAGAAGCGTTTTTCCGCGGATTGATCCTCGGCCTTCTCTTGAAAACTGGACGCCGATATCTGGCGATGTTCGTCACCTCGGCGCTTTACTCTATCGTTCATTTTCTCAAAGCGCCGCAGCATACCTCGACCCTTGTGACCTGGACGTCCGGGTTCAACTCGATTGCGCATGCCTTTGTTCAATTCACTGATCCAATTCTGGTGGCCGCCGGATTCACCACTCTTTTTCTGATCGGATGGATCCTGGCTGACGCGCGATTGGAAACGCGATCGCTTTGGTTGCCGATCGGTTTGCACGCCGGCTGGATCGTCGCCGCCGGCGCGTTCAACAAGATTACTCGTCACGATACCGCGATCCTGCCGTGGATGGGGAAAAACTTGCTGGTCGGGATCGTGCCACTCGCCGTTGCCGCGATAACGTGGTTGATTGTTTGGGCCTGGTTGAGACGTCGAAATGCTCGCGCCACCTGATTTCATTCGCGGATTAGCGTCGCTGATTTATCCGCCGACCTGCACGATTTGCGCGGCGTCAGTGGGGTCCCCGGAATATTTGTGCGCTGATTGCGAAGCAAAACTTTCGCGCATCGTGCCTCCATTCTGCGCCAGATGCTCGGAACCATTCGATGGCGCGATCACCACCACATTTTCCTGTGCCAACTGCGCTCATCGCGCTCTTTACTTCGATGCCGCTGTCTCGGCCTATCGGAGCCGCGGCATCGCCCGTCACGTTGTTCTCAATTTCAAATACGGCAAACAAATTCATCTGCGGCATTTGGTTGGACAATGGCTCATCGCCGCGCTGGATGATTCCCGACTGCGTGAGCGCAAGTTCGACGTGATTGTTCCCGTTCCCTTGCATCCGGCACGGCAGCGGGAGCGCGGTTTCAACCAGGCAGCTTTACTGGCCGAGGGAGTCGGTCCGTATCTTGGGGTCCCGATTCGTCCGGTGTTGGAGAGGGTTCGTTTCACAACGACTCAAACCGCGTTCGACCGCGCTGAGCGCATCCAAAATTTGCGTCACGCATTCCGTTTACGACAAAACGCAGACGTGCGAGGATTAGGCGTGCTTTTGATTGACGACGTGTTAACCACCGGCTCGACCCTGAGCGAATGCGCTCGTGTTTTGAAGCAAAACGGGGCGCGGTTTGTTTATGCCGCAACTGCCGCTCGGGCATAATCGTCATGGCCATTTTCAAAAAGCCAACTCTCAAGACGTCCCAGCGAAAGAAGCGCGATATTCCGCAGGGCTTGTTTCAAAAATGTCCCGGCTGCGAGGAAGTCGTCTCTGAAATCGAGCTCAATGAAAATCTGCGGGTCTGTCCGCGGTGCGATTATCATTTTGCAGTTTCGGCCAAGGAGAGAATCGGCAACCTGCTCGACTCGCAAACATTTGTGGAGATGGATGCGGACTTGAAGTCGATCGACACCCTTCGGTTCCAGGGAATGGCCAGCTACAAAGATCGGCTGAAAAATTATCAGGAACGCACCGGGCTGACCGATGCAGTGATCAGCGGGCATGGCATGATCGAAGGATACAAAGTAGCGCTCGCGGTGATGGATTTTGGATTTCTCGCCGCAACCATGGGTTCGGTAGTTGGAGAACGGATCACTCGCGCGATCGAGTACGGGACGGATGAGCGGGCCGCGGTAATTATTGTTGCCGCATCGGGTGGGGCGCGCATGTACGAAGGAATGCTCAGTTTGATGCAGATGGCGAAGACCAGTGGGGCGCTGGCTCGACATGCCGATGCCCGGCTCCCATATCTTTCGGTGCTGACCAATCCGACGACCGCGGGAGTAATGGCAAGTTTCGCTTCGTTAGGCGACGTTATCATTGCCGAGCCGAAAAGCATGATCGGCTTTGCCGGCCCGCGCGTGATCAAAGAAACGACGCATCAGGATTTGCCAAAGGGATTCCAAACCGCCGAATTCCTCGAAGAGCGCGGCTTGATCGACATGATCGTCCACCGCAAAAAAATGCGGGAGACGATCAGCCAGCTGCTCGGCTATTTGTCATCGGCGCCGTGAATGTGGGAGGGGCCTCAGCGCCGCGACCTTACAAAGAACGTCTCGCCTGGCTCTACAGTCTGCAGCGCTTCGGGATCAAACTCGGTCTCGAAAATATCCGGCGACTGATTGTCGAACTCGGCGTTGATCTTAAAGGCGCGCGAGTGCTCCACGTGGCCGGCACAAACGGCAAAGGGTCGGTCTGCGCCATGATCGACTCCATCTGCCGGACCGGAAAATATCGGACGGGCCTTTTTACATCCCCTCACCTCGTCACTTTTCGGGAACGGATTCGGGTGAACGGCGAAATGATTTCTGAGGACGAGGTCACATCTGGCCTCACCAATATTCAAAACCTGGTGGCTGATTGGGACCCGCACCCGACCTTTTTCGAAATCACCACCGCGCTGGCGCTAAGACATTTTTGCAACGCGCGGACCGACGTCGTCGTTCTGGAAACAGGCCTTGGGGGGCGTTTGGATGCGACCAATGCGGTGCAATCCAATGTTTCCGTCATCACTCCGATAGCGTTGGACCACGAAAAGTGGCTGGGAGATTCGATCGAAAAGATTGCGGCGGAGAAAGCCGGCATCATCAAAGCCCAAATGCCGGTCATCTCCGCTCCACAAATGATCTCAGCCGAGAAAGTCATCCGCGCGCGAGCGGCGGAATGCGACGCGCCGCTCGATTTTGTCTCCGAGCCTTACACCAAATCTCCGATCGGTTTGCGCGGCGAATATCAAAAGCTCAACGCGGCGATTGCGATCCGTGCAATTCAGTCCGCTAAGATCGAGATTGATGAGGCTGCCATCCCGCGAGGTCTTTCCAACGTCGAATGGCCGGCGCGTTTTCAATGCTGGGACCAGCGGACCGTCATCGATGGCGCGCACAATCCGGCTGCAGCCCAAATTCTGGCCGAATCGTGGCGGCAAGTCTTCGGTGAGCAACGCGCGACCGTTATCCTGGCCGTTTTATCAGACAAGAATCTGCGCGGTATCTGCGAAGCCCTGCTTCCGATCGCCGATTCTTTTCTGCTCCCGAGGATTCAAACCGAACGCGCAATCGATCCCGAGGAGTTAGGGAAAATTCTTGGTTCTGTTTGTCGGGCAGGCGGTCGCCGCGGCGGCCCTGCCGGCAACGGGATTGGTTGCCCAACAATTGCGGTCGCGGAGTCGTTTGCCGAAGCTCTCGATAATGCCCGCACTGAGTCCGAACCGATTCTTATTACAGGCTCATTACACTTCGCCGGCGAAGCGTTGGCCGAGCTGCAAGGGCACCCAGCCGCGTTCGAAGAATGCGCGCAGTGACTATTCGACGATTTCGAGGGTCGCGCGCTGCCCATGACGCGACGCGGAGCTGTTCAACAACGCGCGAATGGCATGAATGGTCTGACCGTTGCGACCGATGATTCGGCCGACATCGCTCTGACGCAGCTGCACTTTAAAAATTGTCATTTTCCCGCCTGGGATTTCGGTAAGCACCATGTCGTCGGGAAATTCGACCAGTTGGCGGATGACGAACTCGAGAAATTCTTTCACGGCAAAAGTTTAGACACTAATTGACACGAATCGACACGAATTTCTTGGGATCAATCTTTCAGATACGTGGTTTTAAAATTTTCGGTGTCTTCGCCAACCGGGCCGACTTCTTTCCCATCGGGTTTCAACAGCCAATACCAGTCGTAACTTCCGCCGCCGATGAAATAGCGATGCTGCTGAACAAGGAGATGGTCGCGATAGTCACCCGAAGGAACAACTTCGAATTCGGCGGCCGGACAAACAAAATGTTCTTTGCTGTTGGTGGTATCGACCACATGAAGCGCGCCAGAAGTCGTCCAGGCTTCGCTCAAGAAATAGACCAGCTTTCCGTTACTGGAAAACTGCGGCTTCGAGAATCCGGCGAGAACGGTTTCCATTTTATCGCCTGGTTTTGAGCGAACCAGACATGTCGGTTCTTTTCCATCAGCACGAATCTGCCAAAGCTGGGTCTCATTAGCATCGCCCGATCCGGTGGCGATTTTTTTTCCGGGAAGCGTTCGAACAAACACGATCCACTTTCCATCGGGCGCGAGAACAGCCTCGGAATCGTGACCCGAGTTCGTCAGCTTTTTCGTTTCGCCGCCGGCAACAAGGCAGACGTTGCCGTCTCGAATCGAAACTTTCTGCGCGTGTGCTTGCGCTACCAGAACAACCCAGATGACCCAGATTGCGCCGAAACGCCTCACGATCTAACCAGCTGGTTTTTCTTCGGGCGTTGCCTCAGCCGCTGGCGCGGCCGGCGCAGTCGCAGCCGCAGGTGCCGCAGGCGCCGGAGATTCAGCAGCGGGGGCCGCTTCAGTTTTCGGCGCGGCCTTCGGCCTGGCGGCTTTCTTCGCTTCAGCTGCGGCCGCTTTCTTTGCCGCCGCTTCCGGATTTTTATTTTTCTTGATCAAGCTGCGTACGGTGTCTGAGGGTTGGGCGCCTTTGCTGATCCAATATTCGACGCGGTCGAGCTTGAGGGTGCTGTTATTGCCTGGCTTCTTTGGGTCGTAGGTGCCGAGGATTTCAATAAATTTCCCATCGCGCGGGCTGCGTTTGTCCGCGACGACGACCTTAAAATACGGCCGGTTCAACGCGCCTTCTCTTCGTAATCTGATTGCAACTGCCATTGGTAATAGTTAATGGAATTTAGTTAAGAGTTGAGAGCTTGCGCCTTCACCTCAGTTTTCCCATTCGGGACATCATTCTCTTCATTTTCCCCGTGTTCTTCATCAGCTTTCGCATTTGATCGAAACGGCGGACCAAATCGTTTACCTCGGTGACGGTCGAGCCGCTGCCGCGAGCAATTCGCTGACGACGCCGAGCGTTTAAAATCTCGGGGCGGGTCCGCTCCTCACTGGTCATCGAAAGCACGATCGCTTCGGTGCGCTTGAGCTGCTTCTCGTCAATCGAGAGGCCGGGAACGTTACTCATACCGGGGATCATGCCAAGCAGATTTTCCAATGGGCCCATTTTTCGCAGCATTTTGAATTGGCTCAGGAAATCGTTGAAATCGAAGGAGGCGCGCCGCATTTTCTCTTCCCAACGGGCTGCGTCCTCGGCCTCGATGGTTTCGGCGGCTTTTTCGACGAGGCCAACCACGTCGCCCATGCCCAAAATCCTGCCGGCGAGGCGCTCGGGCACGAAGGCTTCGAACTGGTCCAGCTTTTCGCCGGTCCCAACGACTTTGATTGGCCGCTCAGTCACTTCTCGCATCGACAAGGCCGCTCCGCCGCGGGCGTCGCCATCAAGTTTGGTCAAGACGATACCGGTGATTTCGAGCGCGCGATTGAAACGGGTGGCCACGCTAACTGCCTGTTGACCTGTCGCCGCGTCGACAACCAGCAAGGTCTCCTGCGGCTGAAGAAATCTTTTGAGCTGCTGAAGCTCTTCGATCAATGCAACGTCAATCTCCTGCCGCCCTGCCGTATCGAAAATATCGATGTTGCCGCCTGCTTTTTCGTGCCAATCAAGCGCGGCCGCGGCGGCG
>JAICWQ010000227.1 GCA_025934755.1 Chthoniobacterales bacterium | reverse complement strand
GCGCCGGCGGGCGCGGCCTCTACGAGTTCGAAATCGCGCGGTTTTTGGCCGGCGTTGAGATAGCCCTTGGACATTTGAGCCGCGAGCTGCGGCGGAAGCGGTTGATCGAACGACGAATTGTTCATCCGCAGCGGCTTCAAGATATGGTTGTCGACGTAACGCTCGAATTTTTCGCCGCTGACCCGCTCGACAACGTATCCGGCAAGAGTGAACCCGTAATTTGAATACGACGGCACTTTGCCCGGCGGAAAAATGCGCGCCGGCAGCTGATTCGCGAGATAGGCGCCGACTGGCTTCAGATCGCTCTCATGAGCGACGAACAAATTCTTTAACGTTTCTTCGAAGCCAGCGGTGTGGGTTAACAATCGCCGCAAAGTGACGGGTTCGGGATAGGTTTTGGGAATTGCGAAATCGATGTAGTCGTTAACGTCATGATCGAGGTCGAGTTTTCCCTGTTCGACCAACTGCATTACTGCGGTCGAGGTAAACAACTTGGAAATCGATCCTGGCCGAAACAGGGTTCGGTCAGGCAACACCGGTTTCTTGGCTTCCAAATCTGCGTAGCCATAACCTTTCTCAAGCAACACCTGTCCGTCCTTGACCACGGAAACAACCGCGCCCGCCACATTGCGAGTTCGCAACTGCGAGGGAATCAAGGCATCGAAAAACGGCTCGAGATCCTGTTTGGTCAAGGTAGCAGGAGGGCTCGATTCCGGAGGGGCGACGGCAACTTTTGTCGGCGGCGGGGAGGGAAGCGGAATCAGCGGGGAAGGAGCAGGCCCTTGCCCGAGAGCCGCGGCAACCATTATCCATGTCGTTGCCAGGCCAAGAACAAGCTTTTGCATCGGCCGAAGTTTGCCAGCTGTCCTGCGGCTTACAAGACTGGGCTTCGCTGCCTTATTGGCACCGCCGCGCGGGATAGAATTGTTTCAATCCGCCTTTGCAATTTGTCGAAATGCGATCCCGACCAATAAATCTGTCCGCACTGCGGGCACCTCCGAAATTGGTCGTAATAAATTTTTGTGAGAGGTTCGAGTTGGCTAATGATGTTCTTCTTCTCTGCTGGCTCCAGCAAGGCGTTGCAGAGAAGACAACGGGTGAATGGCGTCACCTCGGACGCGAGATTGAATCGGTGAAGCACTTCGACCGTTTGCTCGAGAGGATTTTGGGATCGCAGGTAACGGCCATGGCGGACTCCGGCGTGCATTAATAAACGGCGGTCCCGGGTGAGGAGCGCTCGCTCTTCTTCGCTGGAAACCTTCACCAGCATCCGGTCATCGGCGTCGCGATCGTAATTCACGTCGATTCCGAGCAGACGAAGATTACGGACAAGCTTTCCGAGATGCCCGTCGGCGACAAACTTTGCAATCTTGTGCGTTTGCAGACGATGTTCCGTAAAACTAGTAACTGGCTCGGACTCGATTGGAAACACTTCGAGGGATGATTCAGATTCCAGAACGCGGCTGAAATCGACTGGCCGAGCGTTAACCAGGATCAAATCGACTTCCGGGTGCGGAACCCCACAGGCCTCAATCACGTCTTTAACGGAGGTGCGCTCAGTGAGGCAACGTTCCAGTTGAGCGGGTTTGCGCTTCAAAAAGAATGCCAAGTTGCCGTGAAACGTCAGCCGGACGTTAAACGCGGTCATTTGCTGATGCGTGCCGTGGAATACGCGTATTCGAAGCTTGTACTGCGGGGCCGTGCCATGAGCCGTCCGGGACCGAGTGGCTCATCTTCCCCGTAATAACAATCGAGCTGCCAACGGCGCAGCCCGCCACCGGTATCGACAATTTTCCACCGGGTGCTGGCAAAGATTTTTTGAACATCAGCGGCCGGAGTTTCGAGAATCATACCGCGTCGAAGCGGACCGGAAGATCGCGCCGCGGCCGAATATCGCGGGACAAGGGCTCCTCCGCCGCCACTCGGCGGTCCAGCGAAACCATACGAACCGCCGTAATACCGAATATAGTTATGTCCGTTCACAGGCGACGTAATGCGTCCGTAACCTTCCTTTTTCACCGATCTCAAAAAATCGCGGGGATAAGTATGGCCGTGCAAGCCCGGCTTTGTCACCCGGCTCGCATCGAAACCGCGCTCGAATGTAAAACCGGATTCCTTGGGCGTGTAATAGAGCGTGCAAACAATGAAATATTCGCCGGCATGCCCGCCAGGGCGGCGCGCCAGTTTTTCATTTTCGGAAGTGAGCCGTTGAACAACTTCCGGCCACGGAATCTCCGCGCGCGTCTCCGACAAAATCGAAACGGCGCCAAACAAGACCGAAGCAACGATCGATTGACGAAGGCTACGCTGAGCTGTTGCTTCGGTCGGAGCTCGTCGCTGGACGAGTCCGCCCGACTGGCCGCCCCGGCGGACGTTACTTCCTCTCCGTGACGAAGAGGAGAAAAAATCCCGCGCTTTTCTGCGTCCTCTCCCATTGATAGAGGATCGAGGTGAGGGCATGATTGCAGTCGTCGTTATTCTTCGAAATAATCTTCCGCGGGGCCGCCGAGCAAAATCTGGATCGGCAACTTCTCCTGTTCGTATTCGTAAGGCGGCTGCTTCCATGCGAATGACTCCCTGTATAATCTTCGAATACAACGAATGATTTCAACGCCAGTTTGAAACGAGCGATAAACCTTGCGATCGAGCAAGTGAATTTGGGAGCCGCCGCAGAGTTCTCCCGCAAATTTCTGGAACGTCGGCTGAAAATAGTTTTCGCGGAAGAAAACGCCCGGCAGATTAAGGCCGTTGAGCTCGCGACACAGCGCTTCCGGATCGATAAAAGGCGCGCCGAAAATTTCGAACGGACGAGTTGTGCCGCGACCTTCGGAAAGGTTCGTGCCTTCCAGTAAACACATTCCCGGATAAACGGTCGCGGTCTGCAGAGTTGGCATGTTCGGCGACGGCATGACCCAGGGCAGACCGGTTTGGTCGAACCACATCTGCCGGTCCCAGCTTTTCATCGGCAAGATCGTCAACTCGCATTTTGGAAAGGCTTCCTCG
>JAICWQ010000209.1 GCA_025934755.1 Chthoniobacterales bacterium | reverse complement strand
TCATGCCGGCGATGACGATGGGATTTTCAGTCGCGAATCCGGCAGAGGCGGCGAACCTGCGGTCCGGCGATCTCGTGCGCTTTCGGCTTCACGTTGGGGAAACAGCAACATCGGCGTCGGACTTCGTGGTCACGGGCCACGAGTCGCTTCCTGATCAAAACCTCGCGCCGGTTTCCTCTCGCCGCCGTCTCGCCGAAGGAGATCTCGTGCCGGAATTCTCGCTGGTGTCGGAGAACCGAGATCCCATTTCGCTAATGGATCTTCGCGGCCACGTCACGATCGTAACCTTCATTTTTTCGCGGTGCCCGATTCCGGAATATTGTCCCACAATGGCGCTGCGGTTTGCCCAAATTCAAAAAATCATCAGCGCAGATCCGGCGCTCGCCGCTCGAGTGCGCCTCCTCAGCATCACACTCGATCCAGAGTTCGATCGGCCAGATATATTGAAGTCCTACGGCGCCTCGGTCGGAGCGAATCCGGCGCTTTGGCGTTTCGCAACCGGCACGAAAGATCAGGTCACGGCCCTCACAAAGTCGTTCGCCGTTTTCGCGGAGCGCAACGGCGCGGTCCGGGATCACACCCGTTGCACCGCATTGATCGGAGCCGATGCTCGAGTCGTCACGCTGTGGCGAGGCAACGCGTGGCGCACGGAAGAGGCGATCGTAGCGGCCAAGCCTATCGCGCACGAACGATGAGCTGAGCGCATGCGTGTTCGTTTTAGGAAATAATTCCGCCCCGCCCGCCCTCCGCTTGCCCGCGGCACCTTAGTCCAGCCCAAACGCTTTCCCGTTTCCGGATATATTAAACCCCGAAACATACACTAAACTCATCCCGACAATATAGCGCATGAAACTTAAAGGAGATTCGTTGACCGAAACCATCGTCAAAAGCATCCAGAAACGCGATGGATCGGTCGTTCCCTTCGACGGCCAGAAAATTGTTAACGCGATTCACAAAGCGATGATCGCTTCAGGCGAGGGCTCGCTCAAAGAGGCGGAACTCGTCGCAAACAAAGTCTACGCAGATGTGCTTCGCATCACGAGAAAGTATAAAACTTTTGTCCCGACGGTCGAAGGCGTTCAGGACACAGTTGAAAAAGAGTTGATTCTGAGCGAGTACGTCAAAACCGCCAAAGCCTATATACTCTATCGCGACAAACGCGCCAAGCTTCGGGCCCAGGGTCTTCGCGTTCCCGCCAAGGTCAAGAGGATGGCCGAAGAAAGCAAAAAATATTTTAGAAACTCGCTCGGAGAATTCGTTTACTACCGGACCTACTCTCGCTGGATCGCGGAGGAGCGCCGTCGCGAGACGTGGATCGAAACCGTGGACCGGTATATCGCGTTCATGAAGGAAAATTTGGGCACCAAGCTCGATGAAGCGGAATATAGAGAGGTTCGAGAAGGCATTCTCAATCACGAGGCGATGCCGTCGATGCGCCTCCTGCAATTCGCCGGCCCAGCAGCGCGGAAAACGAATGTCTGTGCTTACAATTGCGCGTATATAGCGCCCGAACGCTTTCAAGATTTGGCCGAGATCATGTACATCTCCATGTGTGGAACGGGAGCCGGTTGGTCGGTCGAAAGTCAAAACCTTCAGAAGTTTCCTCAAATTAAACTTCAGTCCGGCACACAGCTGCCAGTCTATGTTATCCCTGATAGCAAAGAAGGCTGGGCTGATGCACTGACGCTCGGCATGAGCACCTGGGCAGATGGCGAAGACATCGAATTCGATTTTTCTCTGCTTCGCCCCGCGGGCGCGCGCCTCGAAACGATGGGCGGAAAAGCCTCCGGACCGGAGCCGCTGCGCCGTCTGCTCAGTTTTACGAGGGAAAAGATGCTCGCTCGTCAAGGCAGGCGGCTCCGCAACATTGATGTTCACGATATCATCTGCACGATCGGCGACTGCGTCGTGTCTGGCGGTGTGCGGCGGAGCGCCATGATCTCCCTTTCGGATCTCGACGACGTAGAAATCAGAGACGCAAAAAAGGGCGCCTTCTATATCAACGAGCCGCAAAGAATGCTGGCGAACAATTCCGCGGTCTACCGGCAAAAGCCGAGCAACACCGAATTCATCGACGAGTGGATCGCATTGATGAAATCGGGCTCCGGCGAGCGAGGCATCTTCAACCGAGGATCCCTGGCCCAAACTCTGCCCAAACGGCGGATCAAGCTCCTCCAGGAATGCGGCGGCTATTTCGATTCAGCAGGAGAAAACATCATCGGCCCGATCGGAACGAACCCGTGCGGCGAGATTATTCTGCAATCGAGACAATTCTGTAATCTGTCGGAGGTGGTGGCCCGCAAAGAAGATGACGAAAAATCGCTGCTGAGAAAAATTCGCCTGGCGACCATATTAGGCACCTATCAAGCCAGTTTGACCTACTTCCCCTATCTTTCGGAGAAATGGAAAGAAAACTGCGAGAAGGAAGCCCTGCTGGGAGTGTCTATTACCGGCCAATGGGACTGCCCAGCCGCGAGGAACGCAGAAACTTTAGCGAAGCTCAAAAGCCAAGTCGTTGAGATCAACCAAATCTACGCCAAAAAATTCGGCATCCGCCCGTCCACCTGCACGACCGCGGTCAAGCCGTCCGGCACGCTTTCGCAAACAGTCGATTGTTCTTCGGGGATGCATCCACGGCATGCGCAATACTATATTCGCCGGATTCGCATTTCGGCGACGGATGCGTTGTTCAAGATGCTTCGCGACCAGGGAGTGCCTTATCATCCCGAAGTCGGCCAACCGGAAGAGGGCGCATCCACCTACGTCTTCGAATTTCCAGTGAAATCGCCGGACGGATCATTTTATAAAGACGATATTTCAGCCATCGATCAGCTCGAGCACTGGAAGTTGGTGAAAGAATATTATACGGAGCACAATCCGTCGGTCACGGTATCGGTCGGCGATGATGAATGGATCGCGGTGGCAAATTGGGTTTATAAAAATTGGGATATCGTGGGCGGCCTTTCGTTTCTGCCGAGAGACAACCACGTGTATCAGCTCGCTCCCTACGAGGCGATTGACGAGAAAAGGTATGCGGAGCTGGCGAAGCGGCTCGAGCACATCGACTATTCGAAAATTATCACCTACGAGAAGAGCGACGAGTTGGATGTTAAAAAGGAACTCGCGTGCGTCGCTGGCGTTTGCGAAATCGCGGTCTAACCAAGTCTGAGTCGTAGCTGCGTCGCGACCGGCGCAGCTGCGAAAATTTCGGCGGGCTTCGACACGAAGCGCCGCCAAGCGGCAGGGGCAATTGCCTTGATTCAAGCCGAGCCGTGCTGCGACAGTTGGGCGATGCCCAGCGCGATAGACGATCTCGGCCGTTTTCGGCAAACTGCGATGATTGCTGGGCTACGCCGCACCCGCATGTTCGCCCAATTGCCCGCGGAAGACATCGAAATGGTGGCTCAGGGGTGCAGCATGCGGAGTTTGTTCAAAGGCGAAAACCTGTTTCACGAAGGCGACAAGTCCGAGGGCTTTTACGTCGTGCAGACGGGCTCGATCAGCATTTACCGCCTCACGCCGGATGGCCGCGAACAGATCATCTGCGTGTTTCGCGCGCCCGAAAGTTTTGCCGAAGTCACGCTCGCCACGATCGAAACCTATCCGGCAAACGCGATGGCGCTCGAATCCTCGCAAGTTATCCTGGTTCAAAAAAAGCCGT
>JAICWQ010000114.1 GCA_025934755.1 Chthoniobacterales bacterium | reverse complement strand
TCGATCAAATGGACGCCAACCAGGGTCGCATCGACATCGCCGAAGAGCGGGGAAACATCGGTGAAAAGCTCGCCGGCGATGTTTTCGGCGGTTGGCACGACCTGACGAAACGCGTGATTATCTTCGTTGAGGAACCTGTGATCAAAGCGGTCATCGACAATCTTCCCAGCCCGCTGCTTGATTTCGCTGATGTTGATCAGCATTCCGGTGACCGGATCGACTCGGCCACTGAAGATGAAATACACCACGTAGTTGCGCCCGGTCCCGTGTTGCGCGCGGCTTTCTTCGCCGAATGCCGCCAGGTTTTCGGTCTCACTCCATCGTGGGACGAACAGCCTTCGCGAAGCCGAGAATTCAAGCCGTTTGCTAACTGTTAGGAGCATATTACAGCAAACAACGCGGCGGCGATCGTGCAAGGTGGATCGAGCTTTCCGAGCTCGATTAACGCGCTACGGAGAGCGCGTTCCACCTACTCTTTGAGCAGCGCGAGAAACTCGGAGCGGGTGCGGGCGTCTTCTTTGAACGAACCGAGCAGACATGACGTTTTCATGACCGAGTTCTGCTTTTCCACCCCGCGCATCATCATGCAAAGATGCTTGGCCTCCACCACGACGCCGACGCCGCTTGGCTCTAAACAATTCATCAAGGCGTCAGCAATCTGAAGGGTGAGCTGTTCCTGAATTTGTAATCGTCTCGCAAAAACATCGACAATGCGCGCAATTTTCGAAAGTCCGATTACTTTGCCGCTTGGAATGTAGGCTACATGAGCGCGACCGATGAACGGCAGCAAATGATGCTCGCACATCGAATAGAGCTCGATGTCTTTGACCAAAATGATTTCGCTCGCTTCCGAAGTGAAAATTGCGCCATTGACGATCTCGTCCAGTTTCTGCCGGTAGCCGTTGGTGAGAAACTCAAACGCGCGGGCGGCGCGTGACGGCGTTCTCCTTAATCCTTCGCGCTGCGGATCTTCGCCAACCGCCTCGAGCAAATTAAGAAAGCTTTCCTCCATTCGAGCCAACTTCGCAGCGCCGCACTTTGGAATGCTGCGAATGCGCCGCTCAGCCGCCTGCAATTCGGTCTCGCCGTTGCCGGATGAACTCATCCTAATCGAGCCAGCTCAGCGGATATTTTGCGTCGTCGAGTTTCACGGCAGCCTCGGTCAGCTCGAGCGTATGTTGAGTGTCGAACATGACCGCGAGCTCTTCGGTGCGGGTCGCATCCTTGCTGGCCATGATTGTTCCCGGATGCGGCCCATGCGGAATTCCGCGCGGATGCAAAGTGATCGACGCCGGCTCAATCCCCTTCCGCGAACCGAAATTGCCGCGGACGTAAAATAGAACTTCGTCCGCTTCGACGTTATCGTGGACCCACGGAATTTTCACCGCTTCCGGATGGGTATCGAGGAAACGAGGCGCAAACGTGCAAACCACGTAACCGCGGATCTCGAAGGTCTGATGGATCGGCGGCGGTTGATGGACCGTGCCGGTGATTGGTTCGAAATCCTGGGCGTTAAAGGTGAAGGGATAGACGTAACCGTCCCAGCCAACGACATCGAACGGGTTCTGGGCCATCGTTACACAGGTCCAACGCGGTCCGTCTTTCACCAAAATCTCGGTGTCCTCTTCCTTGTCGATCGTGTTCAATTCGGTCGGCCCGTGGAAGTCGCGTTCCGAATACGGCGAACCCATTTTGATCTGGCCTTCGCTATTCAAGTAACGCTTCGGAATTCGCACCGGCCCGGTGGATTCGAGAATGAGATAATCTTCTTCCTGAACTTTGTCCGGAACGAGCCGGTAAGTGATCCCGCGCGGTATGACGATGTAATCTTCCGCGCGATAACGTTGTTTTCCGAAAACGGACTCGATCGTGCCCGCGCCTTTGAAAACGAAAATGATCTCATCAGCGCCGCCGTTTTTGTAATATTGAAATTGTCCGTAATCCTTGTCCGGACGACAACGCCACGCTGTCATGTCCTCGTTGAACAAAATCGGAACCCGTCCGCTGTAGAGGTCTCCGCGCCGCGGCAAGTTCGCTGTTTTTAAATGATGATGACGCAGCGGACTCTCGGCGGCTTTTTTTAGCTCCTCGCATTTGAGCAACTTCACGCTCCGAACCCGGGTCGGCGGGCGCAGATGATACATGATCGAATAGGCTTCGTTGAAGCCTTCGGTTGTGACCACATGTTCGTAATAGATGCCTTCGTTCTTGTAACCCGGTCCCGCGCCGTTGCGATGGAACCAGATGTGATGCTTCCGCGGAATTTCACCGAGCTTTTGATAAAACGGCATGTCGATCCCCTCCTCTTCTACAAATTGCCCCTGCGGTCCTGTTCTTTCTCAAGCGCCTCGAACAACGCCTTGAAGTTTCCCTTGCCGAAACTCTGCGCCCCTTTGCGTTGAATGATTTCGAAGAACAGGGTCGGCCGGTCTTCGACCGGCTTGGAAAAAATCTGCAACAAATAACCTTCGTTGTCGCGATCGACCAAAATCCCAAGCCGCTTCAACGGTCCGAGATCTTCGTCAATGTGGCCGACGCGTTCCGGCAAGGTGTCGTAATAGGTCGACGGGATGTTCAGAAACTCGAGACCACGCTTTTGCAGCTCGGTCACGGTCTTCACGATGTCGCCGGTCGCGATCGCGATATGCTGGACACCTTCACCGTTATAAAAATCGAGATACTCTTCCACCTGCGATTTCTTTTTGCCTTCAGCCGGCTCGTTGATCGGGAACTTCACGAACCCATTGCCGTTGCTCATCACTTTGCTCATGAGCGCCGAGTATTCGGTGGAAATGTCCTTGTCATCGAAGGTGAGGATGTTTCGGAAGCCCATCACTTCCTCGTAAAATTTCACCCACGGATTCATTTGGTTCCAGCCGACGTTGCCGACGCAGTGGTCGCAATAAAGCAGACCGACCTCTTTCGTTTCGAAACCCGGCTCCCACTTTTCGAATCCCGGCATGAACGGGCCGGCATAATCGCCGCGCTCGACAAAAACGTGGACGGTGTCGCCGTAAGTGTGGATTCCGCTCATGACGACCTTGCCGTGTTTATCCTTCAAGGTCGTCGGTTCCATGTAGCTGTTGCCACCGCGCTTGGTCGTTTCTTTCCAGGCTGAAGTTGCGTCCTTCACTTTGAGCGCGATTACCTTGACGCCGTCGCCGTGCTTAAAAATGTGATCGGCAATTTGCTCGCTCCCGCGAATCGGCGTGGTCAGGACAAAAGTCAGTTTGTTTTGTCGAATTGCGTAACTGGCGCGGTCTTTGATCCCGGTCTCAGGCCCGGCATAGGCCAGACTTTGGAAACCGAACACGCTCTTATAATAATGCGCCGCCTGTTTCGCGTTCCCGACGTAAAATTCGATGTAGTCCGTGCCCTCGAGCGGCAAAAAATCGTCCCCTGCTTTCGGGGCAACCTTCTTTTTAGGAGCAGCAATAGTTGTTGCCATAAATGACCTCCGCTAATCCGCGCATCGCGCGCTCTCTAAATATAAGATCGACAACCCGCTCTCGCAAGGACGTGGAACCACTAAGGGAGACGCATAGGTAGCGGCGGTTCACCGAACCGCCATGGCGATTGAGGTTAATCGCCGCTGCCTTTCAGCCGCGCGCGAAGCTTCAGCCGAAGCGCGTTTAGCCGAATGAAGCCCGTCGCATCGCCCTGATCGTAGGCTGATTTTTCGCCCTCCATCGTCGCGATCTTTGGATCGTACAGGCTGTGCGGACTCTTGCGACCGACAACGATGATGTTGCCTTTGTAAAGTTTGACTCGAACGAGTCCAGTGACGCTGCGCTGCGTTTCCGTGACGAGCGCTTGCAACGTCTCGCGTTCGGGCGAAAACCAAAAGCCGTTGTAAACCAGCTCGCTGTATTTTGGAATCAGGCTGTCGCGCAGATGCATGACTTCGCGGTCCATGGTTAGGGTTTCCATTTGGCGATGCGCGAAATGCAGGATCGCCCCGCCCGGCGTTTCGTAAACCCCGCGGCCCTTCATTCCGACGAAACGATTTTCGACGATATCGACGCGACCGATGCCGTGTTTGCCACCGAGCCGGTTCAGGGTTTGCATCACTCCGAGCGGCGAAAGTTTTTTCCCGTTCACTTTCACGCAATTCCCACTCTCGAAGGCAAGATCGACCTGCTCGGGTTCGTCCGGCGCTTCTTCGGGCGCCACGCTCAATTTGTACATCCCGCGCATTTTCTTTGAGCTGGCATCGAACCACGGATCTTCCAGCACGCCGCTTTCAAAACTGATGTGAAGAAGGTTGCGGTCGGTCGAACACGGCTTCGCCGCGCTCGCTTCGACCGGAATCTTGTTTTTCTTCGCGAACGAGATCATTTCCTTGCGGCCGGGGAATTCTTTGCGGAAACGTTGCTCTCGCCAGGGCGCGATCACTTTCAACTTCGGTGCGAGCGCGGCGGCGGTCAGCTCGAAGCGAACCTGGTCATTCCCCTTTCCCGTCGCGCCGTGTGCGACCGCGTCTGCTTTCTCCGCCAGCGCGATCTCAACCATTCGTTTCGCGATCAGCGGCCGGGCGATGCTTGTTCCAAGGAAATATTGGTTCTCGTAGATCGCGCCCGCTTGAAACATCGGAAAAATGAAATCGCGGGCAAATTCTTCGCGCAGATCTTCGATCACGCATTTGGATGCGCCCGTCGCGAGCGCTTTTTCTTCCAAACCGGCGAGCTCTTCTTCCTGACCGATATCGGCGCAGAACGCGATGATGTTGGCCTGATAATTGTCTTTCAGCCAGCGCAGGATTATTGAGGTGTCGAGACCGCCGGAATATGCCAGGACTATTTTCATCACAACGAACTAGACAGGATTAACAAGATTAACAGGATTCAATTGAGGTCGGAAAAGAGTTTGTCTTCTGTTATCCTGTCGAAGCCTGTAAATCCTGTCGATTTTTCACTTAATCGCCGAAGGAGATATCGACGTCCCGCGCGACCTGGACAAGCTCGCCATGCGGCGGGACCAGACGGAGACGATTGACCGCGTCAGCGATTGGAACGTGGCGGACCTGGTAGTTTTGGTAGCTGACCATGGAACCAAAGTGCCCTTCGTTGGCGAGCTGGACGGCTTTCACTCCAAAACGCGTGCCGAGGGTGCGGTCGAGCGGAGTTGGAGCACCGCCGCGCTGGAGATGCCCGAGAACGCAGGCGCGAGTTTCTTTGCCGGTGCGCGCGGCGATTTCGCGGCCGACGACGTCGCCGATTCCGCCGAGCCGAAATTCGCCGCCGTCGATGTCGCGCTTGATCTGTTGACCATCTTTTGGTCGCGCACCTTCGGCTACGACCACCAGGGAATCGAGCCGTCCGGCCGCGTCACGTTTTTTGACTGCGTCGGCAATCTTGTCGTAATCGAACGGGATCTCTGGAATCAAAATAATGTCCGCGCCGCCGGCAATGCCGCCATGAAGGGCGATCCAGCCCGCGTGACGTCCCATCACTTCGACCACCATCACCCGTTTGTGACTCGTGGCCGTGGTGTGCAATCGGTCCAGCGCGTCCATCACCTCTGCCACTGCCGAGTCGAATCCGAATGTCATCGCCGTCGCTTCAATGTCGTTGTCGATCGTCTTTGGAACGCCGATGCAATTGATGTCCGCCTCCTGCAATTGCATCGCTGTCGTCATCGAGCCGTCCCCTCCGACGATGACCAGCGCCTTGACGTTGAGTTCGTTCAAAACTTTTTTAGCGCAGGCAATCACTTCGCCGGCAACGATGGCGCGATCGCCGGCCCCAACTTTGGCAATAAAATGACCGCGGTTCGTTGTCCCGAGAATGGTCCCGCCGAGAGCCATGATTCCTTCGGTGCTCTTGCGATCGAGAACGATATAATCGCCCGGCGGCAATAGTCCTTCGAACCCGTCACGAAAACCGATTACTTCCCAGCCGAGTTTGTCGGCGGCGAGGACAACGCCGCGCAACACGGCATTCAGCCCTGGACAGTCACCCCCGCTGGTGAGAACGCCGATTCGCGTCTTCATGACGAAGACTAATCAAAGCATTTTCTTGGGATCGACAAGCCGGCCGCCTGCCGCCCACTGATCGTAGAGCTGCCACGCCTGGGCGACGAGTTGAGCGCCCTCACCAAATCGATTGGCGCTACCGAGCAGAACAACAATGATTCGACGCGGAAAAATGCGGGCTCCCTGCGCTTCCTGCACGACTTGCGGTTCCCTGGTCGACGTCAGAACGAGGCATTGACCGGCGCGCGCAGTCTGCCCGGTTTTGACACCATCGATTCCGTTTGTGCCGAGAAGCTCGTTAGTGTTGCGCAACAAATAGCGTTCTTCTTTTCCACCTCTCCGCCATGAAATCTGGCGTTCCTTCTGCGAAACGTAAAACCGGAAGCTTGCCTTGTTCAGCGCGTAACGCGTGAGTCTCGCGACATCTTCGGCGGTTGAATACGGCAACGGTTTTACGTTCGTGTCGACCCCGTGCGGATTCACGAACCGCGTCTTTTCCATTTTTAATTGCTTGGCCAGCGCATTCATCTGGGTCACGAAAACGTCGATCGCCGAAAGCTTTCCGGTCGGCGCCTGGATCTGGGAGCCGACGTAGCTGGCCAGGGTGTAAGCCGCGATGTTGTCGGATTGGACGAGAGCGGCGTAGAGCAAATCGCGGAGAGCGATGTCATCACCGGGCCGAAAACCGACATTGTTTTCCAACGTGCCGACAAACGCCGATGGCGGAATCGTCACGAACTGGTTGAGGTCCCCGCCTTTATGTTCGGCCCAATCCAAAACCACCATCGCAGTCGCGATCTTTGTTAAACTTCCGATCTGACGCTTATCTTTCGATTTTGATTCCTGGAGGATGAAACCGGTTTGTGCGTCGGCCATGATGTAGGCCTGAGCGGCAACTGCGGAGCGCAGCGCTCCTGCGAACAACGACAGCGCGGTGAGAATTAAGATCAAGCGGCGAAGAGGCATCACGCGCGCACTGTAGTGGCAGCCGGGTCGGCTGCAAATTTGTAGTTGTAGCGACGGCGCTGTCGTGTCACGTCGAGCCTCGACGAAAGAGAATGCGCCGTTTGATTACGGACGGGCCAGAGGCGCGGCGCTAAACTTATTCAGGAAGACTGATATTGGCGCGTTCCCCGTAATGATACGGATTCGTGCTCAGAGTGATATAGATTCGCTCAGCCGTATTCACCAGGTCGAAGTGCGTCGCCCGTCCTAGCCCACTAGCGCGCACCGTTCCGTGTCTGCCTTGGAACCGGCTGCCGCCAGCCATATCAAATTCATAAACGACCATGCCGCGGTCGACATCCGTGATTCGAACGTGAAGAACCAGCTCCGATTGTCCGGCGCCCAAGTCCCCGAGGAAGAACCGGGCATACGGATTGCCGCCGTCCACCAGAGTGAAGGTGCCGTCAACCAGCCAGCCAGTGCGCGGAGCTTCGGTATCTTTGAGGATCCGGGCTGGCGCAATTTTTTCCAATTGTTCTTTTAAATCCTTTGCAAACTCCACTGGAGCAAGCGCTTTTCGAATCGGCATTTCACCATCGCTCAGTGCCTCGTCGCCCCGGAACACGGCGGTATCAATGCAGAACGGCCGAATGTAAATCGCCTTCGGCTCATATGCCCCGACTCCACAATTTGTAATCATGTGGACACCTTTCGAGCCGTAAAAGTCTTTGGCGTCGATGGCAGCCACCGACCGGCCGCCTGGCGTGGCCACATCGGTCTTGGTGACATACATGTCCGCGCATGAGCAAAGCAGGACGCTGCTGGAAGCGATAGCGATGAGAGATTTCATATTATTTAGTGCTGGCGCGCCTGCCTTGTTTCGAGGCAAAGGCGGGCCATTTTCGCGCTATCTGATGCAACTCTCATGCCGTTTTCCCGGGAAAACCGCAGCCCGATTGGTGCCTGAGCTAGCCCCCCGTTTGAGGTGCGCGCGCCCGACTAATCAGCAGCCGCATTATAAAATAGGTCAACAGCGCCGCCGGCAAGCCTACGAACAACGACCCGATCAAGGCCGGCCAGACTACCCGCACCAGAAAATGCCAGTGCACGTAATCACCAAACACAAAATGGTGAAACGGTTTCGGAGCCGGCGGCCGCCGGAGCATCCAACAACCGATCTTATACTCGAAGAAATAGACCGCCGGCATCGCTATCAAAAAGATGTCGTGCAGATTGGACGCGATCGCCGCCGCCAATTTGTTCGATCGACAAATCCAGGCGAAGCCAATTGAGAGGAGCGTCTTCAGGCTATAAAGCGGTGTGAAACCGAAAAACATTCCGATCGCGGAGCCGAGCCCGATTGAGTGCGGGGTGTCCGCCATCGTCACCAGCGTCATGTGGTGATCGGTCAGCCATTTTTTCTTGCGCCTGAGCCAGTTCGGCAGACTCGGTCCGGAGCGAATTTCCTCGGTTGGTTTGAAGTCTGGCTCCGGATCGATCCTAGTCTTAATGAGTTCCGGTGTCTGAGGCGGTGCTGCGACCTTTTGAACGAGAGCTTTCCTCAACCGAATCGCGGCCCGCGGCGCGTAATCGAGATTGTTGTTGTTGAACACGACGTGAACGTCCTTCGCTTCGCTGGCCAACTTTCGGCTGCGATCGGCCACTTCCTCAATCTCGTCGTTTGAGTAGTCATAATCGAAGCGCTTTGCGACGGTTTTGCCGGTCAGGTAGGCGTTGGGGTCGCGGCCATGAAGTCGCAGATAGCTGAATTCCGAATTGGTAACTTCGTTTAGTTCTGACGGGACGATCGAAAAGTGTTCAGCCTGGGGCGCGTCGACATTCACGAATCCCACCTTTCGTTTGCGCAAAAAATCGATCGTCGACTTTAGCTGATCATTCACGACCCAGTTCCGATTCCGGAATTCAATTGCCAGCGAATAGTCGCGCAGTCTTGAGATTACGGGTTCCAGTTCCTCGAGTTCATGTTTTCGAGGCGAGAACGCCGGTGAAAGTTGCAACAGAAACACCCCGAGTTTTTCCGACGCGTGCAAAGGCGACATTGTTTGCAAAAAGAGATCGAGAAGCGTGTCGCGTAACCTCGGCGAAACGTTCACCTTTCCTTTTGCGTCTCTGTCCGCAAGTCGCTGCAGAGCTGGCGGCAAGAGTTTCGCCTGCGTCGAATGAAATGAAAACAACTGATGCAATTTCACGTCGAACACGAAGTTGTTCGGAGTAGTCGCGCTCCATCGTTCCACCGTTCGCGGGTCCGGCACCGAGTAAAAGGTGGAATTGACCTCCACCATTTCGAAATGTTGCGCGTACCAGCCAAGCCGTTCGTGGGCCGGCATTTTTTTGGGATACCATCGCTCGACAAATCCAGGATCGGACCAGCTCGCCGTTCCGATCAGGATTCTATCGCGGGCTGTTTTTGCCGGTGCGCTCACCCGCTAACGAAACCGTCCGGCAAACAGAACGCAAATCGCTCAAGTCCGAGAGATCGATCGCGATCAGGTCAGGGATCGATCGATTCGCTCTGTAGTGGGTTGCTTCCGGCAATTAGATCGGCATAATACCACCGCGGGGTGGAGCAGCCTGGTAGCTCGTCAGGCTCATAACCTGAAGGTCGCTGGTTCAAATCCAGCCCCCGCAACCAACCCCCTTGTGATTTTGGCGCGACCGGGCTCATAATCCCGCAGCTGCTGGATTGCCGGTCCGCGCGAGGGCACTTAATCTGTGAGAATCTGCGTTGATCTGTGGAAGACTATTCTTCACTTGCCCGGCCGAGGGGTCTGAGCAAGTTTCCCCGCCGCTCAAATCGAGCGCGAAATCGATTCCAGAGTAGCTCAGTGGTAGAGCGGTCGGCTGTTAACCGATTGGTCGTAGGTTCGAATCCTACCTCTGGAGCGGTAAGTGACTAAATTTCTAGGAACTTACTATCAAACGCTTGCTGACAGCGTCGAGAATATTACGTCGGCCCGTAGCTTTGAAGGTTTCGGTTGCATGTGCTATTCGAGTCCGACCTTCTTCACAATAGCCTGAAAGCGCGGCTCATTGCGCACACTATCGTAAATCGGGTCAACCTTTAGAT
>JAICWQ010000256.1 GCA_025934755.1 Chthoniobacterales bacterium | reverse complement strand
GTGAAACGTGTTGCGTGTTGCGTGAACAAGTCAGAACGCGCAACCAGTATTCACGCATCACGCAATACGCACCACGCAATACGCACCACGCAATACGCACCACGTTTCACGTTTCATATCTCACGTTTCACGCAAAAGAACATCCAGCTTCTCCATCACCTGGCTGATGCTGATCATTTTCAAACCGGCGGGATGCTTGAGCACAATCACGCGGTCTTGAGGCGGCCGCCAGACTTCTTCGCGGGTATTTCCCCAAAGCACCACGCCCGGCAATCCCAGCGCGGCCGCCAGATGCGAGATGCCTGAGTCGTGGCCTATGAAGGCGTCGCATTGTTGAATCAATCGCGCCAGTTCCGCCAGCGGCAGGCTTTGCGCGACTTTCGTGCGCGTGATGGGCAGGGCGGCGGCGAGGCGTTGCAAACGTTCGCCTTCGGCTTCGCCGCCAATCAACAGCAGATTGGAATCGGTATGATGAACGAAATGCTGGAGCAGGTCGGCCCATTTGTTTTCCGGCCAATTCTTCTTTTCGCTGCCACTGCCCGGGTGCAGCGCGAGGGTGGGCGGGTGCGGAACATCTCGCTCGGTGTTTGGCTCCACAACCACTTTTAGTTGCGGCACGTGGTCGGCGTCGAAGATGGCGAAACGTTCCAGCGGGCGCAGGTAAACCTTCGTGGCGTGTTCTTTTTCCATTTCGTTCGGACGGGAAGGGCCGACGATGAATTGGGCCGTGGAGCAGCGCGCGACGTTGGTTTTGAAAATTTCATCCGGGTCGTAGAGATAGGAAAGGATGATGTCGAACTCGGAGAAGTAATCCACGAGGTCATCGGCCAGGACGCCGCTGCGGGCGAAAAATCCGGCGAGGGCGCGGGCTTCGATGGATCGGGTGCGATCGACCAGACCGCCGGCTTGCGCGAGCTGAATGATGTGCGGATAGCCCAGGACTTCGAGGTGGGCTTCGGGAAATTGGCGGCGCAGGGCGGCAATGGCGGGCAGCGTGAGAATGAAATCACCGATGGCGCCGCCGCGAATCACGAGAATTTTTCCGCGAGCCGGTTGCACGAACAAAACTGCACGTTAACGGAACTTCGTCAAGCCGAGGACGACCACAAAAAGACCGAAGGCCAGGCGGATGGCGGAGCCGACGCGCACACGTTTTTCATCGGCCGTGGCCCAATTGAGAAAGTCGCGCAGCCGCCACGGGGAGAGCGTGAGCCAAATGCCGGCGATGACCATCACGTAAGCCCAAATTTGGATCACGAGGGTCCAATGCGTTCTGCCGAGCAGGGGCCGGCCGGTGTCCACCATCAATTTGGCCACCAGCAGGAACACCACGGCGAGGCCGCGCACGGCGATGAAATCCTGGACGAAAATGCAGGTGCCGACGCCGACGGCGGCGAAGAGAATGAACAAGGCGTTTTTGTAGGTGGCAAAATCGGAGACGGCTTCCTGGCTGAGAATCCAAAGAAACCACGCCGTGCCGAGCAGCATCAGGGCAATGCCGATGGGCACGTTGCGGGGGAATTTGCGGACGGACGCGGCAAATTCCCTGGGCTTGAGCAGGCCGTAAATCTGCGGCAACGCCATGCCGAGCCCGATCAAAATACTCAACGTTGAAAGATTCAGTGTCATTTCAATGGAGCCGGAAGGATGGCGGATGAAAGGGAAAAGTAAATGCGAAAGCGTTTGGTTGAGTATGGATAAAATGGGTTAAATGAGTTGAAAAGAAGTTGCTGGCGGAGGAGTGTGCGGCTGCGAATTTTGTGAAGAGCTAAAACGGATCTGGTGCCTTCTGGCAGCACAGAGAAAAATATGACAATACTATTGACCGACACCTTTT
>JAICWQ010000073.1 GCA_025934755.1 Chthoniobacterales bacterium | reverse complement strand
GCAGTCGCCTGCTTGAAGTAATCGATCGATTTCCGTATCTCTGGCGCGGTGCGCTTGTTCCAGAAGAAGCGGCCTTTTAAATATAATTCGTAGGCTTCGCTATTCGTCGTCGGCGCCTTGGCAATGAGTTTCTTTTCCGACCCGGTGAGCTTCGCCTGCAAGGTTTCGGCGATGGTCTTGGCGATGTCACTCTCGACTGTGAAAATGTCGGTCAACTTGCGATCATAAATTTCCGCCCAGAGATGAGCGTCGGTGATCGCATTGATTAACTGAACATTGACCCGCACCTGGTCGTTAGACCTCTGAACACTGCCCTCCAGAATGTTCATCACCCCGAGCTGCTTCGCGATTTCGGGAAGATTCTCCGGGGCGCTCTTGAAATGCTGCGTCGAAGTGCGCGAAATGACTTTGAGATCGGCCACCTTCGCCAGCCGCGTCAGGATTTCATCCTGCACACCTTCGGCAAAAAAGGCATTGGATTTATCTTCACTCAGATTGTCGAACGGCAGGACGGCAATCGATTTATCTGTAATCGGATGGCTCCGCGCCCAAATGACGTCCTGTTGAGGCGTTACTGAATTTCTTGCGCTACATCGACCAAGGAAAAACAACGCGACCGAAAGCAGCGCGCCGATGACGACGATGTAGATCCATGCTCGTCCTCGCGAGTGACGGTTCAGTGCGTCGGCGACCATTGTGCGGTCGATTCCTTTTGGGCTCGATTCAAACGCCCAGGCAATGATCAGCGCGACAGGAAAGCCAATAGCGACTAACACGATGACCAGCCGAACCACCCAGTTCGGGATTTCCAGAAACGGAAAAACTTGGGTCGCGACCTGGACTAGCAGCCACCCAACGACCGCATAAGCGACCGCAACCTTGTAAACGTTGCGCCGCTTCAACTCGGCGAAAAAATTGTCGACCTTCACTTTTTCTCGCTGACAACCTTTTGAACCAGCGCCTCAAATCTTGGATCGCCGCGCAATGAATCGAGCAGGGGATCGACTTTGATGTAGCCGATGTCGGAGCCATCGCGTTCGGCGAAATTTTGCTCAAGCCAGCGAATGGCTTCCGCTTTGTTGTTCATACTGAGGTAGAGCAACGCCCGAACGTAGCCGAGGACTTCGCGTGATTGACCGATCCGGTCCAGCTCCTGCAATGCTTTCGGGGCCGCGTCCTTGTCGCCGGCTTTTGTTTTCGCGGCAGCGAGAAGAGCCAGCATCAATGGATCGTCACTGAGTTGCTTCGCTTTTTCGTATTCCGCAATCGCTCCGGAAAGATCGCCTTTTGCCTCGAGCGCAATACCCAGGTTGAAATAACTGTAAAAGAAGGCTGGATCTAGATCCACGGCCTTCCGCAATTGTGCGATCGCCTCGTCATAGCGGCGGGCGTAGTAAAGAGTGTTCCCAAGGTCCGCGTTCATAATTGGCGAGAGCGGGTCGAGCTCGATCGACCGCTTGCCTTCGGCAATCGCTTCTTCAAATCGTCCAAGGCCGGCCAACGGTCCGTTGCCAAACCAATGATGCGCGGTCGCGTCGTTTGGTTTCAGCTCGATCGCGCGCTGAAATTCGCGAATGGATGCGGGAAGATCGATATTGTCGAAGTTTAAAATCTTACCGAGCGCACTGTGAGCTTCCGCCAGGTTTGGATCGAGTTGGAGAGCTTTGACCGCCGCTGCTCTCGCTTTCTCAGTGGAATCGCGTCGGGCGGTGGATGTGTAAAACGGAAGGAGCACGTAAGCATCGGCCAAGCCGGCGTAAGCCAGCGCGTAATTTGGATCGCGCGCGATCGCCTGATTGTAGAAGACAATCGCGTTTGGAATATTGTCTCCGAATCGCTTTTCCCAAAGTGAGCGGCCTTTGTGATAAAGCTCGTACGCTTCCGTATTGCTCGTCGGCTGCGCCGCCATCATCCGCTTCTCCGAGCCAGTAAGCTTCGCCTGCAACTGGTCGGCGACCGTTTTCGAGATGTCGCTCTCAACCGCGAAGATGTCGGTGAGTTTGCGATCGTAAATCTCCGCCCAGAGATGGGCGTTGGTCATCGCATTGATCAGCTGCACGTTTACCCGGACCTGATCGTTCGCCTTTTGGACACTGCCTTCCAGGATGTTCCGGACGCCCAGTTGTTTCGCGATATCAGGTAAATTTTCCGGACTGCTCTTGAATTTCTCGGTCGACGTGCGCGCGATCACTTTCAGGTCCGCCACTTTGGCGAGGCGCGTGAGGATCTCATCCTGCACGCCTTCGGCGAAGTACGCGTTCGCTTTGTCGTCGCTGAGGTTGTCGAACGGAAGAATGGCAATCGATTTTGCCGGCAACTCGTCAGACGCCGCTGTGGCGGTTTTACTTCTAGCGCTGTAGCGACCCAAAAAGAACAGCGCGACTGAAATCGCAGCCGCGACGACGACAACGTAGATCCACGCGTGTCTCTTCCGCCCACTTGACGCAGGCGGCGTCGCATCGGCAACTTCGGTTCGCTTGATTCCTTCCGGAGTCGCTTCAAATGCCCACGCGATCACCAGCGCGATGGGAAATCCAATCGCAACCAAGACAATGACCAATCGGATAGCCCAATTTGGAATTTCCAGGAATGGAAAAACCTGCGTCGCGACTTGGACAAGCAGCCAACCGACCACCGCGTAAGCGACCGCAACCTTGTAAACGTTGCGCCGCTTCAGTTCGGAAAAGAAGTTATCGATCTTCACTGCTTCGCTTCTGATTTCGGCGCCGTCACCTTCTGGACTAATGCCTCGAAACGCGGATCCCCGTGCAACGAAATGAGCAGTGGATCTACCTTGATCGTGGCGATGTTTGAGCCGTCGCGTTCCGCGTAACCCTGTTCGAGCCAGCGCAGCGCTTCATCCTTGTTATTCAGGCTGAGATAAAGAAGAGACCTCAGGTAGCCGACCACTTCGTGTTGCTGACTTATTTTGGCGAGCTCGCTCAACATTTGTTGCGCCGCATCTTTGTCACCAGCCAGTGCTTTGGCCTGAGCCAAAAGCGTTGATACATACGTATTGTCGCCTAATTGCTTTGCCTTTCCGTATTCGGTAATCGCGCCAGACAGGTCGCCCGTTGCTTGAAGAAGAAGCCCCAGATTATAATGCGTATAGAAGGACGGATCGATCTCGAGCGTCTTTCGCAATTGCCTCGCGGCCTCTTCATAGCGATGGGCGTAGAGCAATGTCACGCCGAAGTCCGCATTAATCACCACCGAGAGCGGGTCTAACTCAACCGAGCGCCTCCCCTCAACAATGGCCTCGTCGAATTGTCCGAGCGCGGCAAGCGCGTCGTTACCGTACCAATGATGTGCGTCGGCATCGTTCGGCTTGAGCTCGACCGCGCGTTTGTATTCGCGCAGGGCTCCGGGCAAATCGATTTCGCTAAAGAAGAGGACTTTCCCCAATGCGAGATGCGCTTCCGCGAGATTTGGATCCAAGCGAAGCGCTTTGAGCGCTGCCTCTTTCGCTTTCGCACCCGACTCGCGCCGGTCCGCATCCGCGTAAAACGGGGCCAGAATGTAGGCGCTCGAAAGACCGGCATAAGCCAGCGCATAATTTGGGTCGCGCGCGATCGCCTGCTCGTAAAAGGCAATCGCCTTCGGAATGTTGTCGCCGGTCCGTTTGCCCCAAAGCGACCGGCCCTTGTGGTAAAGCTCGTACGCTTCAGTGTTACTGGTGGGTTGCGCTGCCATCATTTTTTTCTCCGAGCCAGTCAGCTTCGCCTGCAACTGATCGGCGATCGCTTTGGCAATGTCGCTCTCGACCGCGAAAATGTCGGTCAACTTTCGATCGTAAATTTCCGCCCACAGATGCGCGTTCGTTAGGCCATTGATGAGCTGCACATTGACCCGCACCTGGTCGTTCGCTTTCTGGACGCTGCCTTCGAGAATGTTCCTCACTCCAAGTTGGTTCGCGACATTGCGCAAATCATCCGGCGCGCTTTTGAATTTTTGCGTCGAGGTGCGGGCAATGACTTTAAGGTCACCGACTTTCGCCAGCCGTGTTAAAATTTCATCCTGCACGCCTTCGGCGAAGAATGCGTTGTCCGGGTCGCGGCTCAGATTATCGAACGGCAACACCGCGATCGATTTCTCCGGTAGGGGTCCGGCAGCTGCCGGACTGGGACGTCCGCTTTCGGCTGATGTTCGTTGCCCGGTGTAGCGACCGAGAAAGAATAAGGCGACCGAGATCGCGCCACCGATAATAACGACATAGATCCAGGTCTTCCCGCGTGAGTGCTCATGCTTGGAGTCGGCAACTTCCGTTCGCTTGATTCCCTCCGGCGTCATCTCGAAAGCCCAGGCGATGACGAGCGATATCGGAAACCCTGCTATTATTAAGAGTACTATCAGTCGCACTGCCCAACTCGGGATTTCGAAAAAGGGGAAGACTTGGGTTGCAATCTGAACCACCAACCAACCGACCACCGCATACGCGACCGCAACCTTGTAAACGTTGCGCCGTTTGAGTTCGGCGAAGAAGGACGGCTTCTCGCTCACTTGGCTGATTCCCGACAAAGTTTTTCGAAACGCGGATCGCCGCGGAGATTGTCCCAGTCGGGGTCAACGCGAAGAAGCGCGGGAGTGATGGGAGTTCCACCGTAAGGAATGCTGAGCAAGTGTTGCACGGCCGCGATCGCATCGTCCTTGTCGCCGAAATGAGCTTCGATCCGGGCTAGGTTTTCTTCACGTTGCGGCCCGGTGAATCCGTTGGTCGAAGTGGGAGTGAGGGCAACGGCCTTGTGCGCAAGGTCGAGCGCCTTGTCCTTATGACCCAGCC
Source organism: Chthoniobacterales bacterium (assembly GCA_025934755.1). GTDB lineage: Bacteria > Verrucomicrobiota > Verrucomicrobiia > Chthoniobacterales > UBA10450 > AV40. The sequence continues at coordinate 8,331 of JAICWQ010000073.1, read as the reverse complement.
ATGCTTCAACCCAAGCGAGACTGGCAATAAGGTCGGAGTTCTCCGGTTGATCGCCCAATGCAGTTTCCAAGGCGACACGCGCCTGCTGATAACTCTGAGCTGCCGCAGCGGTGTCATTAGCGTGTCGCTGTAAGTCGGCCAGATTACTCTGAAAACCGCCGAAGGAATTGCCTAATACCTCGGCTTTAGCCAACAGCGCTCTCAACTTTGCAATTGCCGGCTCGTACTTGCGCAAGAAGATCGCGTTTTCAATCATGGTATTAAAGTACCATTGCTCACCGTCAGTCGGGGCAATTCCGTCTAACAACGTCTGGGCCTGCGCGAAGTCGCCGGTCATTTGATAGGTGGCAGCTAGAACGCCCGTAACGGTTGAGTTTTGCGGACTTAAATTGCGCGCACGCTCGAGAAGTTTTCGCGCCGAAACAACATCGCGTCTTCCCACATCGGTCAGCGAAGCGTCGGCGAGCAGGAAAACATTTTGCGGATCGAGATCAACGGCTTCCTTGTAAAAGTCATGGCTCTTGTCCCATTGACCGTGGGTGCGTGACCTGCCGGCGAGCAGTTCCACAACAAGCGAATTGTTGGGAAAATGTTGTCGCACTGTTTCAAAGCGACTCATGGCTGCTGAATAATCGTGCTCGAACCAGCCTTTATAAATGCCGTCTGCAAGCTGACCTTCGGGAGTTGTCGGCACCAGCTTCAGAGCATTTTGGGCTGCTTGCCTCGCCGCCTCTTTTCGCTGCGGTGTGTGATCAAAATTATTGTAAGCCAAGCCGTCTTCCAAGACTACGCGAGCCCAGGCCAGACCAAACTGTGGATCCAGCCGCGTTGCCTCTTCGAACGCCGCGATTGACTTGATTATGTTGGCCTCGAGTCCGTCGATTCGACCCGCGAAGGCAAGGCCACGGAGGTAAGCATCGTAGGCCTGCGGGTTCGAAGTCGGCCTGGCGCTCAACGATTCCTTTTCACTTCCGGTAAGTTTGGCATTTAATTGATCGGCAATCGCGCCGGCCACTTCGCCTTCCACGCCGAAAATGTTTTGTAACTCACGATCGTAACTCTCCGCCCACATGTGTTCATCGGTCGCCGCTTTGATCAACTGCACATTGATGTGCACCGCGTTGCCCGCTTTCTGAACGCTGCCTTCGAGCAAGTTCGCCACGCCCAATTGCTGACCCACTTCGCGCAAGTTATCCGGCGCGCTTTTGTATTTTTGGGTAGAAGTGCGCGAGATAACTTTGAGCGCAGCAATTTTCGACAGACGCGTCAGAATTTCGTCCTGAATGCCTTCCGCGAAATATGCGTTCGATTTGTCGTCACTCAGATTATCGAACGGCAGCACAGCGATCGACTTTTCTGGAATGGCCGTAACGGCGGAAGTCGAGCTCGATGGGATTGTGGAAGAGGGGGGACGACTGCCTTTCTGCCGCGAAAGAAACCAAAGCCCTGCGCCAACAATCACCAGAACAACAGCGGCACCGGCGATAAACGCGAATTTTGAATCTCGTCGAGGGACGGAACCCGACAGTGGCGCCGTCGTTGATTGTTTTGAAAATTTTTGCGGCGCTGCACGATTACCGGCGTCATCCGTGTAGAGGTTGACGACAGAAACGCGTGTCCCGTGTTTGACTTCACATTCACCGAGGTCGGACAAGTGCGATCGCCACTGCGGATATTGTTCGAGATCGTCCGCGACACGTTTGGAGAGCAGAATGTGACCGGCATCGCCGCAATCCATGACCCGTTGCGCCAGGTTGATGCCGACACCCGCGATATTGGCCTGTTCGTTCAAATCAGTGATTTCGTTCACCGGGCCGCTATGGATTCCCATCCGCACCTTCAATTCCGGATGACTCTTGAGTGCCTTGCTGATCTCCAGCGCGCAAAGAACTGGCGCCTCCAAGCTGTTGCGGAATACCAGCGCGCCTCCGTCGCCGGTCGGCAGGCGCAGAAGTTTGCCCTCCGCTTCCGCCTTCTTGAATTGTTCGGTGCCGCGAACGATCTCGCGGAGCGTTTGGAACTGATCGCTTTGTTCCGCGAGAAGCAGCTTCGAGTAACCGACGATATCGATAAACAAAACGTGGCCGATATCGAACTTCAGCTCTGAATGAGACTCCGCGGACATGCCTTTTTACTTCTGCTGACAAAGTTTTTCGAAACGCGGATCGCCGCGCAGCGGATCGAAGTCCGGGTCAAGACGCAAGAATGCCGGCGATAGATAACTGGGTATCTTTAGAAGGTGCTCAAGAGCTGGTATGGCGCGGTCCCGATCGCCGAAGCGGGCCTGGAGTCGCGCGCGAGTAGTTTCCAAATTAGCCCCGTCAATGGCGTCTTTTGTAATCGGGAGTAATTTAACGGCTTGAGCGTTGTTTCTCAACGCTGCTTCACGATCGTCGAGACCGGCATAGACTTGGGCCAGGAAATCATAAAAATCGGTGTTGTTCGGCTGACTCTTCAACAGAGCTAGCAAACGATCCCGAGCTTGAATATAATTGGTCTTCGCGCCGCCGACATCGCCCGAGAGCCGCCGCAAATCACCGAGGTTGAGATTCAATAAACAGAAGCTGAAATCATCTGGCGCACCGGCTCCGTTCATTTGAAGGAGCGCATCGAGCTGCTTAATAGCGGCGGCATAGTTACGAGTAAATCGCGCCTGATTTACGATAGCGATGACGCTGTAGATCTCGACCGATTGCGGATGCAGGCCGGCGAGAATGGCTCCTGCCTGATCCAACCGGCCTTCGGCTTCGTAGGTCATGGCCTTGAGCGCGATGAAACTAACATTATCGGGCCAGATATTCAGTGCTTCATCGATGTCGTGAAGTGTCGTCGGGAAATCCCGAGTAAAGAACCGCACAGCCGCTACGTTTATCCGCGGGCTGGGCGAGAGCGGGTCAAGGGCGACGGCGCGATCAAGATAAGCACCGCCCTCTTCCCAATGACCCTGGCGGCGTAGAATAAGCCCGAGCGCCTCCAAAATTTCGGCATTGTTAGGCCACTTCACCAGCAACTGCTTAAAACGCTCGGCGGCAGCGTTGTAGTCGCGCTCCACGTAGTATTGATAATACCCTTGCGCGAGCTGCACTTCGGCCAGATCGGGTTGCAGACGAACCGCCGTATCCAGCGCCGCACGCGTCGCCATGCGACGCTTTTCGGTCGCATCGTCGCCGTTAAAAAATTCCAAAGCATTGAGCCTCGCCAATAGTGCCCAGGAAATTGCAAAACCGGGATCGAGCTGAACGGCCTGCGTCAAAAACGGTTCAGCCTTTTGGTTACTGTCGTAGTCGTTTTTGCGGAAGAGCGCCAATCCGCGCAGGTAAGCGTCATAGGCTTGCGGATTGTTTGTCGGCTTGGCCGCGATGACTTGTTTTTCCGCACCGGAGAGCTTGGCATTGAGCGCATCTGCTATCGCGCCGGCCACTTCACCTTCGACGGCGAAAATGTCGTCAAGTTTTCGATTGTAGCTGTCGGCCCAAAGGTGCGCGTCAGTCGCGGCCTTAATGAGCTGCACATTGATATGCACAGCATCCCCGGCTTTTTGCACGCTGCCTTCCAGAACAGTGGCAACGCCAAGCTGCTTTCCGACTTCGCGCAGATTATCCGGCGAGCTTTTGTATCTCTGAGTGGAAGAGCGCGAAATGACTTTGAGCGCACCGATCTTGGCCAGCCGCGTCAGGATTTCATCCTGAATGCCTTCGGCAAAGTAAGCATTCGCTTTTTCATCGCTCAGATTTTCAAACGGCAAAACGGCGATGCTTTTTTCGGGAATTGCAGCCCGCTCCGTGCCAGGCGCACTGGCAGTATTCGGCGTCGACGGAGCTCCGCCCTCCAAGTGCGAACGTGAGCGAATCAACAAAAATCCAACAATCGCGAGCGCGACAACAAGAGCGGCCGCCCAAACCCATGAGCGACCTTTCATTTCAGATTTCAGATTTCCGATTTCAGATTTTGTGCCGCCTGCCGCGCGCTCCCACGGCAGCACGATGCGGAAGAGTTCCATGGGCACGGAAATGTTTTTCAACTCGGTAGGCGCGAGTTTTTCGAAACGGGTTTCCACCGCATTGCGAATCTGGCGCTCCACATCCATCGAAACGCAAATTCCCCCCGCGCCGGCGAGCGGCTCGATGCGCGAGGCGATGTTCACTCCGTCGCCGTAAACATCGCCGCCGCGATGCACGACATCGCCGATGTGAATGCCGATCTTCAGCTCAATCTGACGACCAGCTGGCGCGTCTGCATTTCGCTTTGCAAGCGCGCGCTGGATTTCGATCGCGCATTGCGCCGCTTCCAAGGCGCTGTTGAATTCGACGAGAAACGCGTCACCGATGGTTTTGATCTCGGTGCCATGAAAGCGCGGAAAGATTTCGCGCAACAATTGGCGATGTTCTTCTAACAGCTCCTGAGCGAGCTTGTCGTTACGTTGCGACAGCGCGCTGTAACCCACCATGTCGGTAAACATGATCGCCGACAGCTTGCGTATCTCTTCGTCCATTATTTTGCGCTGGCGTCTTTCGGCGCCAGCGATGCGACGAGTTTTTCGAAACGTGGGTCGCCACGAAGCGAATCCCATCGTGGATCAAGTTTGAGGTCACCGTAACTGATACCAGGTGCGTTTTGGGCGGCGATGGTAAGTTGTTCGAGTGCCAGATCTTTTTCGCCAACCCACGCGTAAATGAGCGCGAGATTGGTGATGTAAATCGGAGCTTCCCAAGCATCCTTGGAAATCGGAAGTAACTCACATGCGCGTTTGCCTTCCGCGATGGCGTCGGCCTTGCGGCCAAGGCCGGCATCGATCATGCCGAGCCAACTCCAGGCTGCCGCATAATCGGGTTGATCCTGCACGGTTTTCGCCGCAATCACGCGCGCAGCCGTGAAAGCTCTTTGCGCCTCTTTAGTATCGCCGAAGCTGCGGGCCACGAGCCCGACAAACCAATCGCGAGGCGTGAGAAAATTGGCAGGTTCAAAAATGGACCCTTCTGCAGGAATGAAAGTGAGGGCCTGTGCTGCTGAGGCCTGATCGCGTTCTGCCAATGCGCATTCGATAAAGTCCTGAGCCGCATTTGTGGTAGCTTCCGATCCTTCTTTAAGAAAGACGTTCAACTGTGCGCGCAACGGCCCAAGATCGCCCCTCTCGTAAAACGAGTTCGAGGCGAGTTGGATTCGGGCGAAGTAATCTTTCGGCGATACTTGAATTGCTCGTTCTAGAAGTCCCTTGGCCGCATCCCAATGCGAACGGCCCCCATAGGTGAATCCTGCTTCCTCGAGCACTAGGAAATTCCGTGGATCAAGCTCAACGGCCCGATCCATGTTCCTGAATGCATCGTCCCACCGTGCCTGCCGCCGATCGACTACTCCGGTATAGAGAAAGAGTCGAGAGGAGTTCGGTAAACTTTCTCGAGCAAGTTCAAACTCTTTGCGGGCCTGTTCGTAATCGCGGAAGCCGTGATAAGCATAAAGACCTTTCGACATGTGAACTTCGCCCGTATTTGGAGCAATGCGTTCGGCCTGTTGCAAGGCAGCGTGCGCTTGTTCCAGTCGTGCAGGACTGTGATCGAATCCAAACCAGAAAAGGTCGGTGTAGATTTCCGAGAGCAGACATTGCGCAGAGACGAAATTCGGGTCGCGTCGAAGTGCTTCCTCGAGGAGGGTGATCCCCTGAAGCAAATAGCCCTTCGCGCCCGGATCGTTTGACATGTCGTCCAACGCGCGCGAGCGAAGGTAGAGATCGTTTGCGACGATATCTTTGGTTGGCGCTTGCGCGATAGCCGCTTTTTCGGTTGGGGAGAGGTGAGCTTTTAGTTGCTCGGCAATCGTCTGGGCAATCTCGCTCTGAATGGCGAACACGTCATTAACCGGTCGATCGTAGTTTTCAGCCCATTCATGAACATCGGTGCGCGCATTGATCAACTGTGTATTTACGCGCACCTTGTCCGCCGCGCGCTGCACTGTTCCTTCCACGACGTGGGCAACTCCAAGCTGCTTGCCTATCTCACGCAAATTACGCCCCGCTGCGTTCCGGTACTGCATGACACTCGTGCGGCTAATAACTTTCAGATCCGCAATCTTTGCCAGATCGGTAAGAATTTCGTCCTGCACGCCATCAGCAAAAAAAGCATTCGATTTGTCCTCGCTAAGATTTTCAAACGGCAGAACGGCGATGGATTTTTCCGGAATTGGAGCTGGCTCACTCTGCCGGGGCACAGGTTCGTTTTTGTCCGGACGACCCGCCGAAATCCTTCCGGTGCCAGAACGCCACCACCATCCGACGCCGATAAGGATTAATAGGATGGCCGCGACCCAAATCCATCTCGTGGCTGGGTTGATAATTGTTTCGGATTTCGGTTTTCGGTTTTCGGTTTTGACGGTCGGCGGAGCCGACCGTTCCCACGGCAGCACAATCCGAAACAGCTCCATCGGGACGGAAATATTTTTCAACTCGGTAGGCCCGAGTTTTTCGAAACGCGTTTCCACCGCGTTGCGAATTTGCCGTTCCACATCCATTGACACACAAATCCCGCCCGCGCCCGCGAGCGGTTCGATGCGCGAAGCGATGTTTACTCCGTCCCCGTAAACGTCGCCGCCGCGATGCACCACATCGCCAATATGAATGCCGATCTTTAGCTCAATCTGCCGGTCCGACGGCGCGTCGGCATTGCGATGGGCCAGCTTGCGCTGAATCTCGATCGCGCATTGAGCCGCTTCCAAGGCGCTGTTGAACTCGACCAGAAAAGCGTCGCCGATCGTTTTGATTTCGGTCCCGTTGAATTGCGGAAAAATCTTCCTAAGTAGCTCACGATGTTCTTCAAGTAACTCAAGTGCCAGCTTATCGTCCCGTTGGGAAAGGGCGCTGTAGCCAACCATGTCGGTAAACATGATCGCAGCCAGCTTGCGCTGCTCTGTAGCGTTGGTCATTGCTCAGTTGTATCGTAATCTCCAACGCGCGGTCGCGAAGAGAATTGCTTGCCGCGCCGTAGGCCTGGCGAAGGCGGGCGTTGCTCGGCCGGGCTACTCATTGCGTACTATATATAGAGGGAGATTGCGGAGGCTCATGGCTTAGAGGCTGCCGCTACCTCGGCGGGCGTGGGCAATCCGATTTTTCGGCAAAAGGCAGCGAAACGCGGGTCGTCTTTGTAGCGCAAGAGAAACGGATCATAATACAGAATGCTGACGCTGTTCTCGCGATTAGCCCAAGCGCGATCCAACCATTTAAACATACCGTCCGGATCCTTTCGCAGGGCGTAGACGCCGGCAATATAATACGCATCGGTGTCGGCGTAGTGATCAATCAGCGTTTGGAGCGTGGCCGATGCTGCGGCTGGGTCGTTGGCAATCTGACGCGCTCGGGCCAGGGCAAGATCGCGAAATTTTCCGGGACGTAATTGTTCAGCTTTCTCGAGGGCAGCCGACACATTTCCGCGTAGCACTTCGATCTTGCTTAATCGCGACTCTACGGTTTCCTCGGCCCCTCCCAGGTCAATTTGTTGCCGGGTTGCTTCTTCCGCCTCATCGAGGCGCCCAACTGCCATCAGGTCGTTCGCCAATAGTCCATACCAGCCGGCGTTCCGTGGGTCGTTTTCCAATGTCTTGCGGATTGGTTCGATGGCCGCTTCCGGATGCCCAAACGCCGCACGCATTTGCGCCAGAGACGCTACGACGTTCAGGTCGTTAGGCGCCAGCTGGACCGCGCGCTCGAATTCGGTTTTCGCGCCCACGAAATCGAGGTCTGCAAAAGCCAGGAGAAGAGCATGCGACCCGTGCGCGCCCGCGAGGTCCGGATTCAAGGTTAACGCTGTGTTAATGGAAGCCCGCGCCATGGCAAAGTTCTGCTGTGCCTCAGCGCCGGAAAAGTAGTCGGCGTAAAACGTCTGAGCGGAGCCCATCGCGGCGTAAGCCTGGGCATACTTCGGATCGAGCGAAACCGCGGTCTGGTAAGAATCGATCGCCTGGCGAAGGCCGTCCTTTGTGCTGTGCTGAAAATGAAAGTTTCCTTTAAGGAAAGCGTTGTAAGCCTCGAGGTTCCCGCTTGGTGGCCGGTCAGTCTGCGCAGCGGCGTCGCTCGTGTTCAGCAGTTTTGCCTTGAGGGCGTTGGCGACCGCCGTCGTAATGTCATCCTGGAGTTTGAATAGGTCTTTGTAGGGACGGTCGTAATGTTGAGACCAAAGAGTGGTACCGTCCGATGCGTTGATTAACTCAGCGCTGATACGGACCACATCAGCCGCGCGGCGCACGCTCCCTTCCAGCAGATGGGCGACTCCCAGCTTCGCACCGATAGTTTTGCTATCATCTTTACTGTCGCGGAATTGAAATGATGAGTTGCGACCTGTCACCTTC
>JAICWQ010000243.1 GCA_025934755.1 Chthoniobacterales bacterium | reverse complement strand
GTCGACGTGGTCGACATCATCAACAAGGTGTATCCGTCAGGCGCCGCGTGAGCGACATAATCAGTGCCGATTGTAGTGCCTGCTCCAGGTCGGTTCTCGACGACGAACGCCTGGTGGTGCGAGTTCTCCAATTCCTGAGCAATGGATCGAAGGTAGCGATCACCTGCTGTTCCGGCACCAATAGGTTCGATGATTTTCACTGACCGCGAGGGGTAGGTGTCTGCGCCGGCACTCTGCAACGCGATTGAAATAACGCCAGCACCAACTGACAAACTCAGGAACTGTCGGCGAAGAAGTTTCATCTTCTCCTCCCCATGCTGCATTAGGGCCGCCCTCGGTGATCCTGCATCAATCGTTAAATGCATAGAGTGCGGGAAAACGCCGCAGTACCTTACTCGGACTGCGATGAAGGGCCCGCGACTTCCGAAAGGGGCATGAACGTCGTTTTTGGTCCATTGCCCGCCATGTCGGCTTCACCCTCCAGAGCTGCCGTTGAAGCCGACGAGGCTATCAGTCGAAACGTACCATTAGCGTCGTTCCCTATTATCCGCCAACAAGGAGCGAGCAGGCACAAGAGAACGGCAGCACCGGCGGATTGGTTTGGTATGGTCGAAATCGAGGCTAGGGGTGATTAGGGTAGCCCGGCGATCCGCCAAGCGTCTGCCATCGGCGAAAACACCCGTGGTTCGATCCCAACCGTAATCGCAAACTTCTCAACGGAGAATCCGGGATCCAACGCTAAAACCTGCTTCGCCTCTGCTTGAGCTGCCTCGCTGCGGCCGAGGCGTGCAAGCGTTGCCGTCAAAAACGCTCGCGAAACACTGAACCTTGGATTCAGTTCCACCGAGCGTTTTGCAACTTCATAGGCTCTTTCAAATTGCTCAAGCTGAAAATACGAAATCGACTGGGCGTTCAAAGACAAATAGTTTAGTGGATCGAATGGGCTTAGGCGAAGAGCGCGTTCGCTGCGCTCAATAGCCACCGTTGCCTTTCCCAGCCAGGAAAGCGTCAATGCGCTGGAGCACAAGGCGAAGAAGTTCGAACTACTAAGTGAAAGGGCTCGATCGAACAGGTCGAGTGCGGTCGCGTGATCGTGCGCGTCCAGCGAAATAACGAAACCAGCGATGCCCAGCGCTGCTGCGTCGTCAGCACCCGTCGCAACAGCCGCGCGCGCATGACGAATTGCAGCAGTCTGATCTTCCTGTCGTAGGCCGGCGCGGCTAAAGCGCGAATGATAACACAAGGCCAATGGTGCATGCGCTCCGCTGTAGTTTGGCTCCAATTCAAGCGCTTTGTGAAGGAGCGGAATTGCGATTGCTGCGTCTTCTGCAATGTGACTAAGTGCATGCGGCGATGCCCGCAATACGAGATCATAGGCGTCGAGACTATTCGGCCGTCTCCGTTTGACCCGCTCGATCTCGACGTTTCGGAGCGTAGGCTCGATTGCTCCGATGACGTTCAAGGCAATGTCATCTTGTAAGGCGAAGATATCAGTCATTGTGCGGTCAAATCGGTCGTTCCAAAGCTGAGCGCCGGTTTCGGCATCTATCAGCTGAGTCGACACCCGGATTCGATCTCCGGCCTTACGCACACCTCCCTGCAGCAGATAGCGAACCGCCAGTTCGTGCCCAATCTGTCTGAGGTCAACCGCTTTGCTCTTGTATACGAAACTGGAGTTTCGCGCGATCACGAAAAGCCACTTGGTACGTGCAAGGCCCGATATAATCTCATCAACAATGCCGTCTGCAAAATACTCCTGTTCTGGATCGCCGCTCATGTTCTGGAACGGCAAAACGGCGATCGAAGGCTTATCGGGCAATGTGAGTGGCGCGTCGCTCGCCCTTAGTTCCTCCGTAACTTGTGCTTCCCGCACGCTCCCGACAAAGCGGAAGCCTTTGCGCGGCACCGTCTTTAGCAACCGTTGCCGGTCGCCATCGTCGCCGACTGCTACACGAGCCGCATTTATCGACGTCGTCACGGCGGAATCCGAGACGATCCTGCCGTCCCAAACCTCCGCAATGAGATCGTCCTTGCTCACGACGCGCTGACGATGGCGAATAAGGTACGCGAGCAAATCGAATACGCGCGGTTCAATGCTCACGTTAGCTCTGGCTCGGCGCAACTCGCGCCGATTCACGTCGAGTTCAAAATCTTCAAAGAACAAGATCAAGAAAATTCCTCGCCATTATTGGCCTGAGTGCTTGAGGCCGAAAAGCAAAGGAAAGTAGAGGAATCTCAAGAGAAAACCAAGGCGTCGGCAACATATCCTGACGCTTCCCTAAAGTCTTCGTCGCGGGCGAAGTAGAAGATTGCGTCGTCCATCCGAAGCCCAACCGGCGAGGATACCCATGCTGTCGCTGCATTCAACCCTTCTGGATTACGTACGGCGCTTTGTGCTTCGGCTCGAAGCACCTCTGGCTGTCTTTATGATTGCTACCACTGTATTGGTCACGGGCAGTGTTCTGATCAATGGTC
>JAICWQ010000190.1 GCA_025934755.1 Chthoniobacterales bacterium | reverse complement strand
ATGTGTGGAATAGCGGGAATCGCGACTTTCGCCCAGCAGCGACCGGCAGATGTCGGCTGCGTCGAGGCCATGCTGACGCGACTTGCTCACCGCGGGCCCGACGACCAGGGGATTTGGCGGAATCATGCACAGGAGATTGTACTGGGGCAGCGTCGACTGGCAGTGCTCGATCTTTCTCCAGCGGGACATCAGCCGATGCGCTCGAACGATCTCGTGATCACTTTTAACGGAGAGATTTATAACTTCAAAGAATTGCGTTCCGAACTCGAATCCGATGAACTATATCACTCTCACACTGATACCGAGGTGTTACTTCGCGGATATCAAGGCTGGGGATTGGGTTTACTCGATCGCCTTGTCGGGATGTTCGCCTTTGCGATCTGGGATTCTACACAAAAGCAGCTATTCCTGGCCCGAGATCGACTTGGCGAAAAGCCGCTGTATTACGCTGATTCGTCTGAAGGATTTGTCTTTGCTTCCGAACTTGGCGCGTTCACAGAAGTTCCCTGGGTTGACTGCAGCCTTGATAGGTCTGCCCTCGCGCTCTATCTGCATTATCAGTACGTTCCCGCGCCGCTCACGATCTACAATGGCGTGCGAAAGCTCCCTCCGGGACATGCCATGGTTGTTCGTAAGAGGGAAACCCGGATTTGGCGTTACTGGGATCCGCTGAGCTTCCAGGAAAAGCCACTTCTCAGGCTTGGCGCTCGTGAGGCTGCTGAGCAGACTGAGTTACTGTTAAGGAATGCAGTTGCCGGGCAAATGGTTGCTGATGTCCCGGTGGGGGCCTTCCTCTCTGGCGGAATCGATTCGAGCGCCGTGGTCGCTTTGATGACTGAACTCTGCCCGGGTAACGTCAAGACCTTCACGATTGGTTTTGAATTCCCGGAATACGATGAGTCGCGATACGCAGCTGCGGTGGCCAGCAGTCTTGGGACCGATCACACCTGCGAGCTGATGACCGAGCAGCAGACGCTAGATCTCGTCCCGACGATTCCGGAAACGTATGGCGAACCGTTTGCGGACCCCTCGGCGCTGCCAACCCATCTCGTCTCATGTGTCGCCCGAAAGCAGGTGACGGTTGCGCTTTCAGGAGATGGCGGCGACGAGCTTTTTGGGGGATACGCGCGTTACCATACTCTTGAGCAGCTGACAGCTTTGTTCGGATCGATTGCACCCCTCGGTAAGTTGATTCGGCCGCTGACCAAACACCTGCCCGGGAAGCTCGGTCGAGTGGCGGACCTCATTGGCAGCCCAACGATCGACCTGTATCGCCGATTGATCACCGTATTCTCCGTGGAAGAAGTCGCGGCGTTGACCGGAACCGCGCCCGAGTTCGCGGAATTCGATCGGGCGTGGAACGATGCTCGCAACCTTACTCTTCGCCGGCGTGCGATGGCGGCCGATTTATTGACCTATCTGCCGGAAGCGATCCTCGTGAAGGTTGATCGCGCGAGCATGGCGACTTCGCTCGAAACACGTGCTCCATTCCTCGATCATCGCATTGTCGAATTCGCGATGCAGCTTCCGAGCACATTGCTGCGCGATAAATTGCTGCTCAAGAAACTCGTTTACCGACGGCTGCCGAAAGGCCTGATGGAGAGACCCAAGAGTGGCTTTAGTGTTCCACTGGCTCGCTGGTTTCGTGGTCCTCTCTTGAGCCTGCTGCGAGATACGTTAAGCGATCGGATGCTCGATGATTTGGGACTCCGGGATCGGCCCTTTATTGAAACCTTCATTGCACAGCATTGTGCAGGACAACGGGACCATGCCAGCCGCCTTTGGGCCTTGCTCGTCCTCGGCATGTGGTGGCAATCGCAGCGGCCGGAAAGTCCCGGCCGTTGCCGGTCGACAAGGATCGCGTCCTCGGCGCAGAGAGTTGCGGTATGCGAGGTCGGCTCAACATGAGCCCGATCATTCCACGATCGTGCAAGTTACGTGGGCAGAACCACAGCAACTCGGATCCGTGATGGCCGATCCTCATCGCTTGGGGTGCGGAAACAAAGGCCGCCGCTGCTCGCCTGAAGTGGCATGCATCTAGCTATAATTAACTGGGCCAAATGGGGAACTAAACGCCGGGCGCAAACGGCTGCGCAGCATTCTTTGAGGCCTTACGATGGTGGCTGGGACAAACAAACTGAAGTTATCTCGACTGAAAACGCCCCGGGCATGGCTCACTTTTTTGTGCTGGGTCTTTGGGATGCTCGCGTCGGTCGCAAGTGCAAACGCCACCTTAACCGCGAACGCCGGGCCGGACCAGACGGTTGGGACCTTGGTCCCTATCATCCTTGATGGAAGCGGATCGAGCGACTCGGGTGGCGCAACGCTCACCTACTATTGGCACCAGACCAGCGGTGCGCATTTGGATTTCGTCGGCTTCGACCGGGTGAAACCGATTATTATTGGGGCAAACCCAGCGGGCACTTACGTTTTTACGCTCACGGTGAGTAACGGAACAACAACCGCGGATGACACAGTGACGATCACGGTCGTCAACCCCAGTGGACGCACGCTCTACGTAGACGGGAACCTAACGGCCGATACGACAACGTATTCGATTGCGAACCGCGATGGATCGGGCACGGACGGGTTGGGTTACAAGACGCTCCAGGGTGCAGCTGATGTCGTTCTTCCTGGAGACGTCGTCTACATCCGACAGGGCACTTACGTGGACGCTTTTACAACGACCAATGTCAACGTCATGAAAATTACGCGTTCCGGAACGGCGACTAATCCCATCCGATTCGAAAATTACAATGCGGAGAGCGTAATTCTTCGTGGATCGGGTTCGTTCGAGGATCGGGATCTGAACCAGGATGGTTATGCGGACGGGGTAGCCCACCCAGCCTACCGTGAGACGCTGCTGGAATGCGATGCTGATTACATTCAGATTGTCGGACTTGAACTCGAAAACTCTGAACAGAACTGTTTTAACGCCAAAAGCAGCTTTCTTTACATGGCCGAGTGCGTTGTGCACGATGCATGGTATGAAGGAATCTTTTTCAATGAACCCGCAGCGGTCACACATCAGGGGAACGTGTTTCGCTGGTGCGAATCACACAACAACCGTCATGGCTCGGGATTCTTCGAGGCGTTAGTTAGTTCGACCCCTATGTTTTGGCTCAATAACGTGGTTGCCGACTGTCTGTTTTACAAGAACGGTTTCGAACCGGCTGACATCAAGGTGCTTCCCACAGTTTCACTCACCGGAGATCCCGAAGGCGGCGGTAACTCAGCCGGTGCCGGACAAAACAAGTATTTTTACGATTCGGACCCGACGAATAACCACGGGATCAACAACTATGTCGTGAGGACGATCGCCTATCACAACGCGGACGACGGCTTTAACACGGCGACGGACTATCTCGACTTGGAAAATAACATCACGATTGCTAACGGACCCAATGGTGGCAACGGGGTGAAATTCTATAAGCCAGGCAAGAACACTATCTCTAGAGGCAACTTCGCCTATGCTAATCTGCACAGAGGGTACGAAATGCGCGGCATCGCCGGAACGCCTTTCCAGATGTATAACAACACCACGCTGCGAAATTGGGAATATGGCATTTGGGCTGACTCAACGGCGTACGATCTCCGGAATAACTGCTCAGGATTCAATACGCTTTCTGATTACTCTACCAGCATAGTCATCTCCGGCACACATAACTGGGCCAAAGACGGGACTGGCAATTCAGGGTTCAGCGGTGACCCGAAACTCGCGAGCGACGATTTCGGAAATCCGGTCTTGGTGCCCGGACGGAGCGATCCTTATCCGCCTGGTAACGCAGATAACATAGACGCCGATTACCCGAGCTTTTTTCTCGATATGAACTGGCCAGCGAATTCGGACGTGGAAGGGAAGAGAGCTTACGTCGCTGCTGAGATTGCAGCCGCATTTACTCCCGCGTCTGGAAGTCCGCTAATCGATGCCGGGGTCGTGATCCCTGGCTATCACTGTCCGACAGCTGACGACGATCCGATAAATCCAGCTGACCCGAATGACCCGCGCCGACACTGGTTCGGTGCCGCACCAGACATCGGAGCTTTTGAGTTTGATCCAAATTCCCCCGAAGCCCCGCAGGGCGTACGAATTCTTCAGTAATTCGGTGGTGTTTTGAGCCGGTTTGGCAGCAAAATAGTCGAACGGACGTTGAGATTTTTGGCTGTGAAATCAAAGACTCGGCGACTGGCCTGCTAAGCGACGGTCCGGCAAATCCGACCAGAACAGTCGCCGGTAATAGGCGAGGCGGATGCAAATTGCCGCAGCAGGAAGGAATCGTGAATTGAATCGCCGTATTCTGATCGTCCGAGATCGCCCAAGTGCGGGCGGTGGTATCTTTAACTACTATTGTGCCCTTGCTAAACACCTAAGCCTGCCCGTCCACTTCGTTGACGTTGGCAAAGCGCAGCGCTTCTATTTCCGCGGTAAGTCGCCGATGGTGCGCATCACCTTGATTCGGCTCATCATTGATTGGTTGATATTGGCTGTAAAAATAATTCAAATCCGGCCAGACTTGGTTCATATCAATCCTGGCTTGGATAGTGAAAGGTTTCGCGCACTGCGGCGCGACGCGGTGAATGTTTGGATCGCCCGCTTGTTTCGGCGGCCGGTGCTTGTGTTCTGGCGGGGGTGGAATAACGGCTGGTGTGGAATGCCAGAGTTTCCAGGCGGAAATTATAGCCTGCTGTGTTGGATTTATAAGCGCGCCAATGCT
>JAICWQ010000123.1 GCA_025934755.1 Chthoniobacterales bacterium | reverse complement strand
AGGAATTGAAACAACAACAGGCTCAGCAAAAAGAGCAGCAACTCCGGCAGCAGCAAATGAGGCAGCAGCAATTGCAACAGCAACAAGCCGAGCAAAGACAGCAACAGTTAAGACAACAGCAACAGGCTCAGCAGCAGCAGCTGAGACAGCAACAACTGCAACAGCAGCGGCAACAACAGCAATCGCAACAGCAAAATCGGCGCGCGCCCGCGACGCCCACGCCGGGCGAGAATGAGTAAGCCCGTTTTCCACGACCACAGCTGCGCGGCGATATCGAAAGAATAAATTCAGTTTCTCGGTCACAATTATCCAGAAAGCCTCCCAAAACCCACAACCTGAACGTCGAAGACGGGCATCCACACGCCTCAGCCCGAAGAAAAAGACCAAGTCACGCCGGGTTCGGAGCACGAGAAAGGCGATAAGTCGCCTGGTGTACATCCCGACGCCAAAACTGACGGCGCGTCTTCTGAATCCTAATTTCAGTTTTCAGCGTCTCAGTCTTCGATGGAGTGCGGCCTAAAATTTGCTTGATATATGTATCAGAATTGATACAGTCATGCAGTGCCCCTCGACCTTTGCCGCAGTTTTCTTTCGGACGGAAACGGGGCGAGAGCCGGTGCGGGAATGGCTGAAGCAGTTATCAAAAACTGAACGAAAGATAATTGGAGTGGACATAATGACTGTGCAATTTCGGTGGCCGCTTGGGATGCCGCTCGCCCGGAACGCCGGCTCTGGTATTCAGGAAATCCGCAGCTCGCTTCCGAACCGTATCGCACGAACACTATTTTTCGAGCATGCAGGTGAGCTCGTGCTCTTGCACGGCTTCATCAAAACAACCAAGAAAACGCCCAAACAGGACAGAGCTTTGGCTCTGCAACCGAAAAATGCCTATCTCAAAAGCAGCAAAGCGTAAGAACGAACATCGCGGAAGCAGTTTTACCGGCTTTCTGAAAAAGGAAGGCTGGTATGAAGAAGTACACGCCGCGGCCCTCAAGCGAGCCATCGCGATGAAACTCGGTGATCTGATGAAACAGAAGCGGATCAATAAAAGCGCGATGGCTGCGGAAATGCGAACGTCGCGCGCTGCAGTTCATCGTTTGCTCGATCCTAAGAACACATCAGTCACTCTGGCAACGCTCAATCGGGCGGCACGGTCCCTCGGGAAAAAGATCAAGATCGACTTGGTGGCTGCCTAACTAAGTGATTCTTGGCGACGCCGAGCGCGCACTCGTCGGCGGCATCGACGCCGGCAAACTCGGCGATCCCCGCTGCGAAGTCCGCGACGGCCTGATACAATTCCTCTGTCGCAATTATCCAGAAAGCCTGCCGCGGTCGCGGAACGTCAACATCGACGACAAACATCCGAAAAATCCGCGCCGGGGGAAAATTGGGGCCGTATCTCAAATTCAAGATTTAGGAAGCGACGAGTGACATCCCCCAACTTGATGATTCGTCCAATCCAAGCGGGTCCAGCTTTCTTGTCCGATCAGGTCAGATCCTTCTCCAGCAGATACAGATAAAGAATTGCCATGGCGTCGGTATTTGCGTTGGAGGTATTGTCGTAGTCCGCGGTCAATTCGTAGCGATGGCTGCGGAAAATTGGAACGCCTTCGGTGGATTTGAATTCGTCGACGTGGGCGACGCCGACGCGGTCCTTCCAATCTTGTGAGTTTAAATGGAAGACAATCTTGCCCGTGGTCAGATCGCGCAACTCCATCGCGCGGGCGAATGGATGAACGTGAATGGTTGCGTAGTGAACGGTCGTGTCGAAGGGCAGATTCAATTGTTGGGTAATCTCGGTCTTGTAAATGTGATGGCCGGGCGGGACGATCCAATGATTCATCAGGGCAGCGCCTCGATTATCGACGAGATTGATTTTCGACATTTCGCCGCACGCGGCCCCGATATGTTGGGTAGCTTCGCTCATACTGCAGGCCGGTCCCATGTCGGAAGTAACGCCGTGACGATCGAGCACATACAAGGCGCGACGGAAAAGCGCTTTGGTCGGTGCGCCGGGTTGATCACCGGCGATGGTCTGAAATTTCGTGCGCATCCGAACGTTCACGACCTCGTTCCGCTTATTCAGGTTTAACGACATCGTCACGTAATCGAGCGGCGCGTCAGCCGGGACCGGAACACCAAAGCCCGGCGGCAGTTGGATCGACAATCGACCCGGGGCAAGGGTGAACAGTCGCCAGTCGAGATGCGTTTTCCCGCCCAGCTCGCGATTGTATCGATCCGGTGTGCCGCTGTGTTCGCCAAACGTGAGATTGGAATGACAAAAGAATTCTTGTGACACCGGGGTCTCTTTTTCGGCATCGACCACTTCGGCCTCGACCCCGGTGATCCATTGCACCGGACATTTATTGGCGCTCGCGAGATGGATATTGCTCGCAATCGACATCGGTCCCTGCATGGACCGGTAGATCCTATCGAGCCGGTAGGGTTCGGACACGAGGGTCGCTGTTTGGGTGTGATCCGGCTCACGCCAGATCAGCCAGGAAATCCCGGGCGCGCTGAGAGCGACTGCGAGGGCTAACAGGATAGATGGCCGGCGACTCATTCATATAAAGAACGAGCACAGGGTATGCCGCTTGAAGAAGCGACCAGCGGCCAGCCGCAGGGCTCTTCCTGGAATTGCGTATAAGGCGACGTCTCGCTGCAGGGCGAGAATTACCGATCGCGTAAATAACTACCTCGTTGTTCAGCATTGAAATTTGCGGTGTAATGGGCGGCACCCTTTATGGAAGCAGGTGTTGAGGCAGGGAACGCACACCCCAGTGTTGGCGTTGCGTTTACCACCACGAATTGGAGCATTGTGCTGGAGGCCCAAGGGCGGTCGCCGGCAGCAGAACAAGCGCTCAACAAGCTTTGCCGGATCTATTGGCATCCCGTGCACAGCTTTGTCCGACGACACGGGAGTAGTTCGGAGGAGGCCGAAGATCTTACTCAAAGTTTTTTCGCGTTAATTCTGGAGCGTCGTGATCTGGATGTGGTTCGCCGCGAAAAGGGACGCTTGCGTTCTTATCTTCTGACGTCGCTGAAACATTTCCTCGCAAGCGAGCATCGCCGGGCGATCGCAGCAAAGCGGGGCAGCGGGCGGCGGCCGATACCTTTGGAAGAGCTGAACGCGAAGGAGTTCATCGATATCCAATCGATAGAACATCTTAGCGCGGATCGGATCTACGAGCGCCGCTGGGCATTGAGGCTTATGGAACAGGTGTTAGGCCGATTAAAGAACGAGTACTATTCCGCCGGAAATGCCGAACTATTCGATTTGCTGAAGCAGCTGCTGCCGGACGAACCGGGCGCGCCATCACGGGCGGAGATTGCCTCCCAATTAGGCATGACAGATAACGCAGTGCGCCAGGCATTACACCGTTTTCGCCGGCGATATCAAATCTTGCTGCGAGAGGAGATCGGTAACACGGTCGCCATCGCCAGTGATATTGAAGATGAGCTGCGTTATCTCATTTCGGTATTGCGGTCGTAACGCGGGATGGAAATTCGCGCAGTACAGAATGGCGAGCGCTCATGCGACTCTCCTCCGATGAGCAGTGTAATCAGAGTTTGTCGAAAGTGCGCAACGGAGATTTTTGCCGACGCACCGGAAGGCCTTTGCACCGCATGTTTGTTTGAGACCGGCCTTAATCTGCTCGAGCACAACCCAGAAGATCAGGTCGACGGAGCCGGCCACGATGGCTCGGTGGAATCGACGAAAAAGAAAGCAACCCGTCTGGGAAAAATGTTCGGCAGTTTTGGCGATTACGACTTGCTCGAAGAAGTCGGCCGCGGCGGTCAGGGCGTTGTTTTTCGGGCACGCCACAAGAGTCTCAACCGGACGGTTGCGTTAAAGATCATTGGACTTGGCCAATGGGCAACGGAAGCACATTTAAAGCGCTTTCGTTTGGAGGCCGAAGCGGCGGCGAGTTTAGAACATTCCGGCATCGTACCTATTTACGAAGTCGGCGAGCGCGACGGCTCCTGTTACTTCAGCATGAAGTTCATCGAAGGTGGAAAACTCGATGAAGTAGCCAAACGAGAGCCAATGCCGCCACGAAAGGCGGCGGAACTAATCGCGAAGATAGCGCGAACGGTTCACTTCGCGCACGAGCACCACATCCTTCATCGAGACATCAAACCGGGGAACATCCTTCTCGATCAAAAAGGTGAACCGCATCTGACTGATTTCGGCCTTGCCCAATTGGTCGAGAGTGAAAGCACCGTTACGCGGACAATGGAAGTTCTGGGCACGCCCAGTTACATGGCGCCGGAACAAGCGGTGGGAAACAACGGAGCGATTAACTGCGCCACCGACGTCTACGGTCTTGGGGCGGTGCTTTACCAATTGCTAACAGGTCATCCGCCGTTTGCCGGCGGTACAACCTTCGAAACAATTAGACTCTTATTAGACACTGAGCCGCGACAACCACGCGTTTTAAATCCGAAGATAGACCGCGATCTGTCGACGATCTGTCTGAAGTGCATCGAGAAAGACCCAGAGCGACGTTACGATTCGGCGCTCGCACTGGCTGAAGATCTTGAGCGCTGGCTAAACCACGAGCCAATTCACGCGCGCCGCACTGGATTGATCTCACGCGGCGGTAAGTGGATTCGTCGCAATACCATGACGACGGCGTTAATAGCATCGCTGGTTGCGCTAGCTTCAGCCGCGGGTTGGATTCTCTGGAAGAGTGAATTGATCCAACATCCAGTGGCTACCGGCCTCGCGGTGTTGCCGTTTGAAAATCTGAGCGATGACAAAAATCAAGCGTTCTTCGCAGACGGCGTTCAAGACGACATTTTAACCAAACTCGGGAAAATCGCCGACCTCAAAGTTATAAGCCGCACCAGCGTGATGCAGTATCGCGGTAAACAAGATGTCCGGGAGATCGGGAATGCGCTGGGCGTCTCGCATGTGCTGGAGGGAACCGTTAGACGCACTGCTGGAAAATTACACGTGAACGCGCAACTGGTGGAGGCTCGCAGCAATCAAGATATCTGGGCTGAGGAATACGATCAGGATTTGGATCACGTGTTCGCGATTGAGACGGAAGTCGCCCAGGCGATCGCACATCGGCTGAGAGCCAAAGTTACAGCGCGCGAAAAAGCTGCGATGCGGGAGCGACCGACGATGGACCTTGTCGCCTATGATCTTTACGTCCGGGCGTCGTCGTTGATCGACAGAGCCTATTTTCAAGAATACAAAGACCAAGGCGCTTCCTATCTCAAGGCGATCGAATTGCTGAATCAGGCAATTACGCGCGACTCGGCGTTTCTTCTCGCCTATTGCCGCCTGGCTCAGGCCCACGACGAGTATTATTATATGGGTTTTGATCGAACGCCCGGCCGGCTTGATCTCGCGAAAACGGCAATCGATTCGGCTCTCCGGCTTAAACCTGATTCGGGCGACGCCCACCTCGCCCTGGGTCGGCACTTTTATCATGGCTACCTCGATTACGATCGGGCCCGAGACGAGCTTGCCTTGGCGACCCGCTCTTTGCCCAACGACGCCCGGATTTTTGAATGGCTGGGTTACATCGATCGCCGTCAGGGCCGATGGACTGACGCGCTGCGCGACTTCGAGCGCGCCATGGAACTCGATCCGCGAGATGCAAGGATCCTCGCTCCGGCGGCTACTACCTATCATTTACTCCGCGATTACAATCGGGAACGGCAGATCGTTGATCGCCTAATTTCCCTCGACCCAGACAACCTAGGTTA
Source organism: Chthoniobacterales bacterium (assembly GCA_025934755.1). Lineage (GTDB taxonomy): Bacteria > Verrucomicrobiota > Verrucomicrobiia > Chthoniobacterales > UBA10450 > AV40. The sequence continues at coordinate 3,613 of JAICWQ010000123.1, read as the reverse complement.
TCGGTTGGGACGGCCGCACCTGGACATAAACGAACGAGCCGATACCCGGGCAACGCATGCTGCCCTCGAAACAATTCCTGCCGATAGCTCTGAGTCGGCCGTAATGCGTCTTGAACTTGCGTTTTATGATCGCGATCCTGCAGCGGCTGATCGCGCGATGGCTGATCTCCGCGTGCATGGCCCGGACGCGTTTGAACCGGGAAGAGGCGGAATGCAATTCACTATGGCTCTCCAGGAAGCGTTGATCGCGCGAATGAAGGGAGATACCGCCGGGGCGCGGGCTGCCTTCAAGGCCGCGCGTGTGAAACAAGAAGAAATCCTTCGAATACGGCCGGATTACGGTCCGTTCCTTGCCGTTGTGGGTTTGGTTGACGCTGGACTTGGCCGGAAAGAAGAAGCCATGCGCGAAGGACGACAGGCCCTTGAGCTTACATCCAGCACGCACGATTCGTTCGACAACGTGGACGTTCGTTGCGTCTACGCGCTGATCTGCGCCTGGAGCGGCGAGGCCGATTCGGCGTTGGAGCAACTCGAAATGCTGACGAAGATGCCAGCCGGGCCGAGCTATGGTGAACTGCGTCTAAACCCGGTCTGGGATTCTTTGCGCGGTGACCCGCGCTTCGAAAAAATTCTTCAGTCGCTCGGTCCCAAATAGTCTACTCAAACTTTTCGCCACGCCTTAGCTCGAATGCCAGTCCGCCTCGGAACCGAAGGCGTAAGGCGCGCCGCAATTTTGCGCGTAACAAGCGCTCAAGTTTCGCGCAGTACGTCAGTGATGAAAACACTGTCGAACGTGCTCAACACCCTGGGAGTGATTTGGATAACAATGGCGATCGTCGGCAACAATAGCGGGGCTGCCGAACCTGCTGCCGCTTTGTCATCGCGCATGCGCCCCCTTGTGTCTCACAACGAGGCATCCATGACCGAAGCAAACAGCGGCATGACTTCGCTGAAAAGCGGCCAAGATAGCCATTCATTGGGTCTATCGCATCGGTTCGGTCATCTCGATCTGACTCACGGGAAAAATAATCCCGACGCGCCCGGCGTAACTGCGATTCCGCACTGGAGCGATGCGTTCACTTATAACGGCCTAGTCTACAAATACACCATGGTGGGAACCGATCCGAAGCGAGGCTCAGCTACGACGGTTATTCCGACGGTACTGATTCCAATTCGCTTCGTTTTTGCCGACGGAAACGTTTTCGATCCGACCACTGACCTCGTCAACGGCCAAACGCCGATCCAGGGCATCATCAACTCGCCGATCTTCCAAAACTACGATTTTAACAATAACGCGGGGATCTACGTTTACGATATCCCGGCACCCCTCGTGAAAGTGGGCAACACTCAGTATGGCGACGCATTTCAACGCGCCAACTTTTGGGATTCAGTGTCGACTAGGTCACCCAACTATCACGTCTTGCTCGGACAGCCCGCGGTTGCCGCAGTCCAAACGGTTAATGTTCCCTACGGCTCGTTCGACTATTATAACGATCCCGTCACCGGCCTGCATCCGGTGGTGGACAATCAAATCCTTTTTGACCTGACTGCCCCAGCGCTAACGAGCGCCAACGCTGCCCCGGACACTTTGCCGATCATGGTCTGGGGTCGGGTCAGTGGTTTCGGAGCCGAGGGATTTCACGGTGTTATGACCGGCAGTGGAAACAGCCTTCAAACCTTTGTCGGGACGAAGTATGACACCGGGATTTTTTATCAGTTCCCAGGTTTGTCGGGCCTCAACGATTCGGATACTTACGTTCTCAGCCATGAGATCCTGGAGTGGATGAACGATCCTTTCACCAATAACTTCACTCCCGGATGGGACGGATTTTTCTTTGCGACACCCACTCCTGCTCGTTGTGACAGCACTGCTATTGCGCGCGACCTCCTCGAAGTTGGAGATGTGGTAGAGTTTTTTGTCGATAGCCAAATTACCCTCCCGGCGCCCTCCTATAGTTATCACGTTACTGAAGGCGCCTTTATCGATTTCTTCACCCGATCGAGCCGGTCGCGCTCGTACAACGGACAATACAGCTTCTTCGAAATGGGTTTGCCTTACGGTGTCGCGACGTCGCCGTCACCGGTCTGCACCGGGCACGTCGAGTTTACGCCGACATACGTCGATTTCCCTGGCGGTTATTTTACGGTGGTGAACGGAATCAACAACAAAGGCATGGCCGTCGGCACGTATCTCGACGGGGCGTCTCAGCAGCATGGATTTATTTTTGACGGCACAACGTATTCGGCGCTGAATTACCCCGGCGCATTGCAGACGTTTCCGCAGAAGATTAGCGATAGTGGAGTAATTGTCGGCTCATATAACACTGCTTCCACAACTCACGGGTTTTCTTACAAAAAAGGTAAATGGACGCAGATCGATTTCCCGGGCTCTTTCGACACTGAAGCCAACGGAATAAATTCGGTCGGGGATATTGTCGGCACTTACGATGGGACGCAGCCGATCACCCACGCGTTCATTTTACGAAACGGCCAATATCAGCGGATCGATACACCATTTGGAACTCAGGCAAGTGGCTTTGCCATCAATGATTCGGGTTTGATCACCGGTATTGGCTACACTGATCCTGCGCTCGGTCCGTTCATGTCGTTCCTTCTCTCGAAGAACAGTCTCTCAACGTTTCAATTTCCGGACTCGTTACTCAGCGAGCTCTTGTCAATCAATAACGGAAACGATCTCGCAGGATTTTTTGTTGATCCAGAAGGATTCTTCGACGGAATGGTTACGGTGAACGGTGTTCCCTACGAAGTGTTCGCCAGCGTGAATGGCAACAATGATCTCCAACAAATCTGCGGCTACGCCCCTGATTTCAATGCCGGTCGCTATCGCGGCTTCATCGGCACGTTGCCGCTGAACAAGCCGAGTACGCATTAAAAGATATCAACGTCGACCAACTCAAGTTTTATGAAAACCATCTCTTCAGCTCTTTCGGCCATCCTCGTGATGGCATCCTTTGCACCGAACGCTTATTCAAAACCACCAACCGTTGTTTATCCGACCGGTGTCTTTCCGGCCGACGTCCAGAATGTTCAGGCGGCGATCAACCAGGGCGGAACGGTTTTGCTCAAGGCCACCGACAGCGTCGGACATCCACTGGCGTTTAACTTTGGAGCGGCCGCGCCATTCCTCGGTTCCGGTGTGAATATCGTGAACGATGTTTCCATCACGGGTGAGTTAGTCGGCGGTATGCGCACGACAATCAGCGGCGGTGACAGGCCATTTATCGTTTTCGCAGGAAAGAACTCAGTTAGTGGACTTAAATTCGATGGCCCGCTCAAGGGGCCGATTCTCATCCTTGGAAGTGCCGGCACCAGTATTGTCGGCAATGAAATCGAGAACATCGTGCCCGCACATTTCAGCGCAGGATTTACTCTAACCGACGGTATCGACGTTACTTCGCCCAATCCCGCCAATATCAGTGGCGATCTTGTAATTGCGGGCAACACCATCAGGGACCTGACCGGCACGTTCGCGATTGGCATTCAGGTCGATTCGGTGGCAGCCAACGTGGCCATTTCGAATAACACGGTTCAGCTCGGCCAATTAGCTAGCGATCTTGGGTTGAATCAAAGCGCCGGAATTGCGATCGTGCGT
>JAICWQ010000242.1 GCA_025934755.1 Chthoniobacterales bacterium | reverse complement strand
CTAGGGTTCCGCCGCAGACACGACCCGTGGTTTCAGCGCGTCCTGCATAAAGGCGGCCGCGTCTTTGCGAAACTGAAGCAGCGACGGGTGATTGATGTAGATCATGTGACCCGCTTCGTAAAAGGTGATTCGCAAATTGTCGCGGATGCTCGGATCGAGTTGCATCCCGTGCAGCACGGTTTCGGCGGCATAATACGGCGTGGCCAGGTCGTAGTAGCCGCAGCAAACCCACAGTTTCAAATAAGGATTGCGACTCATCGCCTTGCGCAAATCGTCTGCGACATCGAGATACTGATTCTGCGCCACGTTCGCGAAGTTCCACGGCCTGACATCGGCAATCATTTCGTAGGGCAAATCGCTCTCGAACTTTAATTCGCGCCGCACGTAATCGTTCATCATCGCACAGTAAGGACCCAGAACGGCTTCGTAACTTGGATCGAAGTCGTACTCTTCGGTGCCCGGTTCGTAGCGAATACCGGTGAACCTGTCGTCGTACCTCCCGATCGAACGATTTTTGTCTTTCAATAAATCGAAGAAAAACCGGCGCGCCGGGATCCGGAAATTCCATTGCGCGATCGTCTGCGCCGGCAGGCCGGTGAATCGCGCCAGATTATTGGCGAGTTCCTTGCGCTGATTGTCGTCGAGCTGATCGCCGCGATTAAGCGCGAGCAAGTATTGGTTCGATGCGAAATTTTCGCTTTCCCGCAGAACGTCGGCAAGCGGCTTACTTTGGAGATCCGGCGGCAATTTCTTGTGGTACCACGCCGCGGCGGTGTAGCTGGGCAAAAACAATGGATACGGCCGATCGTTGCCGGGCGCGAAGCGGGCCGTCGAAAAATCAAGGATGCTCGACACCAGGATAATGCCATTGACGTAAAACCCGTAGCGCTCCTGCAAATAATCGCTTAATCCGGCCGCTCGCGTGGTGCCGTAGCTTTCGCCGATGATGAACTTTGGTGAAGCCCATCGTGTATTACGCGACGTGTAAAGCCGGATAAAATCGCCGACGCTGGCGAGGTCCTCCTTGAATCCGTGGAACTGTTTGGGGTCCTCGTCCGGCGCGGTGCGGCTGTAACCCGTCGAAACCGGATCAATGAAAACGAGATCGGTGGCGTCGAGCCAGGTCGCTTCGTTGTCGACCAACCGATACGGCGGGAGCGGCGCTTCGCCACGATCGGTCAATTCGGTGCGGCGAGGTCCGAGCGCGCCCAGATGCAACCAGACGCTTGCGGAACCGGGTCCGCCGTTGAACGAGAAGGTGATCGGCCTCTTTGTTGGATCGTCCCCGACATCGGTCCGAGTGTAGGCGATGTAGAAAACTTTTGCCTTTTGTTTCGGCTGTCCATCTTTCCCGTCCTTGTCTTTATCTTTGGCTTTCGATTTGTCGGTCTCTTTTGATGGCGAGGGCGATTTCTCGCCTTCGCCTTCTTCCGGCTTTTTCTTCTCGCTCCAATCCCGCATCACCATGTAACCCGTCGTCGCCCGGTAACGGATCGTTTTTCCGCCCACGGTGAGAGTGTGTTCAGTCACGGTCGGCGGCTGCTCTTTTTCCTCGTCTTTTTCCTTGTCGCGATTCTCTTTGCCGGCCGGTGTTGCGGCTTCAGAAGCGGTTTGTGTTTCCTTGCCCGGATGCACTTTCAATTCGCCGGGCACCGGCTTTTCTCTTTGCCCGGCAGCAAATGGCGCGAGGGCAAAACAAAAAACAATTACAACAAGTCCGGCAGCAGCAGAGCAGGCACGGGAGAATTTTGAAGGCGAGTTTATCATAACAACATCTTACCTACTCAACATCTCAACGATTCAATCCTGCGCCAGCGACAAATGTTGAATATTAGGTACGACCCCATTTCAGGGTGGTGCGAGCAATGTACCCCGGCATCGCGGCGAACGACACCGGCAACGGCATTCATTCTCGATCGCTTTCGTGCGCGGGACGTCGTCATCGGTTTCCAGATTGTAATCGTAAAACAGTTCTTCGCCGGCTCGGATGTTGCGTAAGGCGTGGATGAAAATGCGGCCTTGTCTTTCGCGAATAAAGCAGTTCGGCGCGCAGGAATGGTTGATCCATTGCGCCTCGTTTCCGTTTACCGAAGGGTCGATTACCCATTTACCGTCGCCGATTGCGAAAAGGTACATGCGTGGATCGTCGAGTTCACGCGGAACGCTGGACCATCGAATTCTTCGCCCGGTATATTCGATCACGCGCTCGCCTTTGCGGAATGCTTTCGCGGCGAAAACGCCGCGGCCGTGAACCGGCGATTTTCGGGCGACTATACCTGGACTTCCAAAGTGTTCGACTCGAGGACGCTTAGATCGGGATCGCTTTGTCACATAACTGATTCGAAGACGCCGACGATTGTGCGCGGGCGAGACGACTGATGTCAGACTGGAGCGCGTTGGCAACTGCGGACTTGCTATTTTCGGTAATCAAGCCGCCTTAATCCGGAATCAACATTCGCCTGAAAGTTGGGCTGATGG